>JAPPLY010000072.1 GCA_028819305.1 Bdellovibrionales bacterium
GTGGGGATGACAGTGCTTTCGTGGGGATGACAGTGCTTTCGTGGGGATGACAGTGTGCTCGTACAGGGGTCTCGTTCATTTACTGGATTCCCGTTTACACGGGACAGGAAGGCAACGATTTGCCTTTTCTTTTTTTGCTATAGCTCTCTGGAAAAAAGGACTTTTATTTTTACGATAAGGCTTAGAAGTGTTATAGAGTAAGTCATGACTATTCCTTCTTTAAGTTCTTCTTCTGTAATTGATTTAGTGGCTCCAGGCTCTTCTGTCACTGTGGATCAGATCCAGGAATCAGTTAAACAGGTGGAGGCTTTAGGCTTTAAAGCGCGTCTTCAGGTTAGGCCGGTTAATTTACAGGTATCAGATACAGCTTCTTTTATTAAGCCAGCTATTACTAGTGAAAAGTTTCAGTTTTTGAAAAAAGCTTTAACAGTGTCTGACTCGGAAGCTGTATGGTGTATTAGAGGAGGGTATGGAAGTCAAAAACTGATGCCTTATCTATTGAGAATGAAACAACCCCAGAAACCTAAAATTTTTATTGGTTACAGTGATGTAACAGTGATTCAGTTATTTTTAGCTCAAAAATGGAAATGGCCGAGTTTGCATTTCCCGGTGTTAGTGCATGTAAAAGACAGCTCTTCGGCTGCTTTACGAAGGTTTAAAGCCTTGCTTACCGGTATTCAAAAACAGCAAAGTTTTTCGGGATTAAAACTATTGAATCCAGAATGTGTGAGCCAAAAACAGGGTTCAATCAAAAACAAGAAAGATCATTTTTCTCAATCACTAGACCAAACCGGTATAAAAAAGAAAACAACAAAGGAAATACAAATTCACTCTTATTTAGTGGGAGGTAATTTAAGTCTTATTCAAAGTTCTATTGGCACTCCCTGGATGAGTTTTTTTAAAAATAAAATTTTATTTTTGGAAGATATAAGGGAGGCCCCTTATCGTTTGGATCGTGCTTTATGGCAAATGTGGAAGGCGGGTGTATTTCAGGGTGTGAAAGCTTTAGTTTTAGGGGATTTTATACCGAGCAGGTCAGGAAATTACCTCCTCCGCACTTTGAGTGCTCGTGGGAAAAAGCTAATAGAAACTACAAAACTCAAACAAGGTCAGTCTAATTATAGGAGTAAAAATTTTGATTGGGAAGTAAAACAAGTGTTTCGAGCTTTTTCCCGGCGGGTTTCTTTTCCCGTTCTGGCAGGGGTGCCTTGTGGTCATGGTTCAAAAAAAGAAGCATTGCCTTTTTTAACCCCTTGTTCTCTAAAAATTCCAGTAGAAGGAAAAACCAGCCTGAATATTACAAGTCCTTTTATTTAGGTTCAAGATAATCTACAAGGTTTTATGTTTTTGATTTGTTACTGACAGATTTATTTAAAAATATACACGAATTATCCGAACAATTATATTGCTTGTGTCTGCCCTAACTTCTGTGAGGACAAGGATATTTACAATTCCCGCACAAGCGGGAATCCAGATGGAATGAAATTAAAACTCTTCTATCGAACTGATAGTCATGTAGAAAAATACTGTCCTAACGACAATGGAGTTAAAACTTCGTTTCCTTCAAAAACCATTATTGATCTCTTAGATGACCCTCATTTTGGAGGGGGAATGAGGGTGGTTCAGGATCTTTTCATAGAATATTGGGATTCTAAGTACAGAGATATTAAATTACTAATACAATATGGAAGAAAGATGAGAAACAAAACAATTTTTAAAAGATTAGGTTTTTTATTGGAAATTAATGAGCTTGCTGATAATCGTACTATTAAATCTTTGCAAAATAAAATCTCTGCTGGTTACTCAACATTTAGTCCTTCTGCAAAAAGTAAATTTTTTATTAGGAAATGGAATTTACAAGTTTCTACTATGTGGAAACAGGAATATGATCAGTTAAAAAAGAAATTCTTAGATTAGCAGAACCTTGGTATTGCTTTATCCATGTGTCTTACTGTGAATGAAATCCATCATCCCTGGGAAGTCCATTATATTTGCTATATCTCATAACCACGCTTTAAGGCTTGAAGAAGCTTTTCATAAACAGTTTCCACAGTATAAAGGCCAATTAGCTAAAGTGATTGATTCCCATGATCCCAGAGGCTAATACAGAGGGTGGTTTATTAGATCAATTTAAAGACCCTCAAAATCCTTTGAAGGTAGCTATCTCAGTGGATATGTTAGATACGAGGATTGATGTACCTGAAATTGTAAATCTCGTATTTGCCAAGCCAGTATTTTCAAGAGCTAAATTTTGGCAAATGATAGGAAGAGGAACAAGGCTTTGCCCTAATTTGTTTGGCCCAGGTAAGGATAAAAAGAATTTTTTGATTATGGATCACTGGAATAATTTTTCTTATTTTGAAATGCGGCCAGAGGGAAAAGAACCTTCTTCTAGTCGTTCTATTCCGGAGTTGTTGTTTCAAGTAAAGCTTGATAAAGCTTCGGCGGTTTTATCTCATTCTTTAGAACCTCTTAAGGAAAAAATTATTCAATCTTTAAAGCAAGAAATTGATACTCTTCCTATGGAGAGTGTTCCTGTGAAAGAGAGGGCTGAGCAAGTAGCACAGGTGAGGGAAGAAGCTTTTTGGAAAGGATTTAATCAAAACAGTATTGATTTTTTACAAAGACATATTTGTCCTCTTATGCGTACAAAGCTTGCAAGGGATTTTCACTCTCTTCGTTTTGATATTGATATTTTAAAATCTCAAGTTGCTTTGATTGATAAAGATGAAGAGCAAGTTGAAAAGAGTAAAGAAAAAATACAGGGTAAAGTATCGGAACTTCCTTTAACATTAAATCAAGTTCGAGCTAAAGAAGATATTATTACTAAGGTTAAGTCGCAGAGGTTTTGGGATCAATTATCAGAAAATTCTTTGGAAGAGTTAAGGCTTGAACTAAGGAATATAATGCAATATCGGTCTTCACCAGTTAGTGAAATGGAAAAGTTGGATTTAGAAGACATGACTTTGATTAAACAAAATATTGAGTTTGGTCCTGAGATGGAGCAGGCTTCTGTTGCTGAATATCGTAAGAAACTAGAAGATAGAATCCAAAATCTTCTTTCTGAAAATGAAGTGTTAAAGCGTCTTAAAAGTGGTGAAGAGGTTGATGATGTGGATGTTGAGAATCTGGCCTACATTTTACAAAGTGAAGACCCTTATATTACATTGGACAATTTGCGAAGGGTTTATGACAATAAGAACGCTGAGTTTATTGATTTTATTAACCATGTTTTAGGACTTCAAAAGCTTCAGACCCGATCAGAAATTATTGCAGAATCCTTTGATCGTTTTATAAAAAAACATAGTGACTTTAATTCTGATCAAATCCGGTTTTTACAAATGCTCAAAACCTTTATTATTGAACGGGGACAGGCTACAAAAGAGAACCTTATATCTCCTCCATTTACTAATTTGCATCAAGAGGGTATAATGGGAGTGTTTAAGCCCCCTCAAATACAGGAAATTTTGTCTTTTTTGGGGGAAATACACGAAAATCCTTGAAATATGGTAAAATAACCATTAAATAGGGTAATATAAAAGTTGAAATTACCCTATTTTGATGCTGTATTACCACTATAATGCAATCATTAAGTCCAAAATTCATTGATTCACTTAATTTTACTAGCTCTCACTTGGCTGATTTAAGGAAACTTGGGGAGTTTAGGGGAAAACAAGACCTTTTTAGTAAAAAATCACCAGAGGCTCTAGAAGTTTTTAAACAGCATGCCATTATTGAATCTGTTGAATCCTCTAATCGTCTGGAGCAAATTACAGCTCCTTATCAAAGGATTAGAGGGCTTATAAACAAATCCACAACTCCAAAAAACCGATCTGAAAAGGAAATATCAGGTTATAGAGATGCTCTTAATTTGATCCATGAGTCTTATAAACACATGGAAGTATCGGTCAATATAATAAAACAATTACATACTATGATTTATCGTCATTTACCGGAAGATGGTGGAAAATTTAAACTAGCTGACAATAAGATTATTGAAAAAGACCCAATTGGAAATGTTACTCGTGAACGCTTTACCCCTGTCTCTGCTCTCCAAACTCCTCAAGCTATGGAGAGCCTTTGTCAAAATTATATGGACTTTTTAAATAACTATAATACAGATCCTCTTATTCTTTTTCCTCTTTTAATTTTGGATTTTCTTTGTATTCACCCTTTTAAAGATGGGAATGGCCGTATTTCAAGATTGCTGACTCTTTTAGTATTGCATCGTCATGGTTATGAAGTGGGAAAATACATAAGTTTGGAACGGATATTTGAGGAATCTAAAGAAGGGTATTACAGAACTCTTCATAAATGTTCTCAAGGTTGGCATGAATCCAAGCATGATCCGTTTCCTTGGATGGAATATTTTTGGGGAGCTATCATTAAAGCTTATAAAGAGTTTGAAGAAAGAGTTATTTATATTAAGGACACTGTTGGTGGAAAAGGTTCTAAAGCAGAACAAATCAAGTTTGCTATTAGAAAAAAAATAGGCCCCTTTTCTATTTCAGATATTGAAAAAGATTGTCCTGGGATCAGTCGGGATATGGTTCGTCATGTTTTAAGGCAACTTAGGGATGAAGGAGCAATCCAATCTCAGGGCATTGGAAGGAGTGCAAAATGGCAAGTTAATCCATTGGTTACCATCAAAACATATTCTTCTGGAAAAACTATAAAACGAGTAAATCTGTTATTATTGTTTCCAAATAAAACATGGAAAGAGGCAGTCACCGATAAAAATGGAGAGGCAAAAATTTATTTACATTCAACAAAGAAGCCAATGACAATTTTTGCAGCTGCTGAAAATTACTCTGCTTACCTTAAAAAAGATAGGGCATTGTTAGAAGGTGTTTTAACTATTGAACTGCAAAAATTACTAAACGGCGGTTCTGTTATTTTTCCAAACTCAACGGGTTATATTCCAGGACTAGAAGGCCGTCTTAATCCTATTCTGGATAATTTAAACAGAACTTACCTTTATGCTGATAATATTGCTATCAATGGAGGAAAACAACAACCAGTTTATTTCACTTTTGGAGAAAAATTGCATTTGCAAGATTCCAATGGCACAGAAAAAACCGTTTATATTATCGATATTAGGGGTAAGTCAGCTCTTTTAGAATATTCTAATGTATCAGAAATAAAACAGAAGGAATAATATGCTGGAAGCGAGTTTAAAATCGAAAATTGATCAATTATGGGATTTGTTTTGGTCGGGGGGAATAGCTAATCCTCTAACGGCTATAGAACAAATTTCTTACTTACTTTTTATGAAAAGACTTGATGACAAAGACATTAAGCAAAAAAAAGCGGCAAAGTTTACTGGAAAACAATACCGGTCTATTTTTAAAAGTAATAATAATCTTCGCTGGTCTCATTGGAAGCATTTTGAAGCAGAAGAAATGTTAAATCATGTTCGAGACAAAGTATTTCCTTTTATAAAAAAAATAAATGCAAGTAGTGAAAATGGTTTTTCTGCTCAGATGAAAGACGCTGTGTTTATTATACCCAAGCCCAGCCTTCTTGTTCAGGCTGTGGAGATTATTGAAAGCCTTAAAATCCACGAGCAGAACCAAGACACTCAAGGGGATATTTATGAATATCTGCTTTCAGAATTAAAAACTTCTGGTAAGAACGGACAGTTTAGAACTCCAAGGCATATTATTAAAATGATGTGTGAACTTGTAGGCCCAAAAATAGGTCAAACTGTTTGTGACCCTGCTTGTGGTACAGGAGGTTTTTTAATAGGGGCTTATCAAAATATTTTAAAAGAATATACAAGTCCTGAGCTTATCACTGTAGATGAAGAAGGGGTGGAGCATGGGTTGATTGGAGATAAAATCACAAGTCCAAAAATATGGAACCATCTTAAGAATAAAACTTTTTATAGTTACGACTTTGATTCCACTATGCTCCGAATTTCCGCTATGAACATGGCCCTTCACGGTATTAAAAATCCAAATATCAAATATATGGATTCCATCTCAAAAAACAATAAGGAGGAAAATCGTTATGATATAATATTAGCCAATCCTCCTTTTAAGGGAAACATTGACAAGAACGATATTCACGAGGCTCTCAGTAGAACAGTGAAGACCACCCGAACGGAGTTGTTATTTGTAGCTCAAATGATGAGACTTCTTAAAGTAGGTGGTCAATGTGCTGTGATTGTTCCTAATGGTATTCTTTTTAGGTCAGATAAAGCTCATATTGCTATCAGACAGAAGATCATCAAAGAAGCGCAACTGGAAGCGGTGATCTCTATGCCTTCAGGAGTGTTTAAACCTTATGCTGGGGTTTCAACGGCTGTATTGTTATTTACCAAAGGGGGAGAAACAGACAAAGTCTGGTTTTACGATATGACAGCCGATGGATTTAGCCTGGATGATAAACGGGATAAGATTGAAGAGAACGATATACCTGACATTATTGAAAAGTGGAGTAACCGACAAAAGTTAAAAGAACCAGCAAAAGAAGATAAGTGGTTTTTTGTAGATAAGAAAAAGATAGTGGAAAGTGGTGATTATAGTTTGAACGGAAGAATGTATAAGGAGATTGTGAGCTATGATCAAACAAAATGGCCTATGGTGAGATTAGGGGAAGTATGCGAGGTTATAGGAGGAGGTACCCCCTCAACATCTAATATAGATTATTGGAATGGTAACATTCCTTGGATAACACCAAAAGACCTTTCAGGCTACTCAAACGTGTATATATCGAGAGGGAAAAAAAATATTACTGAATTAGGATTAAAAAGATCTTCTGCTAAAATAGTTCCTAAAAATACAGTTTTATTATCGAGTAGAGCACCTATCGGCTATGTTGCAATAGCTGAAGTTCCTTTAACTACCAATCAGGGATTTAGGAATTTGGTTTTAAATGAAAAATGTTTTCCCGAATATATTTATTATATTTTAAAGTCAAAAACTAAAGAATTGAACTCTTTAGGTACAGGGGCAACTTTTAAGGAAATATCAGGTAGTAAAATCAAAAGTATTCGAATGCCGTTACCTCCTCTTGAGGTTCAAAGAGAAATTGTAAATGAAATTGAAGGCTACCAGAAAATAATAGATGGAGCCAAAAAAGTCGTTGAAAATTGGAAGCCAACTCTAAAAATTGATCCCGCTTGGCCTATAATGAAATTAGGAGATAAAGATTATATTGAAATTATAGATGGAGATCGTGGGAAAAACTACCCAAAAAGCTCAGAATTTACAGAACACGGTTACTGTTTATTTTTGAATACTAGCAATGTGAGAAAAGGACATTTCAATTTTGATAAATGTGATTTTATTTCAAAAAAAAGAGATGATTTACTGAGAAAGGGTAAAGCTCAAAGATTAGATGTTATATTAACTACAAGAGGAACATTAGGAAATTCTGCACTTTTTGAAACTACCATTCCGTATTCTAATATACGGATTAATTCTGGTATGGTTTTATTACGGTGTAACAAAAAAAAACTTAAACCTTCATTTTTAGTAAATATAATAAATTCAGATGGCTTTGATAAACAAGTAAAAAGATATGTCTCTGGTAGTGCACAGCCTCAGCTACCTATTAAAGTTTTATCTAATATAAAAATCTCTCTTCCTCCTATAGAGGTGCAGAAAGATATTATAGAGGAGATAAAAAAAGAAAAAGCTCTTATTGACTCTTGTAAAGAGTTAATAAAAATCAATAAAGAAAAAATCCAGCAAAAAATTAATCAGTTGTGAGTATAGCACAATGAGGGAATATAAAAATGTGTATATAATATTAGATATATTATTTTGGATAAAAGAAGTTATTCCAGTGATTGCCTTATTTGTTAGTATAGTTGCTATTTGTCTTGCTATGAAATCACGCAGTATTCTCAAGATGTTTAAAGAGCATGTTGAAGTATTTTTCGAAAAAGAGCGGATGCTTAGAGGGTATGATTATGCAGTGGAATTATTTAAACAATTCATAAAAAAACCAGAGGATATTGAAATTTTAGAAAAAGATATAAGCAAATATCAACTGAATATAAAACAAATTTTTTCAGATGAATCCAAATATCAAATACAAGTTTATAATAGTGATTGGGCTGATATACAAAGATGCTTAGAATATGAAGAATATACTATTGAAATTATTAAAGAGAAAAATAGAAAAACTATGCCGAAAATCCGCTATCTCAATAAAAGTAAAAGAGGACAATATGGTGTTGTTGTAAACAATTAAATCATCTGGAGAGCTTTTAAAAATAGATTCTTATTATTTTATATTTTTTCGTTTTCATGGTGTTAGAGATCAACAAACCAATCTGGAGATACCTCAAGGTTGTTGGTTAATAACAAAAACCATTGATTATCAAAATAAGAAGTATCCATTTATATTTAAACCAGAGCCTCATCGAATTTCTAATTTAACAGCAGATGACTTTGTGAAAAAAAGAAATAATTTAAGTATGGAATAAAATCCAACAAAAAATTAACAAAGTGTGGAAATAAAAGAAAAGGAAAACACCTTACTATATGTGGTAAAAAAATAATATTTTAAGTTTTATAGGGATCGTATATTTATGGAGCAAAATAAAAAGCAAAAAAAAGTTACTCCATCAGCACTTGGTGAGAAAAGGGCTACTTCGGGCTACCATTTCCAATATAAAAATGCAGCATATCTAATAATTAAATATTTAAAGAAGAGACAATTAAAATGGGTACAACGGGTCAACCCCCTAATTTTCGGACTGAAATCTTGTCATTTTTGTCATAATCTGATTGCATAATCAGCTAAATTGAGCAGAGGCAGGCGTTTTTTAAACTCCTCTATGGTCATATTTAAGGCCCCATGTATTTTCTTCTTTCTGTAAAATTCAATAAACTCCACCTATGCAACAAAATACGCCCATACTTAATATCAAATTGCCAGAGTTGATAAGGACCCGTAATAACCCTGTTCTCATACACTGTGTGGCCTTCTCTTTTTCTCTTTTGTTTCTTATGAAGTAGCAGATGGTTTTCCTTACAGATAGAGTACATCCTCTGCTTTACTCTCTATATCTGACATCACTAACCCCCTTTAATAATACATACTTCACTTTAAATGAATATGTTCACATTTATTAGATCTCAGTCCGAATTATATAGGGGGCTAAAGAGATATAAAAAATGATGCTTACTCACTGTCCATTTTTCAGGGACGATCCAGAGCGACATAACCACCTTTAAAAATAATAGATTTGTAAAGTTTGCTATCAGATACAATACGTGCAACCAATCTTTCAAGAAGAAAGGAAGTGGCAATATATTGATAACTCACACCCTGCTTTTGAGAAAGGTTGGAAAGTTTTTGCCTTATGGATTTAGCTTGATTTTGTAACTTCATATAACAATAGCTTCCCAGTATTTTTCTAGTACATTTTTCATTTTAAGGCGGGAAGACATTTGAGCAAGTTTTTTTTCAGTAGTTAATCCTTCTCTAAGAGCTTTTCTAGCAGAAGATATAGCTGTTCGTTGTCCAATCTTTGTTGCAAATTTCATAGCTTCAAGCAAAGTACGCTCTATATTGGTAATTTTAAAATATTTTTTTTTGTCAATACCGATTGTTAAAGAAGTATGGGTTCTTAAACATTTATATTTTTTCTGAGTGCTTTCATCTTTTCGAGCAGGAGGAACAATCAACCATATCTGTTCAGGAGCTTGTTCAGTAAGACCGTAATAAAAGAGTGCAGACAGTCCTCCAATGGCAGATTTAAAGCCAAAGTGAGAGCAGGCTATAGCGAAATCCAGATGTTCTGGTAAAACAGATGATTCGGGATGTATATATAAACCACGACTAACATGATTAATAAATCCCTTATCAACCCAACGGGAAAGGGTGGATTGAGAAACACCTATTTTCTTTTGAACTTCACCAGATTTAAATAAACCCATTGATTGAAGTTTTTTATGTATTACTTTGTCCATATGTCTATTATGAATGAAATCCGATATTTTTCAATAAAAATGTCGTTTTTTATTCATTTTATATTTATCAAATACATCCAATTATATAAAGTGGATTTATTTAGTAAAATAAAGAAAAAGGAGGTAGTATTATCAATAAATGTAGTAGTATGATGTCCATACTACTACATTTAATTTCAATAGACTGAGAATAAAAAGCCTGTTTTGTCGCTTTTTAGCTTTAGTTTTTGCAAAAAAATCAGATAAAATCCCATTTTTTAATTTATGCATTTTTATATTGACAATAATTTTTGCATAAATTATTATTACATATATATTTAGAAAAAGGAGCGAAATGCCCAGTTTTCAATCACAGCAAATAAAGCTGTCAGGTATCATTACTACACCTATTCAAACGGGTTTTCAAGTCAGGGGAAAGGTGCAACTAGACTCTCAAGGTAACTATACCTTAATTCAGGTAAAAGACACTATTCGTAGCGTATTATACCGTATAAAATCGGACAATTTAGATAAGATTTCTATACCTGAAGAGAAAAGAAAATTTATGAGTAAATACCTGGTTCAAAAAAATGATGTATTATATCTTTCAAAATTAAACCCTGGAGCTTTTCGGTACACAGATTTTATTAACAACACAGTGCCAATGGCACATTTTTATATCTTACGCCCAAAAACGGGCATTATTGATTCTGATTATTTATGTTGGGCTTTAAATCAGGATTTTATGAAACCATATATTAAAAGATGTCTTAGAGGTACTATCTTACCTTTTATTTCAAAAGATGCTCTCATAGACCTTAAAATTCCTCTTCCAAATTTTACTGTTCAAAAGAAGATCATTAGTTTTTTAAAACTAATGGCACAGGAAAAAAAGATACAGGAAACAATGGACAAGAAGAAAAAGATTTTAATAAACACAGTATTAAACGGACTTTTATAAGGAGATACAGTATGAGCGAAAATAGTAAGACAAATAATGCAGTAACCACTACTGATGCTTTAAACGCTAAACTGTGGTCGGTTTGTGATACTTTTAGAAACACTATTGATTCCAGTCAGTATAAAGACTACATTCTTGCATTTTTGTTTCATAAGTATATTTCAGATATTTATGAAAGCAAGGTGGAAGAATATAATCGGAAGTATAAGGGAGATAAAGAGAGGATAAAGAGAAGATTGGAGCGAGAGCCATTTGTATTAAATGATAGATGCACCTTTAACTATATTTTTAAAAACAGAAATAAGGATAATATTGGAACTATTATTAATGAAGTCTTTCATAATGTGGAAGAACTTAATAAATCAAAGTTACATAATGTTTTTAGAAATGTTGATTTTAACTCTGAGGCTATTTTAGGAAAGCCCAAAAGCAAAAATGATCTGTTAAGGCATTTAATCAACGATTTTAAAGATATTAATCTTAAACAGTTTTTAGGTAAAGCAGATATTGTTGGAAGCTCTTATTTATATCTTATTAAAAATTTTGCGGCGGATGCAGGGAAAAAGGGAGGGGAATTTTTTACTCCTCCTGAAGTGTCAGAATTATTAGCAAAAATAATTGAACCAAAAGAAGGAGATAAAATTTATGATCCTACTTGTGGCTCTGGTTCTCTTTTAATTAAAGCCAGGTTGGAAATTAAAGGTTCTAACTTTTCTCTCTATGGGCAAGAAGTAAATGGTGGTACTTGGGCCTTGGCAAAAATGAATATGTTTCTGCATGGTATAGAACAATCTTATATTGAGTGGGGAGATACAATCAGATCACCTCAATTTTTAAGAAAAAACTCTAATTCTATAATGAAATTTAACAAGGTGATTGCCAACCCTCCTTTCAGTAAAAAGAAGTGGGGATATGAGAGTATTCAAAACGATACTTATAATCGGTTTCATCGGGGAGTTCCTCCTAAATCTAAAGGAGACTGGGCTTTTATATCCCATATGATAGAGAGTTTACTGCCAGAGGGAACAGCAGGTGTAGTTGTTCCTCATGGGGTGCTTTTTCGTGGTGGGGCTGAGGGACGGATCAGAGAAAAATTAATAGAGGAAAATATGGTTCATGCAGTGATAAGCTTACCTTCAAATCTATTTTTTGGAACGAGTATCCCAGCAGCTTTACTGATTTTCCAGAAAAATAAGAAGAAAAAAAATATATTATTTATTGATGCCAGTCGGGAATTTGAAGAGGGAAAAACTCAAAATAAACTCAGACCGGAGGATGTTAAAAAAATTATAGAAGCTTATAGAAAAAGAAAAAATGTAGATAAGTATACTCATCTAGCTTCTTTAAAAGAAGTGAAAGAAAATGAATACAATCTGAATATTCCTCGTTATGTGGATACTTTTGAAGAAGAAGAGGAGATTGATATTAAAGCTGTTCAAAAAGAAATTGAAGGTTTGGAAAAAGAATTAACTGTTGTACGAAAAAAGATGAGTAAATATTTAAAGGAGTTGATGTAGTGTCATTCCCGCGAAAGCGGGAATCCCCAAAGTAGAAAGGAAGAACAACAAACTATGAATCAAATAATAAAAAAACATCATAAAACATTTGAAGATATTCGCCAAAAAACAAAAGATGGTAGAGAATTTTGGTCCGCCAGAGATTTACAGATGGTGTTGGAGTACAGTAGTTGGGATAAATTTAAGACAGTTATTCAGAAAGCTATTAAAGCTTGTGAAAATTCTGGAAACACCCCTTCAGACTATTTTTCCCGGTTGGGAAAAATAGTTAAAACCGGCTTAGGAGTAGAGCGTCATATGCCTGATTACGACTATTGGCTGAGCCGCTATGCTTGTTATTTGATTGTTCAGAACGGTGATCCTTTTTTGGGCACATAATACAACTTTATATGTTAAAAATTTTTATGGAAATAATGAGAGATTTATTTTTTATTTTATTCAAGCTTTAGATTTGTCAAAATTCAACTCAGGAAGTGCTGTACCAACTCTTAATAGAAATGACATACATGAGTTAACAGTTATTGTACCCTCTCTCATTGATGAGCAAAAAAGAATCGTTGGAGTACTATCAACGTGGGATCAAGCTATTGAAAAACTGGGTAAACTTATTTCAGCTAAGGAAAAACAATTTAAGTGGTTACTAAAAAGACTCATTACTGATCAGAAGAATAACTCTAACTGGGAGAGAGCAAAATTAGGAGAATTAGGTATAGTATCTAGTTCAGGGGTGGATAAAAAAGTTATTGAGGGTGAAGAATCTGTTAGGTTGGTTAATTATTTGGATGTATTAAATAGAAATTTTATATGTTCTGATGATTTAAGCCATTGGGTTACTGCTCCTAAAAATAAAATAGAAAAATGTAATATAAAAAAGGGTGATATTTTTTTTACTCCATCATCTGAAATCCAGGGAGACATTGCACATTCAGCCGTCGCAATAGAGGATATAAAGAAAGCAGTTTATAGTTATCACGTTGTTTGTTTTAGACTAAAAGAAAACTGGGATATAATGTTTAGAAGTTATATTTTTAAATCCGATCATTTTTACAAACAAGCTTATTCACTTTGTCAAGGTAGTGGACAGAGATATGTGATATCACAAGATGATTTTAGAAAAATGGATATAAGTTTTCCTTCTTCTGTCTTGGAACAAAAAAGAATTGCAAATATACTAAATACTAAAGAAATAGAAATTAAAACGCTACAAAATCTTTCTAATAAATATCAAAGTCAAAAAAAAGGGCTTATGCAAAAACTTTTAACCGGAAAGGTAAGATTACAGTAGTTATATATAATAATTTGTATAACAAAAACATATAAAGGAGAAAATTAATCTAAGCAGATAATAAGGAACTGGGAAGTATTGATGAGAGTGGAGGTTCCCGTCCCCGTTTCTACAGAGATAGGCTTTTTTTGCGAAAGAAGTAAGAGATTCCCGCTTTCAAGGGACGGAAAGCCACCAAAGTGGCTTTCCGTTTAAGTAAACAGGTAGGGATGACGGAGAAGGCAGGGAATTGACGGAAAAATCTGCGGAGGAAATTGATAATGTATGACTGGAAAACAATTGATGAAAAAAAAGCTCAGTTGGATAAGTTGCGTCCTTTTCCACAGAATACCTTAAAAAGTCTTCAAGAAAAAATAGCTTTGGAGTGGACTTATAACTCCAATGCCATAGAAGGCAATACTCTGACCTTAAAAGAAACAAAGGTCGTTTTAGAGGGAATAACTATAGGCGGAAAAAGTGTTAGAGAACATTTGGAGGTTATCAACCATAACGAGGCTGTCCAATATTTGAATGAATTGATAAAAAACAAAGAAACTCTTAGCGAATGGCAGATCAAGCAAATACATTCTTTAGTGCTAAAAAAAATAGATCAAAAAAATGCAGGAGTTTATCGTACAGAAAATGTAACTATTGCCGGTGCTGAGCATACCCCACCGGACTATATCCATGTTCCTGAGGAGATGAAAAATCTTATAAAATCTTATAAAGAGCAATGGAAGTCTTTGCATCCTGTAGAACGGGCCGCTTTCTTGCATATTGATTTTGTTAAGATTCATCCTTTTGTGGATGGGAATGGACGGACCTCCCGTCTGATTCAAAATTTTGAACTGATGAAAGAAGGATTCCCTCCCATTGTGATCAGAAAAGAAAAAAGACTGGAATATTACAATGCTTTAGATAAAGCACATACTACCGGAAAATCGGGGGATTTTATAAAACTATCTGCAGAATGCCTGGAATATTCACTGGATTTATACTTAAAAACTATGAAGCAATCTGGCTTGAGTGGAGAGATTCCCGCTTGCGCGGGAATGACAGACAAAGGGGGACGGGAAGGCAACAATTTGCCTTCCCGTTTAAGAAGGGAAGCAGAAAGGACAGGACAAGTAGGAACAACAGAGCAGGCGGGAAGAAAAGAACAAGAGGAAAATATCTTACGTCTTGTTGATTTACATAAACAATGGTTCTCTGTTCAGCCTTTGCCGGAAGAGAATAATCAGGCTCTTTGGCAGTGGATTCGGTTACAATTTAATCATCATTCCAACAGTTTTGAAGGTAATACCCTTGTTTATGATGAGACGCAACTTTTGCTTATTCATGGTCGAACTGTGGGAGATCATACAATCAGAGAGTATGAAGAAATGAAAGCGCATAATGTGGCTTTTAAGTATATGTGTGAACTGGCAAAAGAGAAAAGACTGGTTCGTGAAGCAGATATTAGAGATTTAAATAAAATCTGTCTTAAAGAGCCATTTTATAAAAAAGCGCGAACGCCAGACGGACAATCCACTACAAAAAAAATTATTCCTGGACAGTATAAAAAACAACCTAATCATGTTGTGACACAAACAGGAGAAATATTTTATTTTGCTACCCCTGAAGAAACGCCAGCTAAAATGGCAGAGTTAATAAAATGGACTCAGGATTGGCTTAAGAAGAATAAAGAAGAGCAACATAAAACACTTGTTTCTTTTTTAGCGGAGTTACATCACAGGTTTATCCTCATCCATCCATTTGATGATGGGAACGGAAGAGTAGTTCGTCTGCTTTTAGCTTATATATTAATTCGTTTGGATTTTTTACCAATGGTATTAAATAATAGAGAGCAATATATAAAAGCTATTCAATTTGCTGACGCCGGTAATATTACTCATTTGGAGAATTTATTTTTAGATAATATTGTGGCGATACTTGAAAAAGGTATTTATGCCAAAAACAATAAAATAGATTTGAACGAAGGTAAAAAAGGACAGAAAAATGATCGTGGTTTGATCCATTCTAGCCCAGAAATGCCTAAGACACTGGGTTCCCGCTTTCGCGGGAATGACGGAGGAAGTAAGAATGATATGGGAAGCGAAGCTGGTGAGGGAAATAGGAGTGACAAAAGAAGTGGAAGTGATACAGGAAGCAAGAATAAAAAAGGTGCTGAAACAAGAATAGCCAGGCCCTCATTTAGAGAGGATGAGAGTTCACAAATTCCTGCTCTTCAACTGTTACAAAATATGGGTTGGACTTATCTGGAACCAGAGGAAGCTTTAAGTTTTCGTAAAGGAAGTATTAGAAATGTTTTGTTGGAGGATATTTTAGAACCTCAGCTTAGAAAAATAAATCAAATTGAATATAAAGGCTCTACTTACCAATTTAAAGATGTAAATATCTCAAATGCTATCCATGAATTAAAAACAATACCTTTTGAAGGCTTGATTAAAACCAGTGAGAAAGTATTTGATTTACTCACTTTAGGTAAAAGTTATATGGAGGATATACAAGGGGATCGAAAAAGTTATGATTTGAAATACATTGATTGGGAGCAACCGGAAAATAATGTCTATCATGTCACAGATGAATATAATGTGGAAACCTCTCTCTTTGATGATAGTAAAAGGCGACCGGATATCATACTTTTTATAAATGGTATTCCTGTAGTCATTATTGAGTGTAAAAGACCGGATATTTTTGATCCTATAGAAGAAGCTATTTCACAACATATCAGAAATCAAAAAAATAGAGAAATTCCTCAACTATTTGTGTTTTCACAGATTTTAATGGCTTTATGTCCAAGTAATATAAATGTGAATAAAAATCGGTGTATGTATGGAACCACCGGTACAGAAAGAAAATTTTGGTATCCTTGGAAAGAGGAAACACAATTCAAAACGAAACTTGAAAATTTAGTAAACACACCCTTATCCAAAGAAAAAAAGGAAAAGCTTTTTGCTAGTAGGTACAATTATATTCGTAAATATTTTGATAAACTGGAGAAAGCTCCCAGGCAAATTACAGATCAAGATATTATGCTGCATGGTTTATGTCATCCTGAAAGGGTACTGGAGTTTATTAAAAAATTTATCCTCTATGATGCTGGAACAAAAAAAATAGCACGGTATCAGCAATATTTTTCAGTAAAAAATACACTTAAAAGAATTACCAGTTTAAAATCTCATGAGAAAAGACCAGATGGAGTCATTTGGCACACTCAAGGAAGTGGTAAATCTCTTTCTATGGTAATGCTGGCCAAAGCTATAGCGATGGAATCAAAAATAACAGAACCAAAGGTAATTCTTGTTACGGATAGAGTAAATTTAGATGAACAAATTTATAAAACATTTCAAAATTGCCAGATCCCTTTAACACAGGCAAAAAGTGGAACAAACCTTGTTGAGATTTTGCAATCCTATAAAACAACAGTCATTGCAACAACCCTTTTCAAATTTGAAACAGTCGCTACTTCCAAAGGAATAGTATTAGACTCCAATGACATCATTGTTTTAGTTGATGAAGCTCACAGAACACAATATGGAGCAGCAAGCGCCAAAGTTCGTAAGGTTTTTCCTAATGCTTGCTTTATTGCTTACACAGGTACTCCATTAACAAAAAAAGAAAAAAATACGATGGGAAAATTTGGAGAAATTATTGGTTCTCCTTATACGAGTCGTGACGCTTTGGATGATCAAGCTATTGTGCCTCTTTTATATGAAGGTAGATTAGTGCCGCAGGAAATTAATCAAAAAATTCTAGATAAAATGTTTGAAAGAATTACAAAAGATCTTTCAGAAGAGCAAAAAGCAGATTTGAAGCAAAAATATAATCGTAATAATCAGTTGGCTAAAACTGATCAAAGAATTTTTATGATAGCGGCTGATATTAGCTCTCACTTTTCCAGAATGTGGAAAGGAAAAGGTTTTAAAGGGCAATTGGCGACAAACTCTATATCCAGTGCTTTAAAGTATAAAAATTATTTTGATGAACTAGGGGAAATTTCCACTAAAGTTATTATCTCGCGAACAGATGATCGGAAAGAACATGAAAGTATTCAAGAGGATGAAACAGACCTACAAAGATATGAACAAATGATAAAAGAAAATTTTGGTACTCATCAAAGTTATGAAAAAGAGATGATTGCTAAGTTTGACAGTGCGGAAGAACCGGATATTTTGATAGTTGTCAATAAGCTTTTAACTGGTTTTGATGTTCCCAGGAATACAGTACTCTATCTTGATAAAGATATTAAGGAACATAGTTTATTACAAGCAACAGCTAGAGTGAACAGAATTTTTCCTCAAAAAGAGTTTGGTTATGTTATAGATTACCACGGTAATTTACAGGGGTTTTTAGATGCTGTTGCTCATTATGATGATTTAGCTAAAAAATCTCAAGATATAGAATTGGATTCATTTGACAGAGAAGAAGTTCAAAGTTCTATCCGTAGAATAGAAGATAAGATTAATAAACTTTCTCAATATTATGCTGACCTTATTGCTCTATTTAGTTCAGTACAAAATAAGAGAGATTTAAGTGCTTATGAAAACAGTCTTTTTGAAAAAGAAAACAGAGAAGATTTTTACGAAAAGTTTTCACAGTTTGGAAACTGCTTGCATCGAGCATTGTCTTCTGCTGAGTTCATAACAGAAACACCTAATACTAAAATAAAAGAGTATAAAGAAGAGTTGAAGTTTTTTTGTAAATTAAAAAATCATATTCAAAAAGTATATGCAGAAAGTATTGATTACAGGGATTATGAGCCGAAAATTGAGAATCTTTTAAATACTTATGTTCAGGCAGCAGAAGTGCAAACAGTTGTTCCTCTGGTGGATATTTATGATAGTAAATTTAATTCAGAATTAGAGGGAAAAAGTGATAAGTCTAAAGCGTTAATAATTTTACATAGAGCAAAAAAATATATTTCAGATAATATGGACAAGGATCGTGTTTTCTATGAAAGACTTTCAGAACTACTCCAAAATACTTTAAACGAATATCAAATGAAACGGATTAATGAGGTTGAATTTTTGCGACAAGCTACTAAATTAAAAGATGAGGCATTAACTCGCACTGGAGATAATCTACCTTCTTCTCTGGAAGGTAAAGAAGAAGCTAAAGCCTTTTTTGGTGTTTTAAAAAGAGTAATTGGAAAAGAAAATGATCTCAGTGAAAAAAATATAAATGAATTAGCAGATATGAGTATAAAAATTTCACAAATTATTAAGGAACATCGTATTGTGGACTGGTTTAAGAATATGGATATTCAAAACAGAATTAAAAATAAGATAGAGGATTATATTTACGAACAAAAAGAAAAGATGGACATCTCTATTGATTTTAATTCCATTGATCGTATTATGGAAGAAACTATTAAAACAGCCAAGAGTCACAACTTATGACAATGCATCAAGAAACAATTCCTTTTCAGTACAAAAATGAATCATTTTTTATTTCTTTAAAATATTCATCAAGAAAAACAGTTGGTATTAGTGTACATCCCAATAAAAAAATAGAGATTACCGCCCCTTTTGGAACACCTTTTGCATCTATTCAAAAGGTAGTTGAGCGTAAATCTAAATGGATTTCCAAACAATTGGAAGAATTGGAGAAATATAAAACTATGGAACAGATTAAGGAATACATCAGTGGTCAGACTTTAAAACTTCTTGGTCGCGATTACATGATAAGGGTTATTCAAGTTCAAGATTTTGAAGAGGAACAGATAGTAAAAGAAAAGAGACTCATTAAAGTTTATATTCATAATAGAAACCAACGGGAACGAATTAGTTTACTGATTGAAGATTGGTATAGGAATGAGGCAATGATTTATTTAGCTCAAAAGTTTGAACAATGTTATGAGAGAATAAGAAAATATAATATTTCAAAACCTCTCTATTACCTGCGATATATGAATCAGCGATGGGGAAGTTGTACATCGAAGGGAACTATTTTATTAAATCCAGAGATTATTCAACTTCCTTCTCACTGTATTGAATATGTTATTATGCATGAACTTTGCCATTTAAAATATAGAAATCACTCAAAGGAGTTTTATAACTTCTTGGATACAGTGATGCCAGACTGGGAAGATTGTTCTCAAGCGCTCAATTCTTTTCTTCAAATCTAATCTTCATGTTCTTATTTTTAGATGTAGTAACCTTGTCAGTAGGAAGTATATACTCTTTTATTAGAATATTTTTTTAAATCTATAAATATATCTTTGGTACTCAATTTCTATAGAATTAGAAATAGGTTTTTTATTTATAAAAAATAGAAAATGAAGTGGAAGGCTCTTTTATATCCCATATCTCATCTAATAATTTTATAACCCCCCAT
>JAPPLY010000070.1 GCA_028819305.1 Bdellovibrionales bacterium
CTTTAACGCATTGCTTGATGCTTAGCAACTGTCCATATATGAGGGACATTCCACTTATAAAAAATACATCCCCTCTCTATTTATTTATAACAGTATTTTAGTTATTTCAGATGGTTTAGAAGCCAAAGCTGGTTCTCTTTCTTCTGGAATGGATCGCTTCATGGCTTGGAAAAGCATAGATGGAAAACAAGAAATCCAGCGGACTGTAAATCAAATGGAAACTTTAATTAAGGGGATGCTCAACAAAAAAACATTATTGGATTTGATTCGTCATTTTATTGTTTTTGAAAAAATGAAAAAAGAGAATGCTAAAACAGGAATAACAAACATTGAGACCATTAAAAAGTTAGCTGCCTATCATCAATACTATGCCACTAATAAAGCTTTGAAGTCTGTTATTCAAGCTAGTTCTGAATCCGGTAGTCGCAAGGGAGGCGTTATTTGGCATACTCAAGGGTCAGGGAAGTCTCTCACTATGGTATTTTCCGCAGGTAAAGTGGTGCAGGAATTAAGTAATCCAACAATTGTTGTTATTACAGATCGCAATGATTTAGATAACCAACTGTTTGATACTTTTGCTGCTTCAAAATCATTACTCAGACAAAGCCCTGTTCAGGCAAAAAATCGGGAACATTTAAAAGAGCTTCTTAAAGTGGTTTCCGGTGGAATTGTTTTTACTACAATACAAAAGTTTCATCCTGAAAATGGCAATGTTTATGAAAAATTATCTGACCGTAAAAACATTGTTGTTATTGCTGATGAAGCTCATCGCAGTCAATATGGTTTTAAAGCAAAAAATATTGATGACAAAGATGAAGATGGAAATACTATAGGCCAGAAAACAGTCTATGGTTTTACTAAATACATGAGAGAGGCTTTACCTCATGCCACTTATCTTGGATTTACGGGAACACCCATTGAAGGAATAGATAAAAACACACCTGCTGTTTTTGGAAGCTATGTTGATGTTTATGATATTGCCCAGGCTGTAGAGGATAAAACAACAGTTCCTATTTCTTATGAAAGTCGTTTGGCTAAAGTGGAACTTAGCCAAAAAGGAAAGCAGCTGATTAAAAATTTGGATCAAGAGCTTAAAGAAGAAGAATTATCTGAAACACAAAAAAGCAAAGCGAAAATGACACAACTGGAAGCTATTATAGGCAGTGAAGATCGCACAAAGCATATTGCCAAAGATATTATTGCTCATTTTGAAAATAGGCAGTCTGTTTTTAATGGAAAAGGAATGATTGTAACTATGTCCCGAAGGATAGCGGCTAACCTCTATAATGAGATTGTTAAACTGCATCCTGAATGGCACAAGGAGGATGTGGATAAAGGGAATATAAAAATTGTTATGACGGCTTCATCAAATGATGGCCCGGAATTATTTAAACATCACACAAGTAAAGAACAGCGTCGCCAATTAGCAGACAGAATGAAAGACCCGGAAAATGATTTGCATTTAGCCATTGTGGTAGATATGTGGCTTACCGGTTTTGATGTTCCTTGTCTGCATACTCTCTATATTGATAAGCCCATGCAGGGGCATAATCTTATGCAGGCCATTGCCCGTGTGAATCGTGTTTATAAAGATAAGCCCGGGGGACTTGTGGTAGATTATCTTGGTATTGCTTCTGATTTAAAAAGAGCGCTTTCTTTTTACTCAAGTAGTGGAGGTAAAGGAGAACCTGCTGTTTCGCAAGAGAAAGCGGTGTCCCTTATGCTTGAAAAACGGGAAATTGTCTCCCAGATGTTTTATGGATTTGACTATAAACAATATTTTACATCAGACACAGCAAAAAAATTGTCTCTCATTCTGGAAGCGGAAGAGCATATTTTAAATTTAGAGGAAGACAGAAAACGATTTATTGATCAAGTGACTGCTTTATCAAAAGCTTTTGCTCTTTCTATTCCCCATGAAAAAGCTATTGAAGTGAAAGATGAAGTGGCTTTTTTTCAAGCTGTAAAGGCCAGGCTTGTGAAATTCACTGGCACAGAGGAAGGAAAAACAGATGTAGAAATGGAAACAATGATTCGTCAAGTAATAGATGAGGCTTTGGTTTCTCACAAGGTGATAGATGTATTTTCAGCCGCTGGAATTAAAAAACCGGATATTTCTATTCTCTCAGATGAGTTTCTTTTGGAAGTTAAAAATATGAAGCATAAAAATATTGCTATTGAGACACTTAAAAAACTTTTGAATGATGAAATCAAAGGGAGGGAAAAAAGAAATATTGTTCAAGGAAAAACCCTTATGGAAATGTTAGAGGATTCTATAAAAAGATACCATAATAAAGTTATCACGGCTGTAGAGGTTATTGAAGAGCTGATTGGTATTGCAAAAAATATTCAATCAGCAGATGAAGAACCTAAAAAAATGAATTTATCTAATGCAGAATATGCTTTTTATACAGCCGTAGCAAATAATGAAAGTGCTCGTGAACTCATGGGTAAAGAACAACTTAGAGAATTGGCAATTGCCTTAACAGATAAAGTTAGGAAAAATGCTTCTATAGATTGGCAGATTAAAGAAAGTGTAAGAGCTAAAATCAGAGTCATGGTCAAACGAACCTTACGGGAGTACGGTTATCCACCGGATATGGAAAGGTTGGCTACAGATAATGTATTAAAGCAAGCTGAGTGTATTGCAGATGAAATCAGCCAAAGCTGATGGAGCTAGCGGAGAGGGGATCAGCAGAGGTGGTAGTACGCCATTATAATGTGAGTAAACAGACTGTACTACTATACTTCATTTTTTTTGGGTACTTGACACCTCAAGATTTTGAAGTCAGATTGAAGAAACAAGAGGGAATGAAATCACTTAAACTCCTGTTCAATATATAGGGTGCACTTCAATTTATGAGAATATTAGATCCTGTACATAAGTATATTACTTTTTCAGATCAAGAAGCTTTGTTAGTGGACTCTGCTTTATTTCAGAGATTACGGTATATTCGTCAACTGGGTTTTGCGGAGTTTGCTTTTCCCGGGGCAGTTCATAATCGGTTTTTACATTCTATAGGTGTATGCCATCTAGCGGGAAGAGCTTTTGACTCTCTTCTTTTTTTAGATGGTTTTTTATCTCCTAAAAAGAAAAAGGACTTTCGGCAGTTAGTTCGTTTGGCGGCTCTTTTACATGATGTAGGGCATGGTCCTTTATCTCACATTTCTGAAGTGGCTATGCCTCCTTTAAAAAATTTGAGCCTTTCTTCTTTTAGTGCTCAGGATGAGGACGGTCAGGCCGCCCACGAGCATTATACAATTAAAATCATTTTGGAGTCAGAAATAGGTGATATAATTAAAAATATGGGTATAGACCCTCTGTATGTTGCCCATCTCATTGATGACCGAATACAGCTTGTTGATAGTGATTTTTTTATTTCAAAAGGGGTGGATTTTAAACCTCTTCTTAAACAAATTGTGAGTTCCGATTTAGATATGGATCGTATGGATTACCTCCAAAGAGATGCTTTTTTCTGCGGAACGGATTATGGCTTTTGTGACCATGAATGGATATTACAAAATATGCGGGTTCATATAAACAAGGATAAAGCTTTTATGGGTATTGGACAAAAAGCTGTATATAGTATGGAGAGTTTTTTTCTAGGTAGAAGGCATATGGGCTTGGCTATTTATTTTCATAATAAAATGGTAGCTATGGATCAGATGCTTTATCATTATTTTTTAAGTGATAATTGTGATTTCCGTATTCCTGTTTCTTTGGAAGAGTATCTTTATTGTACAGATATTTCTTTATTTGAAAATCTCAGAGGGGCGGCGTGTAAGAATGAATGGGCGCGTCGGATTCTGGAAAAGAAACCTTATGAAAAAGTATATGAAGTGCCCTATACAGGCATTAATAAAGCGGAGCAGATAGAAAAATTAGAAAAAGTAAGAGAGGTTTTGAAAAAAAAAAGTATTCCATTTATACATACTAAGTCTTCAGATCATATAGAAAAGCATATTGTTCAGAAACACAACTCTTTTCCTATCTATGTTGTAAATGAGACTACAGGGCAAGCCGTAAATTTAATGGAAAGAATGAGAATGTTTAACCAAAAAGAGCATATTGTGTTAATGGATCGCATTTATGTGCCTCCTGAGGTTAAGTCTAAAGTCTATTTTTCTTAATAAATTGTTTGTATATAAGGTTTCTTAGTCCAAAAGTTTATTGTCATTAGGGGTTTCATTTGGAGATGGTTTTATTGAGGGGTATGATTATATATAATTAAAGCTGAAGGGTTTTATTTAGGTGAATCTTCAAAGAGTTCTCCCTTTGGAAGTAGTGGAAAAGAAAAAGGAAAACTTAAACACGACCAATTTGGTTAGAGGAAGTGATTTTCTTCAGAAAAGAACAGGATTCAAAAGCGAGTTCAGCTTTGAGCACAGAGCGGCTAGCAGTCGCTCTGTGGCAAAACGCATGTCTGAGCCTTTTGAATCCTGTTCTTTCCTGAAGAACCTGTCTCTATTGCACAAAGGAGATAAATTATGAAAATAAAAAAACTACTCTTTATTTTACTTCTATTTTATGGGCATTCTGTTTTTGCTTATGTATCCGGTGCAGATCGTTATGAGATAAGTGTAGGGGGGGATGTTCCGTTTTATACAGGTGCTCAGGTTAGATATAATTGGAGTACACAATACTACACTAAATTAAGTGGAGGTTTTGCTATTGAATTATTTATAGATGGTAACGAAAAGTTGTTACAGGAATTTGGATTTTCTAAGAATACCAAGATATTGATGGCGGCTTTAGTTAATTCTGTCGTTTTTGATCTACGTGTGGGTTGGGCAAAAAGCATATATGAAGGGCCTTATTTGGAATTGGGATACGGTGTTATGTTATGGGGTAAAGGTGAGGTAACAGGACAACAGATTAACAGTACCATCGGGTCGGCAAGTGATTTGTCTGATAGCCATATTTATCGAATGGACATCGTAAATCATGGACCTAATTTCCATATAGGGTATCGTTTTATTCTGGTTGACAAGATGACATTAAATATGGATCTAGGTATCTATAAGCCCCTCTTTTCTAACACGGAATTAAATTACGGTGATATAGCTGTTCCAGTTGGGGAGTCAAAAAAAGTGGATGACTTGTTAATTAGTGATGTGTTTTTTTTATCTATGGGAATATGGTTTGGCTTGAGTTTTTAGTTGAATTGGTATAATTCTTTATTGTTTTGATTAGGGAGTGGGGCTTTTTTACATTGGTTAGAAACGGGGAACTAAAGTGAAGTCAGTTGTTTTATTATTTTGTGTTACTTTATTGTCTTCTTGTAGTTTTTATACGGTAACGAATAAAACTAACGAAGATATAGTAATAAAAAAGAGTGGAGGGGATACCTTTATTTTAGAGGCTTTGTCTTGTGTTGAGTTGACAGAGTACTTCCTTGGTTTGGGAGGGGACTTTCCTTTTGCTCTTGAAGGAGCGGACAGGGAATATAGTGCTAATCATTATGAGATTATATTGAAATCGGCAAACAAGCCAGAAGAAGTAACTACCCAGAAAGTCATTTTGAGCAATGAAAATACTGATTGTAATAAGAAAAAATCATCGGAAGAAGTCAAAATAGATGGTAAGTTAAAACCTTTTTGTGGTGAAGGTGCTACTTCCCAGGTGGCTAAATGCATCTCTTCTGATGGTAACATAGCTACGGCCAAATGTCAGATGGAAGGGGATGAAAAAAAACCTATTTGTGTAAATGGAAAAAATGAATTGTTAAGTATAAAACCAAAATGTGAAGAAGAGTCTGTTCAGCCTGTTTGTAAAGAAGAAACAATCAAACCGGCAGAAATAAAATATTATACTATCACTCTTAAAGCTGAAAATGCTATAGTGACTATTGTTATAGAAGACATTACAAAATCTTTGCAAGTAAAAAACAGTTGTATAAAAATCAAGGCAGGGCAGTTTAGTTCTTTAGTGATGACAGCTAAATCTACTACGGTAGTCAGTCATCTTGGGGAAGTCTTGTGTTCTGTTGATGAGGAGCGTGTTTGTGTTCCTAATAATTATGATATTAACATTAGTGGTGACTATGTAAGTGTTGACTTTGCATTAACACCAGCGTCAAGCATGAATACCAGTGCGGCTTGCGAAATAATCCAGTAGAATATCTTTTCATAACAAAATATCGAGGAAAGCCGCTTTATTTATTTATATACCAAAATGAGCTGATCTCGGACGGCATAGGCATAAGCTAAAGCTTGATAGTACCGAGATTTCAGGCGCGCTTTTTCTATCTCTGACAATAAAGTGAACTCCCTAGCTGAAATAAGTTGGAATACATCTAAGCGACCTTGTAAAAAAGCTTTTCTGATTTCTTTATAAGAGCCTGCCCTCAGCTTATGGATTTTTTCGGATGTTCTAAGGACCAAATAGAGGGCTTGCAGATTTTCTCTTGTACTGTCTATCAGTCTTTCAAATTCTTTTTTTGTGATTTCCACTTCCCATTCGCCTACCTCTACAGCATCTTCATTAAACTCCAACAGGTTGGTTCTAGCGCGAGTAGAGGGAAGTGAATAATGGAACTTCAGCCCTATAGAATAATTTTGATTTCTTCTTTCTGTTAATCCTTCAAAGGCAGAGGTAAGACTTCTTTCGTAGCCTCCCACCCCATAAGAACCAAACAATTTAAGAGTAGGCCATCTGCTGGATTGTTGTATTTTTAATTGCTGTTTTTGAACTAAAAGATTTTTTTTCATGAGCAGCACTCTTCTGGGGGTTTGAAGAAGACTTTTATCAAATGCAGGAGGAGAGGAAGGGTTTTTACTGATATTGAAACGAACGGTATTATTTGTGTGTTTGATATTTAAAAGGTTGAGTAATTTTTTTAGTTCATCTTCATAACTTATTTTTTGTAAAATCACTTCTATTTTGGCTTGCTCCCATTCCGCCTGTATTTGGTTTAGCTCCCCTGGTTTTATATAGCCATATTTACTTTTTTCTTTTGTGATTTTAGCCAGATCTGCATAATCTTTCTTTTTAGATGTTTTTAATTTTAATGAAAGATGGTGAATATAAGTATGCCAAAACTGCCGAATGGCTTGAAGAATTAAATCTTCTGTTTCTTCTGTGAGTTTTAATTTATGGGCTTCTACTTGAGTGGAAACTATATTTAGCTTTATATGATCTTCATACCCAAAAATATTTCTTATCAAGTCTTGTTCTACTATTAGTTCTAATTGTTGTGTAAAGGTAGTATTAGGGGAATTATTTATTTTTTTAAATGCGGAAGTAAATTCTCTTTCCCATTGAATATGAGAATATTGAATTTTTAAATGAGTGCCCGTTAAAAAGTTTTTTCCTATGCTGGATGAGATTTGACACTTTTCCTGAAAAGGATTTTCAAAAATATTTAAAGTGTTTCTTTCTTGTGATTCACAACCGGCATTCACAAAAAATTGCCAATCTAAAAAAGCCTCCACACTAGCTAGGTTTTGCATAGGCTTTGTTTCACTAGCTTTGATTTTTTGGTACTCCAATGAGTTTTCTAATACTTTTTTTACCACTATATCTTGAGATAATGTTAGAGCATGAGAGAAGGTAGAGAAGGTACATATATAAAAAAGAACATAGAACTTTAAACCATACCGAATCGGTATAGAAATAGGGCCTTTTATAAGCTTTTTCTTTCCCTGGGGATTTTTGTTCCCTTGGGAGAAAAAAAGAACCAAGCCAAAAGCTCTATCCTCGCGGCGGCAGGGATCAAACCAGAATGGTCTATTTTGTTTCATAATGAGCCTTTTTGTTTGTATTGAGCAGAAGAGGATTTTTTTATATGTAAAAGCCATTCTGGAAACATTAGTTTTCTTTCTGGACTGTTTAAAAGCTTATAAAAAATAAAATTTCGAATAAGAAGGCGAACGTATGTTCTGGTTTCTTCATAAGGGATTTCTTCAATAAAAGAAAGAGGATCCGTGATGGGTATATTTTTTATCCAATTCATTACGGCCGTTCTTCCCGCATTATATACGGCTACGGTAATAACAAATTGGGAATCATAAGTATGAAATAATTTTTTTAAAAAGGCCGTTCCTAAAAGAATATTTTTTCCTGGATTGTATAGGTCGTATATGTTTTTGTAAGAGATGCCGTGCTTTTTGGCGACCTTCCTAGCTACAAAGGGGCGTATTTGCATAAGGCCAAAGGCATCAGCGGGGCTTCTGGCCCTGGGGTTCCAGGCGGATTCTTGCCGTATAAGGGCGTATATCCATTCTTTTTCTATATTAAATAATTGAGCCGCTTTTTCCACCTCTTTTGTATAAATGGTGGGAAATATTAATTCTGTATAAGAACGAAAAAAAACAGTTCTATCCTCTAAGGGTAATTTTCCCACCATTTTAAATAAAGGGAAATAGAATCGGGCTTTGGCCATATAGTAAAATAAAGTGGCCCCCTTTTTCATATCCTTATTTTTATCTTTCTGGTATTGTTCCGCTTTGTATTGTAGAAAATCCAAGGCGGAGTCATATTCATCTAAGGAAATTAACCACTGGGCGACCGTGTAATCACTTTGACTCTCCTGTTGAAAAAAAGTCTTTTTTTTATCAATATAGATTTTTTTATTTAATTTGTAATGAGCTAACAAGCCATAATAAGATAAAGGGTCTTTTTCAATAAGTTGTTTGTATTTTTCGTTGGCAGTTTGAAGGTCTTTTATGTCTTCATAAGTATGTCCCATCCAAAATAGCACACGGGAAGGCAGGTACTCACTTTCTGAAGTGTCTAATAATTCCTTCCATACCTCTATACTTTCTTTTCTTTTTCCTGTTTTTTTGAGGATCCATGCGTAACTCCATTTTGTTTTTTCATAGGTTTCTTGATCCGGGTGTTTTTCTTTTAAAGCTTTTTCAAAAAAAGATATGGATTTTTTCCATTGCTCTTGTTCATAGAAGATGAGGGCTTTCATACGATAGATTTTAAACAAAGAAAATTGTCCTTTTAGTTCTTTTTCTATTTGATGGAGAGTAGCCAGGGCTTTTTTATTCTGATTGAGTGTCCATTGTGTACGGGCTAATAAATAAAAAATATTATGGTAAGTGTAGATAGCTCTTTTGTTTGTTTTCATTTTTCTTTTGAGCCAGTTTTTCCATTGCACGGTAGCGATAAGATACCTTTTGTTATTTCTTTGCATTTTATAGATCCATCTCATCCATTTAAAAGATTCATTTTTTTCATGAAAAGAAGATTTAGGGCTATTTAAAAACTGGCGATAATAAAAAGCGGCTTTTTTGAACTGTCGGGCTTGTCTGAAATCATGCGCTACAGAAAGTTTTTGTTTTTGAGAAGGGCTAGAAATATAGCGGGGAGATAAAGTATAGAGATTTTTTTGCCACTCTTTAAGACGAGGGTCTTTTGTGTTTTTTGCTATTTTAATAGCTGTAATAAGATACTGCTCACGGAGGTATTTTTCTTTGGAAAGCTCATACATATAAAAAGCAGCCTCCATAAGCTCTTTTTCATTTTTAAACTTTTTTGCTTTTTTATACCATTCTTTTGTCGCTTGTTTTTTTAACCAATCCGGAAAATCCGATAAATTTATAGGAATTTTTTTATGGCAATAGGAATATAAATTTAACTGGGCGTTATACTTCAAGGGAAAGGACTGAATTTGTGATAAGAATTGTATATGATGACAAAAGAAATCCAGGTCTTTATCCCTGGCTAAAAGAGCTTTTTTATATAGAACCCACCAATCTATGGCTTTGCTGGAATATTTTTTTGCAATGGAAATAAGTTGTTCCTGAATCTCTTCGGGCTTGTTTGTTGAAAATAAAAGAGGTTCTTGAGTAAAAGAAGGAGGGAGGCTCCACTTATCATCTGTTTTTTTAAAAAGGGAACAAGCGCATAAAAAAAAGAGCAAAGAAGAACAAATTAAATAAATGTTTTTCATAAAATACATATATATTTGGAAAAGTTTTTAAGCCAAAGAACTTTGTAGCCGTTTGATTCTGTCTTCAATAGGGGGATGTGTGCTAAAGAGCCTTCGCATAAGAGATTTTGAGCTTTTGTTGTTTATCATTAAGTAGCTATATTCCTTTTTGTTGTGTGATCGCATTTGAGTGATCTGAGATAAAGAGCGAAGAGCGGAGATCATTTTGTCTCTTCCGGCAAAACGCGCTCCGCCGTGATCGGCTCTATATTCTCTCCAACGGGAAAAAAAACAAACTAACATGGAGCCTGGAATATAAAGTATAGTTACAAATACCTGGCGAATCATGTATTCTATAAACCAATTTCTTCCCCTGTTTAAGACTTTTTTTACCACTACTTGAGCCAGTAGATCCGCAATTAAAAAAACCATTACATTCACAACCCCTTGTATGAGGCTCATTGTAACCATATCTCCGTTGGCAATATGAGCCACTTCGTGGGCTAATACTCCTTCTGTTTCATGTTCATTCATGTGATCTAAGAGGCCGGTGGAGACAGCGACAAGAGAGTTTTTTTTGCTGGGTCCGGTAGCAAAGGCGTTGACTTCGTTACTTTTGTAAATACCGACGGCTGGTTTGACAGGTAGTCCGGCTTTTACAGATAGGTGGTTCACTTTTTGAACCAGGTCCCTTTCTCTGGAGTCAGAGCTGTTTTCGGATATAACTTGTACCCCCATCCCACGAATCGCCATCCATTTAGAACTCCATAGGCTAATTAGTGCTCCTCCCATTCCAATAATGGTGTAGAAAATAAGGTAGAAGGTAAAACCTTCCACTTCTATTTGAAAATGATTCATGAGAAAAGAAGCAACTAAAAATAAACTGGAGACCACTAAGAAATTAGTAGCGAAAAAAAATAATATTCTCTTACTCCATATAGATATAGTTTGTAAGCTCATGGTGGCGTTCCCGTAGTGCTTCCTGTGGTGCCTCCTGTAGTACTGCCTCCCGTGGTGCCTCCTGTAGTACTGCCTCCCGTGGTGCCTCCTGTAGTACTGCCTCCCGTGGTGCCTCCTCCCGTGGTGCTGCAAGTTTCACCTGTAGCGCTATTGCCAACACGAGTGCCATCGCGTACTCTTCCCACTTGTTTGTAGTTATTAATACACCAAATATCTTTATCTGTCGTGTTTCCAATATCTTTAGGCTCTTTGTTTATTAAATCCGCTGCTGCATAGGCTATAAAAGAAGTAAGTGTTGTTGTTGCAGCAGTAGGAATACTCACTGGTGTAAAGGTACCATTAAGGTTAGGAGGGGTGGCACTAGCGTCTTTGAGCTTGATGTCTTGGAAGGCGCAGCTAGCAATACACCCTTTATCATTATCCCCGCAGTTTCCTCCATCTCCAAAGTTTTTACCGCAGAGTCCGTAAAAATTAAAAGCATTTGCGTCTAAAGTGGGAGTATAAGTCGCTAGTTTACTACTGTTATGCGCTCCAAAGCCAGCATTATAAAACATCTGCCCATCCGGAGCGACTCCAATGGTCAGAAGATCCGTTGTGTAAAACCGGTGTTGAAGAAAAAAAGACTTTTCCGCCATATAGATCTGACCTAAAGAGGATTGAGCTTCAGCCGTTTTTGATGTTCTCATATAGTTTCTGTAGCTGGGAACAGCAATACTGCCAATAATGGCTATCAAGCCGACAGTGACAAGCACCTCCATAAGACTGATCCCTTTTTGCCCATTTTTACCACCCATTTTTACCTCCTTGACTCTTATTTACTTTAATGAACTTCTTTTCTTCACCTGCTTTCACTTATGCAGTGTATAAAGGGCAACACTACTTAGTTTGCCCTGCAAAATTTTGAATAAAAGAAGCTTTTTTCTTGTCAATGTTATTTCTTTAAAGTAACAAAACTATAAATAAAATCAAATTGTTAAGAGTTTTTCAGGACCGGCTACTTAGGCCCCCTGCGCCCTCTTTAGCCTGTCTTAAAATTATACCGTATTAAATATTTTATACAAAGTAAATTTTCAGTATACTTATATTGTTTGATCCTCTTTTTGTGAGGACGAGCTTCGCGGGGAGCAAGAATCAAGATAGATTGATAAACAATGAAATTCATTATTTTAATTTTTTCTATTTTTGGGATTGTTTTTTTGGGAGATGTTAAAGAGCGAGAGAGGAAGCCTCTTTATTTTGCTCCCCCTAATGTTTTGCAGCATTTTTCTTTAGGTTATAGAGATTTTTTAGCTGATCTTTTATGGCTTCGTTTTATACAGGACGCGGACTTTTGTTCTTTTAAAAAAGGCAGGCCCGTTTATAAAGGGGATGTAAAGACCTGTGAACTGGGGTGGTCCTATAACATGGTGGACGCTATTACAGAACTGGCTCCTCGATTTAAAACCCCTTATACTCTTTCTTCTGTCATATTAAGTGTTTTTACGGGAGATAAAAAAGGAGCGGAGCGTATTTTATTAAAGGGTTTAAAGCACTTTCCAAATGATTGGCGCATTAATTTTTATGCCGCTTATTTATATACTGTAGATATTAAAAACCCGGAATTAGCCGCTCGTTATGCTTATCAATCTGCTAAAAATGGAGGCCCTTATTGGCTTTATAGCCTCTCCGCTAAAAAATACGGGGAGGCTAATCAGCTTCTTTTGGGGGAAACTATACTGAAAAATCTTCTCGGAAGGGATCTGACGGATAAACAAAGAGCCCATGTTGAAGAACATTGGAGGGAATTTCGCGAAGAATATATGCAAAAAAAAGCCTCTAAACCTTGACCCTTTGTCATTTATGCTCATCTTTTACAGAATGTATATACCGATCTTGTTTGATCCTCGCTTCTGCGAGGACAGGTTTCCCGCTCCCCGCGAGAACGAGGGATGGATCTCCCTGACCTGATTGGTATATTTGGAATTTTGTTTTTTTAAAGGTTATATATGGCGAAAGATTACTACGATATATTATCTGTTTCTCGTGATTGTTCCCAGGGAGAAATAAAAAAAGCTTTTCGTAAACTGGCTTTGAAATATCACCCTGATCGTAATAAAGGAGATTCAAAAGCGGAGGAAAGATTTAAAGAAGCCGCATCCGCTTATGAAATACTGGGAGATCCAAAGAAAAGAGCACAGTATGATCAATTTGGTCATGCAGGAGTGGACTCTCGTTTTGGCCAATCCGGGTTTCACGATATTCAGGACATTTTTAGCTCTTTCAGGGATATTTTTGAAGGAGGGGACTTTTTTGGTGGAAATGGACTGAACTCTCTATTTGGAGAACAATCTTTTTTTTCCTCCAATATGAAAGGCACATCTAAAGGGGCTGATTTACGCTATCGTATAGAATTATCTCTTTTAGATGTGTTAAAAGGAGTTAGTAAGTCTATTAGTTATGAGGTGGAGAGGGATTGTGAAGGATGTAATGGTTCGGGAGCGCGCCCTGGTACGGGAAGAAAAAATTGCGTAGAATGTAAAGGCTCAGGTAGGCTCACGCGCCGACAGGGCTTTTTTGCTTTTTCCTCTACTTGTCCAACTTGTCAGGGAGCGGGATCTATGGTGGAGTCCCCATGTGGAGTTTGTCTTGGTGTAGGTCGAAAAAAGAAAAAAGAAACATTGGAGGTTCCCATTCCTCCGGGAGTGGATACCGGAACCCATTTGAGACTGAGGCAAAAAGGGGAGTCAGGATATCGAGGAGGACCGGCCGGGGATTTGTATATACAAATTTTTGTAAAAGACAGCGCGCATATAAAACGCCAGGGTTCTGACTTGATTGGTTCTATTACCATATCCTATCTTCAGGCTCTTTTAGGTACAAAACTGAAGGTAGATGCCTTGGATGGAAAAAAAGAGATCCTGGTTCCTAAAGGCACTCAACATGGAGATTATATCACTGTAAAAAAAGAAGGTTTGCCTGATATGAATAATCGGAAACGCGGTAATTTATTATATCAAGTGCAGGTAAAAATTCCAAGTAGGTTGAAGAAAAAAGAAGAGGAGCAATTAAGGGAAATAGCTAAATTGAAAGGGGAAAATGTCTTGGATCATTGATAGAATACAATTATATGGGAAAGTAAGTTGTTGTCTTCTCTATTCTTGGTAGGTTTTTTTTAACAGGATTAAAAAAATGAGATCAGGGATAAAAAATCTTGTTATAATCAAAGTTTATAAGGAAAACAGCACAAGTATTCGGAGATATACATGGGTTTGGCAGCTTGACTTTTTTATAAAAGAACAAAAATTGTAAGTTTTTGAAAACAAATAAACACAAAGAAAAAAATAAACACAGGAGTAATATTATGGGAAAAGTGATTGGTATTGATTTAGGAACCACTAATTCTGTTGTGGCTGCTATTGAAGGAGGAAGACCCAAGGTCATAGCTAACTCCGAGGGTAATCGTACGACACCTTCCGTTGTGGGTTGGAACAAGAACGGAGAAAAACTAGTAGGGCAGCTGGCTAAGAGACAGGCTGTTGTCCATCCTGAAGCTACCATTTTTTCTTCAAAAAGATTTATCGGCCGTAAATTTAAGGACATGGAGAAAGAAATTAAAAAAGTGCCTTATACAGTTATAGAAACGGAAAACAAGGACTGTGGTTTTCCGTTTAATAATAAAACCTATACTTGTGAGGAGGTGGCTGGTTTTATTTTATCTAAGCTCAAAGCAGATGCGGAAGAGTATCTTGGACAGAAAGTGACAGAGGCTGTTATTACGGTTCCGGCTTATTTTAACAATTCTCAAAGGCAGGCGACAAAAGATGCCGGACATATAGCTGGACTAGAAGTAAAGCGAATTATTAATGAACCTACCGTTGCGGCTTTGTTTTATGGGATGGATAAGAAAACTAATAAACAAATAGCTGTGTATGATTTCGGAGGAGGCACTTTCGATATTTCCATTTTAGAAATAGCGGAAGGTTTAGTTGAAGTAAAATCTACTAACGGGGATACTTTTTTGGGCGGAGATGATTTTGATGCAGCTATAATAGATTGGATGATTAGTGAATTTAAGAAAAGTTCCGGTATAGATCTTTCTAATGATAAAATGGCTTTGCAGCGGTTGAGGGAGCATGCGGAAAAAGCAAAAATTGAATTAAGCTCTATGCAGGAAACGCATATAAATCTTCCTTTTATTACAATGGATTCTTCCGGCCCTAAACATTTGGATATGAAACTCAGTCGGTCTAAATTCGATCAAATGACGGAAGACTTGGTAAAACGTTCTATAGAACCCTGTAAGGAGGCTTTGGCTGATGGTAAATTTAGTGTAGGTGATATTGATGAGATTATTCTGGTCGGTGGAACCACTCGTCTGCCTTCCGTTCAAAGAGCTATAAAAGAATTTTTTGGAAAAGAGCCAAATAAATCCGTGAACCCGGACGAAGTAGTCGCTTTAGGGGCTGCCGTACAGGCCGGTGTTTTCACTGAGGAGATTAAAGATATTTTACTTTTAGATGTAACTCCTTTATCTTTGGGTATTGAGACCTTAGGAGGGGTGATGGCTACTTTGATAGATAGAAACACCACAATCCCTACTGAAAAGTCGCAAGTGTTTTCCACCGCTGAAGATAATCAACCGGGTGTGAATATTCGTGTCTTTCAAGGGGAGCGTAAAATGGTTAGAGATAATAAACTGCTGGGTGAGTTTGAGTTAACTAATATACCCCCCGCCCCTCGTGGAAAGCCACAAATTGAAGTAATATTTAAAATTGATGTGGATGGGACTATTAATGTTTCCGCTAAGGATAAGGGTACAAATAAAGAACAATCTGTTAAAATCAGCAAACCAGGACTCACCGAAGAGGAAATTCAGGACATGGTTAGTGAAGCTGAAAAATATGCGAGTGCTGATAAAGCTAAAAAGGAAAAAATTAACGAGCGTAATAAGTTAGATAACCTGATTTATCAGGTGGAAAAAATTCTATCTGAAAATAAAGAAAAGTTAAGTGATTCCTTATTGGATCAGGCAAAAACAGCACTTTCTTCTGCAAAAGATTGTTTGAAAAAGGAAGATTCAGAGATAACGGATTTCCAACAAGCTTATGAAAACTTAAATAATGTTTCACGGGAATTAGGTGCAGCTATTTATGCCGCTTCTAAGAGTAAAGCCTCTTCTTCTACTGCAAATGAGGCCCATCAAACACCAAAAGAGGAGGAAAATACAGAAGAGAAAAACAACTCTAAAACGGAAAACAAGGAAGACACTATTATTGATGTAGATGCTAAAGATGGGTAATCAAAAAGGGGTGTATATTTAGTCGGTCCTGAATAAGCCTCAACTATTTTGAATAAGAAAATTTTTTCAGAACCGACTATTTATATTTCCAAGGTTTATTAAGTTTTAGTATTTTATACCAGTTGTGTTTGAAAATTCCGGCTTTAAAGGCTTAGCTACCAAGAGGAAAGAACCGAAAAGTTAAGCTTGTCCCCGTGAAAACGGGGATAATACCCGATGGGTATTAAGAGTGGAAATCTCAATATGAGCCATTCCCGTGTTCTCGTTTTTATCATATATATAAGTTTTTGTTATCTTATATAGAAAGTTTTCTTCTTTTTTTTGACATATTTTTAGAGAAAATAAATCTGGCCTTTGTGTTGGTTAGGGCTTTTTCTTAGTAAGAAAACTTTATGAGTAAGTTTTATAAACCATCTATAAATTACTATAATCACTATATTTATTTTATTGCTATAAACTGTTTTTTTACAGTAGTATATTTTTTTTACATGGCTTATTTTATTCTTTATTTTTAAATAGAAACTCCCGAATTATTAATAAGTATATAAAAAATAAAATTTGAGCTATTGACATTATTTTAATATTCATTCAACCTCTAAAGGACAGTGAAGCAAATATTTGTTTATGTCTTTTTTTTAACCTCCCTAATAACTGTTGATTCAGCTATAGCGGCCTACTCTGAGCTATCACAAGAATCTCCTCTTGTTCTTAAAGCGCGTGTAGTAGATACCTATAAATGGTCTGAAAACAATCAGAAGTACAGTCTAAAAAAGAGCCAGTTTTATTTCACAGTGGAGCAACGTAAGTCTGGTAATAACGATGTGCCTAGTATAATAGACGAAGGTGATATTACACAAACAGCAGAACAAAACGCGCGCTATCTATCCATATCCGCCAATCAAGTGGCTATAGAATCCTCCTCAGGGAAAAAGAAAGTTGTACGATCGCAGCTTTTTGAGGGCAGGGAAAGGTTGCATATTTACTTTTCTAATGATAGTAAAGACGAGATTTTTAATAACTTATTAGTAACGGCTAGAGTGGAAGTGCCTGCGTGGCAAAATCAAAGTGCTTCTCATTATAGCTGTCAGGTAAATAAGGAACAATTTTTAGTCTGCTCGATGGGCTATGTATCAAAACCAGTGTCGCTATCCGGCCAGTAAATAGTCGGTTCTGAAAAAGTTCTCTTCTTCAAAATTATTTGCAAATAATTTTGAGTGAAGGAAGCTTTTTTTCTTATCAAGATTACTATTTAAAATCACAAAACCATAAATAAAATCAAATTATTAATATTTTTTCAGTATTGACTAAATAATGTCAGTCCTGCTTTGGAGCTTACCCAATAGTATTACCGTGGTAGGTAAGGAACAGGGTTTTTAGGTTGTTTTTTATATATCAACTCAAAATGCAAGTGAGGCCCAGTGGATCGGCCTGTGTTTCCCACTTCTCCTATTTTTTGCCCCTTTTTTACATAGTTTCCTTTTCTCACTATTATTTTATGTAGATGTGAGTATAAACTAGCCCAGTTATATTTATGTTCAATGATGATGATCTTTCCGTAGTGGGCGAACTGTGACCCTGTATAAATGACTTTCCCTTCTGCAGTTGAGAACACCGGGTGTCCTATTCGTTTTGGGAAATCAATGCCTTCATGGTAAATGGAAAATTTTCTGGATAAGGTATAAGGTTTTTCTACTGGCCATGTAAAATCAGGTCTGTTTTTTTGGTGCATACAGGAACAGAGAAAAAAAAATAAAAAACTCCAATACAAAAAGGATAGGTAACTTAACTGTGTTTTGTGTTGGTTTTTTCTTTGAAAGTGATTTAAGCGGGGCAGGGGAATTGGGCACATAGCTCTTTTACCTCTCCGGCAATTTTATTTAAGTTATTTTCTTCATCCGGTTTTTCTAAGGCGCTGTGGATCCATTGGGCTATTTGTTTCATCTCTTTTTCCCTCATTCCTCGTGTGGTGATAGCAGGGGTTCCTACGCGAATACCACTAGTGATAAAAGGAGATAAAGTTTCTCCAGGCACCGTGTTTTTATTAACAGTGATGCCGGATTGTTCTAATGTCTTTTCCGCTTTTTTTCCTGTCATATTTTTGTTGGATAAATTTATTAAAATAAGGTGGTTGTCTGTCCCGCCTGTTACAAGAGAAAAACCCTGGGAAGTCAAGGCTGTAGCCAAAGCTTGAGCATTGGATACCACTTGCCTTGCGTATTGTTTGAAGGAATCTTGTGAGGCTTCCTGAAAAGCCACGGCCTTAGCTGCTATAATGTGCATGAGAGGTCCCCCTTGGATTCCTGGAAAAATAGCTTTGTCTAATTTTTTACCATTTTCTTTTGAGCATAAAATAAATCCCCCTCTCGGGCCTCTTAAAGTTTTATGAGTGGTGGAGGTGACAAAGTCGGCGTAAGCCACAGGAGAGGGATGTGCTTCTCCTGCTACCAGTCCGGCAAAATGAGCCATATCTACAAGTAAAACAGCTCCGATACGATCCGCAATCTCTCTAAAAATTTTAAAGTCAGGGATACGAGGATAAGCGCTATGACCAGCAATCAAAATACGAGGTTTTTGTTTTCTCGCCTGATCTTCAATACGGTTATAGTCTAAAAGGTCTGTTTTAGGGTCTAATTGGTAAAAATGAGATTGAAATATAAAGCCACTGAAATTGACAGAAGAACCATGGGTGAGGTGACCTCCATGAGACAGATCCATGCCCATTATGGCCTCTCCGGCTTGAGCCACAGCAAAATAAACCGCCATATTAGCTTGGGAACCGGAATGAGGCTGTACATTAGCATGTTCAGAAGAAAACAGTTTTTTTACTCTCTCTATAGCCAGAGATTCCACTATATCTATATATTCGCAACCACCGTAATATCTTTTTCCAGGATAGCCTTCTGCATATTTGTTAGTGAGAATAGAACCTTGTGCCTCCAGTACGGCTGGGGATACGTAGTTCTCAGATGCAATAAGTTCTAAACCCTGTTTTTGTCGAGCCTTTTCTTTTTGTATAGCTGAAAAAATAACTCCATCGTTTTGTTTTAAGGGGTTAGTCATACTCTTGTCCTTTTCTTAGATTTTATTTAAGAGATAAGGGGCTATACTCCTTTGGTTTAAGTTTTGAGATCCTATATTGAGTAAGGATTTACCTTTTATTAGAGAGAATAGGGTGTAAAAGTGAGTTAGACCCTTGATAAAGTAGTGGCTGTAAAGTCGCTTTGTGGCAAAACACATGTTTAAAATTTTTTCTCTAATGAAAGTAATGTATTTATAAAAAAAAAATAGAGATAAAGCAACCTTGCTTTTTTCTAAATAATCCGTTTATTTTTAATGATTAAGGATATTCTTATATGCCGAAAAGATATGGAATTACAAGTAATTCATTTTTTTATTTTTTAAAATAAGGATTAGGGCTTCATCTATTCTTGCTCCTGTAAGACGCATAAAGCTGACCAAATTTCAAAATATTATTGATTATAGTAATGTCCTTGACTCCTAAAAAGAGGCTACCTCCTAAAAAGGAGGTAAAATGCAAAAGTTCTATTCCAGAATTTGGGAACAAGGTGAGTTTTACAGTGACAGGGAGAAGGAACTGGGTAGTAGGGGCGATCCAGTATGAAGTTCGTCGTTATATTTTAAGTAAATCTTTAAAATTTACTACTGAACTATCCGAAAAAGTCACTATGAACCCGAACATAAAA
>JAPPLY010000038.1 GCA_028819305.1 Bdellovibrionales bacterium
AGATGGGAGAAAAGGGATTACCAGTAATAGAGCAAGGTATGGAGGATTCAGACTTACAAGTACGGCAGTTCGCAGTAAGTGCAGCGAGAGAGATGGGATACGATGTGCGGGAGTAATCAAAAAATACAGCAGAGAGGATAGAGAGTCATATTGGAACGATCTTAAGAAAGGAAGATTTCGACGATAGCACACGAACGAAAATGAGAGAACTGAGAAATTACATAAGAAGTGAGTTCCTTTGAAATGTCTTTTGAAAAAAATATTCAATTTTCTTAAACAAGCTTGCCTATTTTACCGCTCTTGTTTTATTTTTCTTGACTGCTCATATAAGCAAACTGGAAAATGAGAAAATTCAATAGTCATTAAATGTTTTTTTATTAGGTTTTTATAAAAATGTATAAATTTAAAACTTTAATTGAGCCTTTTAAAATAAAATCAATGGAACCCATCCAACTCAACTCCTATGAACATCGTAAAAAAGTATTGAAAGAAGCGCGTTTAAATTTGTTTCTTGTTCCGGCAAAAGAGGTGATTATTGATTTGTTGACAGATTCCGGTACAGGGGCCATGAGCGCAGACCAGTGGGCGGCCTTAATGAAAGGGGATGAGTCCTACTCAGGAAGTGAAAGTTTTTATCGTTTTCAAAAATCTGTACAAGATATTACTGGTATGCCCTATGTGCTTCCCACTCACCAAGGCCGTTCAGCGGAAAGAATTTTATTTCATACTTTGCCTTTAAAAGGAGAATATGTGGTCTCCAATACACTTTTTGATACCACTCGGGCTAATGCAGAAGATTTGGGCTTTAAAGTTTTAGATATGCCCTGTTCGGAATTTTATCAAGCTCAAAGTGAATTTGGTTTTAAGGGAAATATAAATTTACTTTCTTTAGAAAAAGTTTTGCATCATAAATCTGTTGCCTGTGTGGTTTTAACCATCACTAATAACTCTGCTGGAGGCCAGCCAGTTTCAATGGAAAATATTAAAAGCACTTCTATTTTGTGTAAAAAGTATAATGTGCCTTTGGTGCTGGATGCCTGTCGGTTTGCGGAAAATACTTATTTTATTAAGACACGGGAAAAAGGCTATCGTGATCAATCACCTTTGGAGATTAGTAGAAAAATTTTTGACCAAGTGGATTTATGTTTTGTATCCGCAAAAAAAGATGGATTAGCTCATATTGGTGGTTTTATCTGTCTTAGAAATGAACAGTGGAGTGAAGAGTGTAAAAAAAGGCTTCTTATTTCAGAAGGTTTTCCCACTTATGGAGGTTTAGCCGGTAGGGATTTAGAGGCTATAGCTCTAGGTCTGAAGGAAGCTTTAAATGAATCTTATTTACAATATCGTATTTCCTCTGTGGAATATTTACATGGAAATTTAAGAAAAATAGGTATCCCCCTTGTCTTGCCGGCAGGTGGTCATGCGGTTTATATTGATGCTAAAGCAGCCCTTCCTTCTATTCCTGTATCCGCCTATCCCGCTCAAAGTTTTTCGGTCGGTTTGTATGAGTTTTCTGGTGTTCGTACTTGTGAAATTGGTTCTGTTATGTTTGGAAAAGAATTAGAAAATGGCGAGCCTGTTTTTCATAATCAGGAGTTGGTGCGCTTGGCTCTTCCCCGGCGGGTTTATACTTTTTCTCATTTGGATTATGTATGTGAAGCAGTGGAGGCTTTTATGAAAGAGAAAGCTTCCTCTTTAAGAGGAGTGAGAATAGTTCATGCTCCCCCTGTTTTACGGCACTTTAGCGCTCATTTTGAGTGGTTGTGAAGTCTTATATATCTTTACTGTGAATGTGGATGTTCTTTAATAAATCACTTATATTATTTGTTTCTTGATTTACAGTTAATTCCTTTTTTTGTGTATGGTTACAGGAGGTCAATTGATTCTCATGTATATATTGGCTGAGTTTTCGATTCAATTTTTGTAAGCTGACAATTTGTTGTTTTTGTTCTTCCATTTCAGGTGCTTGGTTTTCCCATAGTATTTGAAGATAGTTGTTTTTTTGCTCTAATTCCTGATTATCCCATTTTAGTTTTTTTAGCTCTTCTCGGTTATTTGTGGATTCCAACTCTAAGTTAGTGACTTTAAGACTTTTTATTTCTGATTCCGATTGTAATTCTCTAAAATCTTTTTGCAGTTTTTGAATATCTTTTATGTTTTGCTCATTTTCAGAAGCTGATTTTCTTTTTTCAGCCATCAGCTCCTTTTCCATTTCTATACGTAAATTATATAATTGATTGTCATGCTCCTCTTTTAGTTCAATCAGCCGATCGTCTAAACGAGAGGATTTTTCATAAAATTCATTTTCATATTTTTCCTTTAGATCTTTTAGTTCTTGCTCTTGTTTTTCTCTAAAGTCAGTTATTAAGGACTCGTAGTGTTGTTCGGTTTTATTTATAGCAGATTCTTTTTCCGATATTAAATCGGTTTTTTCTCTTTTAAAGTTACGTTCTATTTTTTGACGAATGTTTTGTTCGTACTCTGAATAATTTTGACTCCATGTTTCTAGCTCTTTATTGAGTTGAGAAATTATTTTTTCTTTTTCTGTCATTGCTTTTTGTTGTTGTGCTTCATTCTCCTCTTGTGTTTTTTTATGTTGTTCCTGTACTTTTTCTATCTCTTGATTATGTTTATAGATTAACTCTTGTGTTTTTTGTATATATGCTTGATGTTGCTCTTCGGCTGTCTGTTTTAAGGTTTCCCGTTTGTGATGAGCCTCTTCTTCTTTTTGTTTTACATTCTGTTCAAGCTCTTGTTTTATTTTTTGTATTTCTTTTTGCTTTTTAAGCTCCCTATTTTGTTTTTCATCTTCAAAAGATTGAATCAGTTTTATTTTATCTTCTTTGTATTGTGCAGATAATTTTTGCATGAGGGTGTTTTTTTTATTAATAATCCGTGTTATTCTTTTATTCCATTTTTGCTTTAGTGTTTTATATTTAAGTAGGATTTTATCCGATTGAGATTGGGTTTGTTGTGCTTTTGCCATGCTTTTTTGTATGGCTATAGCTTGTTTCTTTTCTTGTTGATTTAGTTGTTTCTCTTGTCGGGCTTTTATATCAGTTATTATGGATTTGTAATGACTTTTTGTTTTTTCTAGTTTCTGCTTGTGCTGTTTCTGAATATTGGCAATGAGGGCTAGATAATGTTGCTTTATTTTTTCTATAGTGGATTCTTTCTTTGATAATATTTTTTGATGTTTTTCTGTGATTTGATTTATCTGCTTTTCCGTTTCTTCTTTTGCTAGAGATAGTTTTGTTTCATACTGGTGGGCTTGTTTTTCTGCTTCTTCTTTTGCTAGAGATAGTTTTGTTTCATATTGTTGGCTTTGTTTTTCCGTTTCTTCTTTTGCTAGAGATAGTTTTGTTTCATACTGGTGGGCTTGTTTTTCCGTTTCTTCTTTTAAGAGAGATAATGTTTTTTCATGCTGATGAGATTGTTTTTTCGCTTCTTCCTCTAAAAGAACTAATTTTTTTTCATGTTGGTAGGTTTGTTTTTTTGTTTTTTCTTCCCATAGATATTCATTTCTCTGTACAATGTTTTTATTCCATTCCTGGAATAGTTCTCCTTTTTTTGACATCCTTGTTAAATAATGAGCTAGTATAGTGTTTAGATTTTTTATTCTCTGTACTTTGCCTTGTGTTTTCTTTTGGTTCAATTTATTTTGCTGAATTTGTTTTTCTAGTTTGGCTATTTGAGACAAATGCTGTTTTTGTTTATCTATGGCTGATTTGTTAAGAGCTTTAATAATACTGTGATAATGTTTTTCTTGGGAGCGTTTTTCTTTATTTAATTGATAAACTTCTTTGGAATGTTGTTTTTTATACCGAACCGGTATGGAATTTATATTCTCTGCATTCTGTTCACCCTTGCGAAGAAGCTTATAGAAACCACAAAACTCAAATAAGATCAGTGTAGTTGAAGTAAGATTTTTTTTCCATTCGGGAATAAGAGATTTTACTTTTTTGTTTTTTGAATTTTCATTTTTTAAAGTTATGTTTTTTTCTATCCTGTCTTTGTTCTGTTTTAGCAAAGCCCTTAATTTTTGTATTAAATACCGATTGAGTTTAAGGGTATGTATTTTTTCTTCTATAGTGTTTTTAACTTCTTTTTTCAAGCTGTGGACACTTGTTTTTAGTTTTTTTAATTCTTCTGAGTTGCTATTAAGGTTTTGTGTAAAATGAGAGTTATTTTGTGTCAGAGCCTGGTGTTTTTCTTTCAGTATCAAAAATTGGTCTTGAAGAAAAATATTTTTATCCGTAAGCTTTTTGTTTTTACTCTCTATAGACTGAATTTTTGACTCCATGAAAACATTTTGTCTCAGTGTTACGGACAGGCGGCCCATCAGGGTTTCGTTTTCATGTAGAGCTGTTTCCAGACTATCTGTTTTTGATTGTTGGGTGCTTTTAGAGATAGATTTTTTTTCAGGTTTCACGGAAGGCAGAGGAATTTTTTCCACTTCTTCCCAATCCGTATCCTTAGATAATTGGTCGGGGTAATAAGAATCCATCCTTGTCCCTCAGTGTGATTTTGTGTTGTTTTTCCCGGTGTTTTAAATATCTTGTAAGCTCTTTATTTGCTCAATGAGTAAAACCTACTTCAAATGGGCCTTCTATACCAAGCAGGTATAAAATCCCGTTCCCCGCTGAACTCTCTCCTGCCTCCGCGAAAGTAGGGGACGAGGATAAACTTTACGAGGGTATGTTTGCAAACTTCGTACTCCGTTCATTCCCCAGAAGAAGCTTACAGAAACCATAAAAGCCTGTTCTCGTGAATACAGGAACCAAACAATATTAGTATAACTATTAAAATTTTTTCAATGCTTTAAATATTTGTCAAAATAAAAGCTTTATTTTTTATACTGTGCATAATAAGCACAAAGCAATATACCTGTTTATCAATTCATTTTGAACTTTGCGACTTTTTACATGAATAAGGGCAATTTCTTTTCAGCAGAGAATAGGACTCAGATGAAAAAACAGAGATGGCGCAGAAATAGAAGAGGATGTTAAAGAACATTTATAAGTACAGCTTTATAGTTTTTATAGTTAAAATCCCCTCATACATTGGCCTTGTAACATTTTATCAGATAAATGTACCTCTAAGAGATACCTCAAATTAAATTCTAACTGAGAAAGCCTGACTCTTTTTAGTCTCACTAGACCTTTGTGTTGTAAACGCTTTTCTATACTAGCTCATATAATTAGCTTCTTTTTAAGAGTTATTTTTTAGTTTCTTCATTTCTTTTTCAGAAAATCCTGTTACTCTGGAATAAGAGCAATAATACTTTTCTTTTCAACAGGTTTAAGATGGGAAGGGTGTTTTTATAGCTGTATAGTCAATTAGGGGCTAAAGCACTTTTTTTATTCTTTAATTTCTTTCCATTCAGGTGGACAGAAAAATTCTCCTTTAGTATCTGCCATTCTTTCCGGAAATTGACATTTCTCTAGAATCTTGTTGGATATTCTTTTTTGAAAATGACTAACATTCATTAATTCTATATGGATATTTCTACGGGGACTTATAATTCCCACAGTCTTTTTAAAGTTCTCTTTAGCATACCTCAAAGGTGTTTTTAGGTCTGTATCATTAGAGATTAAAACAGCACAATCATATTGGGATGCATCTGCAGTGATATGAGTAGCTACATTCACATCAGATTCTTTTTCCTCCCATTTACTTATTGTCACTAATTCAGTACCCTCTGTATATCTTCCATTTTCATAATGGCAGCGGAGTCCTGCTATCTGTCGTTTCTTAAACTGGCCAAAAATAATCTCTAAATTTGAGATTGTACGGATCGCCCGCAAATATATATTTTGCTTTATAATATTTGAATTATTATCTGATTTTCTTTTTACTCGTGCCGTAAAATACTTAATTTCTATTATGTCATGTTCTTTTGGATTTAAATAAGCTTCAGATAGCTTTTGAAGGTTCAACCATTTGTATGGAGTATTTTTTAAACGATAGTATAGATTGAAGCCGTCAATATAGATAAAAGTTTTTGATTTTTTCATAGGCTTAAAAACGCGAAAGCAGGCTTTCGCCTGCTCGCACCCACCAGTCGAAAACGAGTGGGGATGTTACTTTTATTATCGGTGTTTTTTAAAATAAGTCAAGGGCAAAATTTGAAAAATCAGTAAAAACATGAAAAATAGGCTTTTGTCTTCTTGCACCCATCAGTCGAAACAAGTAGAGATAAATGGAGACATTTTGTATTTATTACCAGCATCTTTTTTTAATTGATTCCACACTCTGGGTATCTAATTTTTATGTCCCGACTTCAGCACAACACTATGGGTTAAAAAAATATTTTGATAGTTTTTAGGTTATTAGGACTTAAAGGAGTTTTTAAAAAAATACAACCTATTTATTTTATTTGTATAGGATAAGGATGTCTCCCTTTACTGGGGGAGGTTCTTTTTTTATCTATTAAGATCCTTAACTTTTATTGGTTCGCTTTCCCTCTATTATTTTTGTAACACTCTGGTCGCTTACTTTGACCGAACAAAATTTTTTTCCTGATTTTCTGATTGTTCTTTAATGGATAAAAAAAATTATTCTCAAGCAGAAAATCGGTTCCTCCCAATTTTTTAATTAAGGGCAATTCTTTATTTCCTTTTCTTTTATTAAGGAAAATTGTCCTTAATAAAAAAATCGGCTCCCTCCCATTTTCAGCTTGCAAAGCACTCCTTTCGTTTTCTTTTTTTCTCTTAAGAGGGCAAGCGAGCAGGTTGCTAACCATTTAGAAGGAGGTGTGTCATGGTTAAAAAAGATATTTATCAGGAGATAACAAACCAAATTATTTCAGACCTTGAAAAAGGTCTCCCCGTATGGGAAAAGCCCTGGGAGAGAGGCTTTATGGGATTTCCAGAAAATGCCTTCTCTCATTCTTTTTATTCAGGGGTTAATACTTTAATCCTCTGGCTAAGACAATCCAACACAGGTTTTGAAACTTCCGGCTCATATTAAAGATGCGATAAATGAAATTAACGATTGGCTGTTAAAAAATAAAGTTATGTCCTGATTTGTAGCAGTGTTCATGGATAAAATCTCCCTCATTTATTTATGTCTGAGTATAATTTTATCTATGCAAAAAATAAAAATTACATGAAATTTTGAATGTCTTATCTCGTCTATTTCTTTGTCTTTAGGTATTTCCACCATTTTGCCAACACCAGTAAAATAATTTGATATTCTGTGCTTAAAGTTACACTTATTTTCCGTAGGTAGAGTTTTTCCATAAAGGAACAACAAACCAAACAAAAGGAATGTCGTTTGTTTGAACCTGTCCTTTTCCAAAGCTTCCTGCGATTGTGACATACCTGTAGCTCTCATCTTTTCTGCAATTTCAGTCTAATCTTGAACATCAAAGCTTATTAATGCCACAATAGAAGCTCCACCACCTCCTCCACCCCCAATGGGTTCTGCAAGGTAAAATTCTAAATTTTGATAAGATGCTGTCATATCCATTTCTAAGCCCCTGTCTCTCATAGTGGCCTTTACATAATCTGTATTGTTTTTCAAAAACACTATTTCTCCTACTGTTTCTTGTGTGCCTTCCATAGTCGCCTTAGTAGCATTTGCCACATAAAAAGAAGCATCTACTCCTATATCTTCAAATCCTACTGCTTTCCGCATACCTTGAGCTACAATACTATCAATCACATCTTGCCCTAAAGGTAAAGCTCCAATTATATAGATTTCATTAAACATTTTTACTGTTCCAAATATGGCCCCCTCTTCAACATGACCCATAGAACCTATATAATGAGCTATCATGTCCTTTTCATTTAATCCCTGAACATTAAAGAAAGCTCGCATCTGTTCAGGAGCTATTTTAAAAACATCTGTCTTTATTTCATCTGGCAGTTTATTCCACTTCTCAGCAGGAACAATATAATACATGGATTGGCCTTTAAGATAAGGGTTTGGATTTACTGCTTCCCACTGGGGGGTCACTCTATTAAAATTCCCATAACAAAGAAGTCCCGTAAAACATAAAAAATATAAAAACAATAATTTAAACACCTTCATCTTACTCCCCTTCTTTTGTTATTAGAGGCTTCTAAAAAAAGCATATCAAAAAACCCAACAGAAAAGGCAGGAGTGTCTCCCTTGTACTCCTCTTTTTCCATAAGCCTTTGGACTTTTCTATGTGTCTCTTTATGGATTTTATATAATTCCCTCATACCCTCTTTATTCAAAGTTTCCATTTTATAATAAATGTAATTATTTGCCACATTGTCGGGTTTATATTTTTCTGCCAAAATCTTAATATGCTTTTTTAGAACTTTAAAAGATAATATAATTCCTTTATCTGTTTCTATAGCTTTGTATCTGTTATTATCTTTCTTTATTACAAAACCCTTCTCTATTAAAATAGAGAGAGCTTTAATTCCTTCATGGCCAAGACAATAAAGTATTCCCTCTTCTGTTACACCATGAGAGGAGAGAGCTAAAGCATAGGCTATAAAGAGATGTTTTTCTGAAATAAGATTTTCCAACTCCTTCCCCATGTATTTCCCTGTTTTGCTTTCTTTTGTAACTTCTAACATTTCCTCTGTAACGAGGGATTTCAGTTTTGGGACAGATTTACAAAGTTTAAGAAGATTGGGGACACTGGGAAAGGCGTTATAATTTAATATCCGGTGAAAGGATGTAATAGAAACTCCGAGGTTTTTAGCAATTTGACTTTCACTGATTTTAGGATTTACTTTCTTTCTCTCTAAGACATAGTCTTTAAGAATGTCAGAGAATTTTTCAGTTCTTCCTTCCATCCTTAAAGCCCCTTTTGTTTTTAATATTATCTTTTAATTTTTATTTTAAAATGAGGAATGAATCTGTTGTATAAAACACTCCCGCTTCCCTCACAGCCATTATGAGGGCTAAAAGCTATAACCATATCATAAGCTCCCCCTCCGCCTCCATGAGGACCAGCTACAGCAAATAAGGGATGATTAAAAAAATACACTCCCCCTTTGCCAATTCTTAGGCCGATAGTGAATATGAAAAGGTTAGTAAAATATACTCTTATCCCTTCGCCATTTTCGAGGCTGATAAAAGTTTCGAGGTTGATAGGAGATTTAAAAAAGATAGTTGGATTTGTTTTTACTGATAGTGTTTTCTTAAAAGAAGGGAATAGGCTTTCCCATTTTTGTTTTGAGATATAGTTTCTTAAAATCTTTGGAAAATACCTACTCATACACAAAATTCCTATAAAGTTCTCTTACAACTGAAAGTGCTATAAAACTAAAGAGATGTTTATTTTGTCAAGTCTTTAGCTATTTTAACTTCTTAAAAATTGTAAAAATTTCAGTAGATTAGAGTAAAAATTTCCTTTTATGAAGACTTTTTCCGAATTTATGGGAGAGCGCAGATATACTCAAACCTTCTTTCAAATACTCTGAAAGAAGGTTTTCTTTGGCCTTTTGTGAACCTGTTTGGATATTTAAACATCTCCATCTCCCTTTCACTTTTAGGAAGTAGCCTATTTGAGGATCAAGGACATAAGTACTTTATCTCTTCTAAAAGCCCTGTTGTATTGAAGAAAAATGTCCCGGTTAGTTGCTTATTTTTTTAATTACCTGCCATTGTTCGATTTTATTAGAGCTATTTTTTTTAATATGTTTAGCTTCTTTTAGTTTGGATAAATAATTCTCAGCACTGTGTTTGGTAACACATAGTTTTTATATTATTTCTTGAGTATTTATAATTGGATTTTTATGAATGAGTCATGGTTTTCTCCTTTCTGTTAAAATTAATTCATCAAATTAAATTCTAACTGAGGAAGCCTGACTCTTTTTAGACTTACTAGATCTTTGTGTTGTAAACATTTTTCTATACTAGCTCAAATTACCTCTTAAATTTAGTCCACTATTTTAGCGCATACCACTCTGGCAAACAAACCTCTGGCTGTTCTGACAACCATAATCTCTACAATATCCCCTTCATTAAGGGCTTCATAAGAAGTATTAGTAAATTCTGTTACAGTAGAAAAATATACATCTTGTTTATTCTTTTTATCCCAAATAGCACCAAAACCAATATCCGGCATAATCCGCCGGATAGCTCCTTTGGCTATTCCTTTGACTTCTAATACTTTTTCATACATCCGACTTATCCTCTATATTGAAATTCATGGTTTCTATTTTATGAGAGAATTAAATAGAGATTCCACTTTATTAGATAAAGCATTATTGCATTTAAAGAAATTCATTTCACTATTCCAATATTTATCTGTGTACTGAGAGAACCAATTAGGGTGAGGTACAAGCAGTTCATTGAGATCATTAGGTTCAAATTTTTTTAAATTATCACCATAGATTCTAGTATTTTTTTGTAAAATCGTATAACAAGCTTTTGAATGAAAATATAAAAACAACATATTCATAAATGTTTGCCCAAAAATATTTGGATAAAACCCATGATAACAGGTAAGACTCAAAGCAGAGCTATAATTTCGAATAACCTTAAAAGTATTTCTCGAAAAAACTCCGAATAGAATTGGAGCGGGCTCTCTCTCTTCAATTTTGTACCAAGGTTTTCTTTTGCTTGTTAAATACCGTAAATGGAATCCTTTTCTTTCTCCATATAAAATATATTTTTTGACCTTCTTATTATAATTTTTGTTATTCACATCTAAAATAAAAATATTTGAATTATTTTCTTCCATCTTTTGTATATCATCTGTGGTTAAAATGTTTGATCTAATCTGAGCACTTTTTGTTATACAATACTTAAGAGTAGAACGAGGTAATCCCAATTCTTTATATTTAGATGAAGATAATGAGAAAAAAGAATTTGCTCCTGTGGCTATACCTCTTGTAAAAGCTCCGTAATATGATAATGGCAATAAATTCTTTCTGTCTAGTCTTAAAGTCTCTTCTTTAAAGAAACTCATCCATTTATTATTCGGACTTAACTGGGAAGACCCAATAGAATATTTTGGTTTTTTAGATAAAATTTTTGTTAGATTTTTAGTGTTAGAAATAGAATAAAATTTTACGGAATCATCTGTATTATTGTTATGAACTAGTATAATACCTATTGAAGTAGTTACATCTGGGAATACTTCTTTTTCTGGAATGATTTGTATTAAAACTTTTAGTTTATTAGATTTCAACAGGTGATGCTTAACAAGTTCTCCATATCCAGTATTTAAGAATTCAAGAGGCATGATGTAAGCTAACCGACCATTATATTTTAATTCTGATAAGGATTTTATTAAAAAAGCAGATGCAATATTTGTATATCCAATCAACTTAACATTAAGTTTTTTTTCAAAATCTGAAAAAACTTTTTTCCTATCTTTAAATTTTTGAAACCTCATATAAGGAGGGTTACAAACAATAGCTTCATATTTTTTTTCCCAAACTTTAAAGTAACTGTTACAATTAATTGTTATTGAATCCTGATTTGAAAAATTTTTATTAAAAAATTTATATATTTTATTATCAATTTCCATTCCTGAAAATTTGATGTTTTCAGATAAACTTTTAGCAGCAAAATAAAATGATCCAAGGCCAAATGCTGGATCGTAGATTTTCTGATTATTATTCTCTTGCATAACCCAACGGCACATAAATACAGCTACTTCAAAAGGAGTAAAAAATTGCCCGAAGGTGGAGAGATGACTTGTTTCTGTTTGGTTTTTATAAGTTTTTTCAAGTTCAACTATCATTTATGACCCTTTTAAGAAAAATGTCATTATCAAGGTATCCATGTCCTCCATGAAAGGTGACATAGAAAAGTAATCTACCTCTTTCCAGTTCTTTCATAGTAGATTTGTGTTTCGGCATATCAATTTTCCCTATAATTTCCTGACCAACTTGAATATTAATTTTAATTGTTGTTTTTCTCTGGTTCTTAACATCTTTCTCTATAGAAAATACCATGCCTTCTTTCTCTGAGTCTGTTGCAATTTCCAAAACGCTCTTGAATGGAATGATGTATGCCTTATCAAAAAATACTTGTAAATAATAATGTCTCACATTGAATTTATTAATCCACCTATTTACTAGGGCGATATCTTCTAATTTTGGAGTAATACTAAGGTAATCTCTTTTATGGAGGATTTTTATTTGAGTTTTTAGAGTTTTCAAAAGACCTGAGAGGTTTTCTAATTCTTTTGAAGATGACCATGATTGAAATCTAAAATCAATTTCTTTAAAAGTGTTGCCCGAAGCTGATTTTATCATATTAAATATTTCAGCATTCTTCTTTTTAAGTAGTTTAGCTGTTGGTGGTTTTAACAATTCTTTTCTAATTTTATGACATTGTTTAATCGCTTCATCAGTACGCTTATTCATAAAATCAGAATAACGATTTGCTAAAAAAGAACTGGAACGAATTTCTATTGCAGATATAGCTTTACTTACAAAATCTATGTTATCTGTGTCTATCTTTTGACCCTTAATTTGTGCTCTATTAAAAATTAATAAATCTGGTTTCTTCCCAATAGTATTTAATTCACTTTGATAAGATGTATAGAACGTTTTAAAACCGGGGTCACCTGCTGCCAGTGAATCTGAACGGCCATATTTAACAGCACAATAATCTTTGGAATAAGAATTTATAGCATTAAAAACAAGTTCTTCAGCCCAATCACCTTGTTCTTTGTTTGTTAAAAACTCGGAACTAGCCATAGTAGGGGGACGACCAGATAATTGTACATCCAAATCAATATCAAAAGGCATCTTGGATATAAGATTTTTTATCTGATTTTTATATGAGATAGACATAACTTACCTTTATTGATGAGACCCTATAAATTAACTGTAAAAAGCCGTTCATTACAAGTTAGAAACCAATGCAAATATGATTCCACTTATTAATATTAAGTGTAAAAAGTATATTTTTCAAAACTCTATCTTACTTTTTAGAACGGTTATAAGGACTTTGATTAGTTGGTTTTAGGGAAATACCTGCTTCAGAAGCTTTTCTGTAAATTGCTTCAGGTGTTCTGCCGATTTTTAACCCTATAACCCTGGTAGGAGTATTTTTACTAGCTAAGCTTTTAAGATTGCTAATATCTTTGGATGTCCAAGGCTTTCCACTATTTCTATTACTCTTTGACATAACGCACCATAAAACAACTATGTATTTTTTAAACTTCTAACATTCTTAAGTTATCAAATCAAGAATAATCTATAATTACTGAGTAACCCTATTACTTTTAGGAATAATAATAGGTGGCAAGCTATGCCAGACGATATGTCCTTTTTGAACCCAGTAATGGCATCCACAGGGAGAATCAATTACATGTATAGAAGGGTAAAGAGATATAGAGCCATTTTCTTCTTTCTTAACTGACCACCTTTTTTCAAACTGCTTGGAGATTTCTAAATGAATAACTTTTTTACATTTTTTTCTAGGACAAGTGACAGCAGCGTAAAAAGGATGTTCACGACCTCCTATAATATAAATCGTATTTTTACATATTCGCTTAGGCAAATCCTCAACCCATTCGGTTCTGTATTTCCTTAAACGCTCAAGTAAATTGACTATTGTCAAAATAAGCCTGTTAATGATTATCCTTGCTCCTTTTTAAGTTTTGGATAAGAAAACTTTTTTCACCCATTCCCAAATATTTTTTAAAAATGGGGGAAGACTCTTCCTCTCCTTTTTCATTCAGGTAATGCCCATGAACTAACTGAAACCTTTGGATGTTAAATTGGGAGTTATCGTCTAACCGAAATTTATGAAGTCGGGCTAAAAAATCATTAAACCCTAAACAGGCAGCTTGCATATTAACGGATATAACTGCTGGCTGATCTTCTCCAACAGCTTCTAAATACCCGGCCATTCTGTTTTTTTCGTAATAATCTTTATCATTTTTCTGCCATCCTTCTGCAGTTAGTTGTTCAATTGTATAAACCCCTCTTGCAATTAAACTGCTACTCTCTGGATGTATATAATGAGCGGCAACATCTGCATGGGTAATCCCTCCTTTGCTGTCAGCTTCAAGATTAACCCCAATGTCAAAAAAAGGGATGAAATAAGCTGTCGCTATACACTCTAAATGATACCTGCCTGTAGCTGAATCCACACAACCGAAAATGACATCACAATCTGTTAGTGCCTCTATAACCTCCTTATTATTAGTATCTTTAATGTAAGTATCTACCTGTATATCTATTCCTGTTTCTAAGATAGCTTTTTTAAGAGTTTCCACTTTATATATCTTTTCTTCAGCATCTATTTTTTTGGCATTTATAATACGATTAAGATTTTTTTCTTCTACAACATCAGGATCTACCAGAACTAGTTGTCCAACACAGTTTCGCATTAAAAGCTCAACAACGATACTCCCTGTTCCTGAACATCCAACAACACCAACCTTTAACTCTCTAAGAAGATTAAAAGTTCCTTTTCCAAAAGTCTGGGATACTCTTAAGCCATAAGAAGGAATTGTGTCTTTTTTCCTATATTGTTGCCAAATTTTGATATTTTCTCCTATAACAGAAACTTTCTGAACAGGGCTAAACTTCTCCTTATTACAGACGATCCTGGAAATGATTCTACCATTCGGCAACATAATGGCTGAACCATTAGGTCTTCCGTCATCAAACCAATGATTAATTGCATGAAACATCTCTTTATCATTTTTATCATCCGTTTTAGAAAAACGGTCGTAGCCATTAGGGTGACTGTGGATAGTAAAAACTGACAATCCTTCTTTGTCTATTTGCTCTATTTTTTCCGGTGTCATGTACTCGGAAAAAGCCCAAGATAGATAGTTAGATGTTTGTTCATTACATTTGTCCGCTGGAATCAAAATCAAATCTTTCACTATGAGCCGAAAACCAGCCTTTCCTTGCCCGTAATGACAAAACATTATAGCCGCAAATTCTAAGTTGCTACCTGGGTAAAGATGTTTCTTGAGTTCCTTATAGGTGCTTTCTTTTAAAATAAATGAAGTGTCCATTGTAATTTACTCTTTGTCTATCTCAAATTTCAGTTGGTTATGTACATAGGATATATGTCTGACAATATTATCAAAACCTGCCTGCCAATTGTAATGCCTTGACCACCTTTGCCAGTTTCTCCCAAAGTGAGTTTCACTACTTAATGCTTCTATAGCTACTCCATCTTCTCTTCTTATATCTGGTGAAAAATAGAACATATCAATATTTGCTGTTGGGTAATCGTCTGGAATCATAATCATTAAGTCAGCTTTTCTTGGTATATATCCTTCTGGTAGCCTGTAATTTAAAATAACAAGCCCTTTTTTAGACCCCTCAATGAGTCGTTTCCATTTAGGGAAATTGACTTTTAAATACTCTGTGTCTTCATTAGGAAGAAGGAACCTTGCTGTTTCTGATCCTTGTTGAGCTTGTTTTCTAACGGTTTCAAAACGCTCAACACCTTTTTGTGTCAGATCGACAAAATCGTCCAATTTAATAGGTACTCTTCGTCCACCACAGAACTTTTGATTAAGAGACCACTCTTTGTAAGTCTTTCCCACTAGGCTTAAAATTTCAGTGCCATTAATTTTTTCCTCTTTGACTTTGTACTTTTCACCGTCAATTTTAATTCTGTACGATTTTTGACCTTTAGGTGGTTTACGATCTTTTTTTGCACATTCCTCTAAATCTACTGCCTTATCTCTGCAAGGAATCACAATAAATCTATCGTTTTTTTGAACGACCAAAGTAATGTCATCCGGGATTAGGGCGTCAGGACAACCATCCGTATCTGCATACAGCAGATCACCACTTTTAGCTTCGGAGTCCAAAGCTTTTAAAGAGCAACCTTTTATCTTTGGGGTAACAAGAGCTTTATCTGCTCCTATAGCATTGCCGTTTAAAATAGGCTGTAGAGGAACTCTAAGGCAAGGATTGTTATCAATTTTGGTCGGTTTATCCGAAAGAGAAAACTGTTCTCCTCCTCTTAAAAGAATAAAATCCCTTTGGTTTAATGGAATATCAATTTCATCCTTTTGTTTGAGGAAAAGAATCTGTTTTTCCTCCATTTTTGTGATATTGTATATTTCCTTTATTTGTGTCAAACCAGGTTTGACCTCATAGCCTTTTCCCTGAATGGATATCTTAATATGTTTCATAATGTACCTCCATTTTAAAAAAATTATTTATAGATGCAGCCAATCTGCACCTTTCTCCTATAATATGTCTCCGTTGAAGGGAGTGTTTCTATTACAAAAAGCGTGTATAAATATTGAATTTAATGAATAGAATAGATAATGAATTACTATAAGATTTTGATTTTACTTAATTTTTCCCGTGTACAAATCCGTGTACTCAAAAAAAGAAAATCTTTTTTTTAGACAGATTAAGCTTAATATTTCCATTTTTAATGTTTGGTAAAATCCTATCAATCTCATTATCGTAGCTGTTAGAAGAAGACTTTTGTAACGCTTCTTTTATTTTTCTTTTAAAATCTCTACCTCTAGAACCTATATCCTGTGCGCTTTCTTTTAAAAACTCACTAGTGATTTGTTTTACACCATGGTTCTGTGATGGATTTTTAAGAAGGTGCATAAAGAACTGATATGTTTGAGTACCATCACCTTCGCCTTTCCTTATCGTAGTAAGATTATTCTTATAGTAAATTCTCCCAAGGTTATTATCTATAAAAAAGGTAATTTTATCTTTTAAATGATCCCTTGCCTCATCTACAGTGAGATTTTTTACTTTTTTATTAATGAATTTATGAAAATCTATTTCAAAGCTCTGTGAATCAAAAGGTAATGAAACATAACCCAATCTATCATCTCTAATATTAGGGGAACTATCAACACAATCCGATAATAAAACAAAATTATACTGCTCATTTAATTCTTCAAAATAGGGCTTAGTTTTGTATTTCTGAAAACCTTCCGTGCTAAAGGAACAAATCCATATAATTTTTTTATCTCCAATAGGTAAATCACCAATTACATAGTCGGTTTTTGATCGTTTTTCATTGGAATAGTGAAATCCATTTTTGTCAGACAGATATTTTAGAAACTTATCAATATGAAACTGATAAATTTGATTGTTTATCTCTACAGGTGACCCTATACTATCATCAGAAAATGCTAATAATTTTCCATTAGTTTGTTGGAAATTATATAATTTTTCTCCTCTTCCAAGATCGATTAAGCGATCTGAACCTTCCAGAATACTACGAGGAGCAGTCTTTAAAATTCCTTTATTTTTCCACCAATCTGTAGAGGTATTCAAAGTTTTAGACCACTCTTCTATTGTATTAAATTGATTGTTATGCGGATTAAATTTATTTTCAGTTATTTTCATTTCTAATTAATTCCAATTGTTTAAAAATATGCTGAATATCAGATTGTAATACTAATGAACCGTATTTAACAGACGTAGGTTTTAATATTAATTTTTGTGATCTGTTTTTTCCACCTATATTTAATTTTAGTGCTATTTCAATTTCTATAATATCTCCTGGAGGTATATGTATTTTCGTATTTTGAATAAGACAACTCCGGCCAGTTGAATGAACAATTTTGGAATTATTTATATCATTAGTTAGTATGTGGATTTTTCTTATTTGGGCAGTTGTCATTCTTCCAGTTTGACAATTCTCTAATAACTGTTGGATATTTGATTTTCTTATAAAAGATAAATTTAATCTTTCTTGAGTGTTAAAAAGGTTTTCATCGTTCCAGAAAGTTTTACCAATAATTCTAGAGTAAAACTCACAATGTTTTGCTGATCTGGATGAAATTAAGACCAACTCAAGTGAAGGATCATAAATTGCAAAATCTTCTATTAAATTTCTCCCATGAAATAGAGATGCCCTATCTTGAGTATCAATGATTCGTTTGGACTTTAAGTTACCTCCATGATCAATGAAGAACCCCAATCGTTTATCTGTTTTAATAGGACATATTATTCTAACATCGCAAAATTCTCCACAACCTGAGGTTTTAAAATATTTCTTACATTCAATTTCCATATCTTGTGTGGTAATCTGTGAATTTTCAAATTCAGGAATTTGACCACTGGATTTAAAAAGATGATAAGTTTTATCTGTGGTTAATGATGTAAATAACAGACGATTTAAAGCAACTTCAAATGTATCTGTATTATTAAGGTATGCTGTTACAACTTTTTTACCTTGATGTTCTGCATTTATATTAACACCACATTTTTCTAAAATATCAATACCTTCATCTGAACACATAAGAATAATAGTGTGCAAAATATTTAGAAATTTTGTGTCATTAACAGAAGGAAGTGTCTTAACTAATTCCTGAATTTGAAGATCAGAGAAATCCTGAATTTTAGGAAATACAATATCTGGTGATTTTATTTTTGCTAGTTCTTTTATTTCAGACACACTAACTTTTGCTACATTTTCAGCATTTATCATCTGCATATGATTCAAATAGTATGCCGGAATTATAGGGTCTGATTTTTGCTGAATATGACCTATCTCTGTCTCATGAGTTCTTAATATTTCCAGTTCCATATATTTTCTTTCTTCTCTCTTATAAAAACCCTACCTTTTAAAGGTCATAACTTAAAAGATGATGTCTAAATCCTTTTTGTCAACCTTCTTTATACCGAATTTTTGAAATTCAGGTTCAGATAAGCAGATTAGGTTAATAGATATAAATAATATCATTTACTCTTAAAAACTATTTTTATAAGACTTCATACCTTTCACCCACCAAAGTAGCCCCCAGCCATTCCAAAAATCCGTGTAGCCAAATATGTAGCCCCATGTAGCCAAAAATTGAAATGCTGGGAAATACCCAGACACAAACACAGCGAAATGGTGATTGCCTTATTCTTCAAGAAACACGAGGGTTTGAAATACCCCGACATTTCCTGAAACATTAAACATATGAATATTAAAAAGTGTGGTTCAAGTGGGGGAGTGGATGGGAAAGTAGGAAGTGGTTTGAAAGCCTTAAAATAACTTCAAAACCTAACAAAAACACCGCCTTTTATCCTGTTGATAACTGCCTATAACCTCTGCTAACCAGAGAATCACGCACAAATCACGCACAAATTTTATTCTTGTTCACTAGATTTTCTTAAGGTAATAAACACTTCCTTTAGCTCTTGGGAAACGGCACTTATTGGTTCTTTCAGAACCATTTTTTGATATTCATCCAGAAAATTCATTCTGATTTTATAAAACAGATAGAGAAAATGTTTTATGAATCCTATACAGTTCAGAATAGCTATTTCAACTCCAGTTGAAGCGTAACTTTTTTTAGCCATCTCCAGAACAGTCTCATTCACAGGTTCCGTTGTAATAAAAATATAATTATCTAAATAAGGTGATTTCCTAACCTTTTCTAAAGCTATATGTATATCGCTTTCAATAATTTTCTTGGTTTTCATTTCATAACAAGTCACTACATTATTGTTATTGGCAAGAGTGGAATGTCCCTCATATATGGACAGTTGCTAAGCATCAAGCAATGCGTTAAAG
>JAPPLY010000049.1 GCA_028819305.1 Bdellovibrionales bacterium
AACCTAAAAATTATCAAAATATTTTTTTAACCCTTTGTGTTGTGCTGAAGTCGGGACAACGGGCACTATATCCGCTATTTAAAGGATTTTCCCTCTCTTATTTACACAAACGCATTTGTATCCTGTTGAGCCTGCTTTCATCTCGTGGTTGTTGAGCCTGATCGTCTTTTTATAAGCAACACATACCCTTCTCCACACGCCCTTATAATAACCTTCTTTATATTTACAACATGTTTGCGGCGAGCATCCACCTCTATATGGCTTCCTGGTTGGCGAGGGCGTAGTAGATGTTACACTAGTTGGACTAGTTGGACTGGTAGGAACATTATGACATACCTTAATACCATTACTATCAAATCCTCCTAAATACTGTCCTGATGGACAAGTCTGACTACCAATAAGAGTGGATTTGTTTAAGCAAACTTTATTCCCATTACTATCAAACCCCTTTAAATATTCCCCTGATGAACACTCCCCTAAAACCTCACATACCTTATTCCCATTACTGTCAAAACCCTTTAAATATTCCCCTGATGAACACTCCCCTAAAACCTCACATACCTTATTCCCATTACTGTCAAAACCCTTTAAATACTTTCCCGATCCACAACTGATACCCACTATATAGTTCCCTCCTGCACTTCCTACACAATTTTGCACATCACAGACCTCTACATTCGGATTTGCATTGTTTTCTAACTTGTACTTCAAACTACAGCCCTGAAAATAACAACCCTCCACATTAGTACTGTCACAGGGCTTATTCTCCAATGTCCCCACTCCCTTCTTCTTGTAATACACGATAAAATCCCTAATAACCGTACTCGTCTTGGGATCCCCCGTACCACTCCCCGTAAACTCCATCTTTACAATTTCTAAAACATTCTTAAAAGTACCCCCTACCTTTACTAAAGTGGTATCCTCTACATTTGGGTCATTTAAACCCTGAATTAATTCACTTATCGTACCTTTACCATTTGTGGTGCTTATACCTCCACTACCAGGTTTTAGATTCGCCTTACACTGGAGTGTATCTGTTAATACTTTGCTCATGGCCCATACAAGGGACTGCTCGGCTGTGGAAGATTTAACTGCATTAGAAGAATGAAGAGAAACACCTATCATTTTCCCTGTTCCTGCTAAGACAACCCCACCTATAAAAGCGGCTGCTAAAGCTTCTATTATAGATAAACCTTTATTTCGTTTAAGAGGATTATACCGGTTTGGTTTGATACCCCCTACCTGCTTTTGTTGTAAAAACAAGCCTCGTGGGATAAAGCTCTCGATTCTCTCTTTTTTTCTCTTAAAAGCAGAGGTGTTTGCAAAGAAAAAAAGTCTTTGAAGCTCTTCCTTGTTTCTACGCAGGTTCGGTATAAGAACACGCCTAGACTTGACTTTTATCTCATGGTGACGGGTGACGGGTGATTGCACATTTTCATCCTGTAGTTTCCTTTCTTAAGCTTAGTGAGAGCGGCCTAACGCTCCCTTATAAACTCAATTTTGTCAGCGAATTAGTGAACATTTACAATCCGCAAAAGCGGGAATCTAGTCGCTCTTGTTCTTCAGTAGAGAATAGGATTCAAAAGGCTCGGACATGCGGTTTGCCACAGAAGCAACCTTTGGTTGCTCTGTGCTCAAATCCGAACTCGCTTTTGCCCCCTATTCTCTACTGAAGAAGCCATTTTGTCAGTGAATTAGTGAATATTTACATTTGTGACAAAAACCTGTGTATGTTATCGGCACTCTCTGCTTTTTTCTTTAATTTTTTTTTCAAAACTCAGCACAGTATCTGTATTTTAATCTTTCAAATATTCGGATTTCGGATTTCTTTCTCTCAAAAGTGGCTTTAAACCCATTCTTTTCCCTCCTCCCACCTTGCACATATAAAAGCACCATGAAAAAACATATAAAAACACAAAAACTTTTAGACAATAAACAAAGTAAAAAAATCTTACACTCAAATCATCACGATCAGTTCTTTAAATTCTTCTTCTCTAAACCAGAACTGGCTCAAGAACTCTTTACACTTATCTTCTCTAAAAAAGAACTAAAAGCCTACGACTTAACAAAACTTAAAGCAGAGCAAAACTCCTTCTCCGATGGCAGTAGCGCTGACCTTATTTTTTCTCTTCCGCTTAAAAATCAAGCTCAACTAAGCAGTAAGGAAATAAGCACCACTCCGGCTCCTCTTACTTTTAAAGGGAAAATAAAAAAATACTCAAACTCTAATTTAAAATCCGAAGTTCGTATATTTATCCTCCTCGAGCATAAATCTTCCTACAATGTAAAGCTTTTTGAACAGCTTTTCCGGTACCAATATCTGATTATTGAACAAAGCTTAAAGGAAGGGAAGCCCTTAGTCCCTATTATACCTGTTGTGTTTTACCACGGAAGGAAACCTTGGAAGTGGAAGCTTTCCTTCCAGGAGGCTTTAGGAAACAAGGCTTTTTTAAATTTACCTCTCTCCTTCCGAGAAAATATGTTAAACTTTAAGATAAGGCTTTTAGATATACAGGATAAGAAGTGGGGGTGGGTGTTTAAGGACCCTCGTTTTCAAAGCCATGGTGTTTTATATTTGCTAAGGGAAGTATGGTCAGGGAAGTTCAATTTTAAAAAAGCTTTTTCTCTTTTTAGAGAGATGCTGGGGAGACAAAGGGATACAGATGGTATAATATTAAATATACTGAAGTATTTGCTGAAGGGTTATAGGATGGAACCGAAATTATGGAGTGAAGTGGAGGTAAATTTGATAAAAGAGGGCTTATTAAAAAGAGGAGGTTATATGGACGCAAGGGATTTTTTTAGAGAAGAAGGACGACAGGAAGGACGGCAAGAAGGACGGCTGGAGAGAGACAAAGAGGTTGTTCTTAATATGCTGAAAAACAAAATAGATAATAAATTAATTAGTAAAGTCACCGGTCTTTCTGAAGAGGAAATCAAGAAACTAAAAAAGGGGAAATAAACAGGGGTAGGTCTGGAAAAATAGGGTGATGCCAGATCAGCCCATATTTTTTAATAATGAATTTGCATTGCGAGAGGTTATTGAAATGGGAGTGTTTAAACTCAAGGCTCGTAAAAATAAATTTTGGGTTTTTAAGGAAATAGAAAATCGAAAAGATAATCTTATATGTGCTTCTATATCAATTGAAAACCCAAAGGGTTTTAATTATATCTGCAAAGTTTTGTCCTCACAAGACGGGAATCAAATCGGATCATTATAAAACTAATGAATCACAAAAGGCATTTTTATATTGGCTTGGTACAGATATATTTTTATTTAATTTTCTTTTGTAAAGAGCAAATTCTTTTAAGTAAAACATCCCTCTTGATTAAAGAAATAATCAATTTCAGTTCTAATCCTTGAGGGCGTCCTAAAATAGCCGCTCTTATCGGCATAAACAAGAATTTACCTTTTACACATAATTTCTTCTGAATTTCTTTACATGCCTTAGTAAAGGCTTCTGGACTCACCTCTTGACTGGCATAAGATTCTAAAAATATTTTCCATTCATTTAAGACAGCCACAGTGGAAGGCCACTTTAATATATCTTTTGTTGTTTCGTGCACTTCAAAGTGGTTTTCTGACAAGAAAAAATCTTTTTTAATATTATCTGGCTATAAGTCTAAGCCCTATTTTTTGAACTTTTTAATTTCTTTTTATTTTTCATAAGCAATAAAGAGGAAAAAAAGAGCAAGCCCTGCTTTGCAGGCAAGGCTGTTGTTTCTTTCTTTTATCCTACTATAAGCTCACTTGTTCTATAGCTATAAATTCGTTTTTAAAGGGAAATCTCTAAGGTTAGCATTGTTACCATGGAGATCTACCCAAGGGTTTGTTCGACAAACTAAATTGTCCTCCCGAACGATACGAAGGTAAATAGGAGCGACTTGATCATCTTTAAAGTATTGTCTATTATGACTAAAACCCTTGCTTGCCATAAAATCCTCTATTATAAACTGCCGACGTAACTTACTCCCTATAGGGAGGGTACACTGTGAAATAATAGTTGCTGGCAATGCGTGCCATCTTGTTCGAGCGTCAAGATTCACTAAACATGTTCTTAACTTGGCTTCCAATAGTATCCTTCTAGGGGCTGTCTTGTCACCAAGCGTACTTAGCCAAGTTCCATAATTCCAGGTTGAAGTAAAATCCCCGGGTAAAGTGAGGGTCCCATCAGAGACTTGTTTTTGAAAATCAACAAGGAATTCAGACATGTGAGCCATATAACTTGATCTTGCAGGCAGAGTTATCCTAGCCCATATACAATAATAATTTTTGTAATTTTTTCGGAGGATTACATTCCAAGATGAAGCCTCTCCTTCACCCATAACGACTGGGTTAGTTTTAGGATAATCAACGTTATTAGGGGAGATTTTTTCTTTGCTGTCGTAAGCGATCAAATCAATTGATGCTACGGGAACAACCTCTGGGCTATTTTTGTACTTTTTAGTTTTTCCTTTTGCAGTTAGAACATTTATATTCAAACCAAAGCTGTGATCGGATAGACACTTTTTGGGATATTGGCTTTCAACTCCACTATGGCATTTGTCTCTATTTGGATCAGAAGGATCTGGATACTGTTGGTTGCATTTGGTGAAATCAGCATTTTGTTTCGCTAAGGCCTGCTCGCAGAAGGACTGGTCAGAAGCACTGTATTCGGGCAAGTAAAAAGAAGAAGGAACGGTGATGTTATAAACTTCATTATATAGAGAGCGTTTGTGTTGGGTGATTTTGAATTTGTTTTTTTTTAGATCTCCTGTGAGCTCTAAAACAGGCCGGTATTTGCCCGTATAGTCTATATAGGCCCCTGCTGAACCAGCTATAAAACAGATGGATAAAATTAAAGCTATTTTTTTCATAATACCCCCCCACAGTTTAGTCGTACTTAATCGGCTCAAAACAAAAAAACTTTAATTTTTTTTTAGTTGATCTGCTAAATTATAGCTTTTTTCTCAAAAAGCCTTAAAAACCTTATAAATAAAGCTTAAGTGTGGAAGACGAAAGAATGAATTTTGCCAAAAAGGTGTGTATTTTTTAAACATTTCTTTTAAAATCTTAACTCTATCCATGTCCTTTTCTCTAAGAGTAATCTAATCAAAACATAAAGCACTACAACCGTGAGATATTGTAGAAGTTCTACCCGCTACTATTAATTCCCAAGTACCATTGACTGTCCCGGTTACTTTACATGACATATAATACCCTCCACCCCCTGGGCCTTCTTTTCCTGATAGAGCACAAAAGAGATGGCTGCCCAGTGTACGAACCTTATTACAGTTTATATGTGGGATGCACGACTCACTGTATGAAGTAACACTACTTATGACAGCCTCACATATTTTGTTTCCATTACTGTCAAAACCCTTTAAATATTTGCCTGCTCCACAGCTGATTCCCGCTATATGATTCTCCCCCAATCCTGCACAATTTTGAACATCACATACCTCTACACTTGGACTCGGATTATTCTCTAACTTATACTTTAAACTACATCTTTGAAAATGACAGCCCTCCTGGTTAGAACTGTCACAGGGCTTATCTTCTAATGTTCCCATCCCCTGCTTCTTGTAATACACTACAAAATCCCTAATCACTGTACTGGTCTTAGGATTACCTGTACCACTACCTGTAAAATCCATTTTTACTACCTCTAAAACATCCTTAAAACTCCCTATCTTCACTAAAGGGATATCCTCTACATGCGGGTTACCTAAACCCTGTATAAGCGCGTTTATCGTACCTTTACCATTTATGGCACTTATACCCCCACTACTGGGTGTGAGATTAGCCTTACACGAAATGGTCTCCGTTAACACTTTACCTATAGACCATATAAGGGACTGTTCGGCGGTGGAGGCCTGAATGGTTTTGGAAGAATGAAGAGAAACAGAGATCATTTTCCCTGTTCCTACTAATACAACTCCCGCTATAAAAGCTACCACTAAAGCTTCTATAATAGATAAACCTTTATTGCGTTTAAGAGGATGATACCAGTCCATTTTGAGTTTTCCGTATTGTCTCTTTGTATCGGTACTCTCTGTTTTTTTCTTTTATTTTTTTTGTAAAGAGCAAATTCTTTTAAGTAAAACATCCCTCTTGATTAAAGAAATAATCAATTTTAGCTCTAATCCTTGGGGGCATCCTAAAACAGCCGCTCTAATCGGCATAAACAAGAATTTACCTTTCACACCTAATTTCTTCTGAATTTCTTTACAGGCCTTAGTAAAGGCTTCTGGACTCACCTCTTGACTGGCATAAGATTTTAAAAATATTTTCCATTCATTTAAGACCTCTATAGTGGAAGGCCACTTTAATATATCTTTTGCTGTTTCATGCACTTCAAAGTGGTTTTTTGACAAAACGGAAAATACCTCAACCGCCTCCTCGAGAGAGGAAAAAGAACTTCTTAAAGCCAGAACAGCCTTTTCCTTCCATGAAGAAGAGTTAGGAAATATTAAACCTTTTTGTTTAAAATAAGGTGTGAGCATCTCCCATAAACTTTCAGCAGTTACTTGTTTTAAATGTTGGCTGTTGATCCAATTTAATTTTTTTTTATCGAAAACCCCAGGAGCCGGATTTAAACCTTTTAGAGAGAAACTATTAATCAATTCTGAAAGAGAAAAAATTTCCTCTTCCGTTTTAGGGTTCCACCCCATGAGAGCTAAAAAATTAAGAAGTGCGCCTGGTAAATACCCTTGTTTTTTGTATTCATTGCAGCTAACAGCTCCATGCCTCTTACTCAACTTTTTACGATCTTCACCTAAAATGAGGGACAAGTGCCCATAAACCGGAAGGGGCCAATTAAAAGCTTCAAAAATCATCATCTGTCTTAATGTATTAGCTAAATGCTCTTCTGAACGAAAAACATGAGAAATTTTCATAAAATAATCATCTACAGCACAAGAAAAATTATACACCGGTAAGCCGGAAGATCTTAAGAGAACAAAATCTCCCACCATATCAGAAGGAAAAGTCACTTTCCCTCGCACAATATCCTCTATTACATAATTTTTTTTCACTTCGGGGACTTTAAAACGAACTACGGCAGACTCTCCTTTTTTAATTCTTTCCTGAGCCTGTTGTAAATCTCCGTTTCTATAAGGACTATTCACACGAAAAGGAGTTTTTTCTTCTAGTGCTTTCTTTTTCATCTGATCAATCTCTTGATCTGTTAAAAAACAATAGTAAGCTTTATCCATTTTAATGAGCTGATGTACACACTTCTGATATAAGGGAAGTCTTTGACTTTGAAGATAAGGTTTATAGGAGCCTTGGTCTTTTTGTGTATCAGGGTCAGGTCCCTCATCCCAACTTAAACCAAGCCATTTTAAATCATTAATTTGTTGTTGAAGAAAAGCGAGATCACCTCTCTCCAGATCTGTATCTTCCACACGCAATACAAAAGTGCCATTTTGATTTTTTGCAAAAAGATAATTAATAAGAGCGGTTCGTGCACTACCCAGATGAAGCCATCCTGTAGGACTAGGCGCGAAGCGCACCCGAACATTTTTATTTGAAACAGATATTTCCTTCATTAAAAAAATTACTGCTTAAGATTGGCTAAAATACCTACGAAATCAAATGTTTTCTGAAGTTCATTAACGGATATAATCATAGATATCTCATCAAAAATCATTTTACAAATAGTGAGCATAAGTTGTCTTTCATAAAAACTTAAACCCTTTTTCTCTTCTATATTCAATAACTCCCTAAATACCTGAGCTGTTCTGACAATATTACCTGTTTTTATAATTTTCATGTACTCTTGGTATCTTTTACTCCAGTTCTTTCCTGTCCTTACAAGAGAATAATCAGTGTCTCGATCCTGTAAAATTTCCAATACCGTATCTGCTGTTTTCCGTGTGATAATCGAACGCAGCCCTACCACCTTCACTTGATTTTCTGGAACCATAATTTTCATGTCAGAACTAGTGAGTAAGAGAGAATAAAACTTTTGTGTAGCCCCTAAAATTTCCTTTGTTTCTATAGATGTAATCTTTCCTAAACCATGACCTGGATAAACTGCCTTATCACCAACTTTAAACTGCATAAAATCTCTCCCATTAAAAAAACTAATACCTTACCTAAATAAAAACTTATAACAAAAAGAGAGACTTAAAGCAAGCCTTGTTTAAGAGAAAAACTGGATTCATAAACCAATTATATTTCAAAATAATATAAAATAATCTTTATATTTCCGTATTTTATATTATTTTTTTATATATTTTAAAAAAAATGAAATGAGTCAATACTTTGTAAAAGTTACATGCTTTTAACTAAATTATCCAACTTTCCTCTTTTATATTTATCACTCCAACTTCCTACCTGTTTTTCTTTTTTTGCTTCTTTATTTATTTTTAAATAAAATGAGGCTATGATAGGGGGAAATAAAACAGGCAATAGTAATGGAACAAAAACTTAAAAGCCTATTAGAGGACGCTAAGGTTCTACCATCAAAGTTAGATAGAGTGGAGTTTGCCGCTTTTTATCAGGATATGGATACTTTTACCAATAGAGAAGATCGTATTAAAATATTAAGGCTGTGGCTGAAAGTGACCAACGATAAAGAAGGTAATGACCCTAACCCTGTAAAACAAAAAAAGTATCTTAAGAATATGGAAGAATTAGGTAAATTCCGCAGAGGAAAAATGAACTAATATTTCCCACATATACCAGAGTCTGGTTGATCCTCGCTTCCACGGTGACAAGTTTCGCAGGAACATGTTTTTTTTATAGTCATCTCTTTTCTTTGTTATAGCTCACCTTCAAATTACAAAAACAATACAAGCTTTTATCGCTATAAATTTGTTTCTAAAGGAAAATCTCTCAGGTTGGCATTGTTACCACGGAGATTTATCCACGGGTTTATTCGGCAAACTAAGTTGTCTTCTCGAACGATACGAAGGTAAATAGGAGCGACCTGATCATCTTTAAAGTATTGTCTATTATGGCCAAAATCCTTTCTTGCCAGAAAATCCTCTATTATAAACTGCCGTCGTAACTTACTCCCTACAGAAAATTTACACTGGCGACTATAATTTCCTGTATAGTAATCTTTTGTTCGAGCAGCAGCATCCAATGTACATGCAGTTACCTTTTCAGTTGTCATAATCTTTCTAGGGGAATTGCTGTCGCCAAGTGCCCCTAACCAGGAATCATAATCTAGAATTGAAGTAAAATCTTTGGGAAGAGTAATGTTCCCATCGGAGACTTGTTTTTGAAAATCAACCAGGAGTTCAGACATATGAGCCATCTGACTCGTTTTTGTAGGCAAAGTTATCTTAGCCCATATACAATAATAATTTTTGTAATTTTTCCGGAGGATTACATCCCAAGAGGAAGCCTCTCCTTTACCCATAATGACTGTGTTAGTTGTAGGATAACCAACGTTATTAAGAGAGATGGCTTCTTTGCTGTCATAAGCGACCAAATCAATTGATGCTACGGGAGCTACCTCTGGACTCTTTTTGTACTTGTTAGTTTTTCCTTTTGCACTTAAAACATTTATACTCAAACTAAAGCTGTGACCGGATAGACACTTTTTGGGGTATTTGCTGTCATCTTGTTTCGCTGAGGCCTGCTCGCAGACTGACTGGTCAGAAGAACTGTATTCGGGCAAGTAAAAAGAAGAAGGCACGGTGATGTTATAAACTTCATTATATAGAGAGTTTTTGTGTTGGGTGATTTTGAATTTGTTTTTTTTCAGAGCTTTTGACAACTCTAAAACAGGCCGGTATTTGCCCGTATAATCTATATAAGCCCCTGCCGAACCAGCTATAAACCAGCTAGATAAAATTAAGACTATTTTTTTCATAACTCTCTCCTTTTTTTAAGTGTAGCTTTACCCACTTTTTAATCGGCTCAAAATAAAAAAAACTTTAATTTTTTTTATTAATCCTTAGTTGATCTGCATAAATTATAACTTTTTTTCTCAAAAAGCCTTAAAACCCTTATAAATAAAACTTAAATGTGGAAAACGAAAGAATAAATTTTGCCAAAAAGGTGTATATTTTTTAGAGATTTTAAAGAACGCATGACTATTTGAAGTTGTTTTAAGGGTGTGTGGGAGCTAGTAGTGGGTTCTGAAAAAGTTTTCTTACTTAAAATTTTGCAAAGAGAGGGAAAAACGAGTTCGGATTTGAGCACAATGTGACTGAAAGTTTCATCTTTAGGTAGTGGTTCCCTCTCTCGATACACTGATAACATTTTTTAGTGATTTTAGAGAACGAATGACCATTTGAAGTTGTTTTAAATTTTGAACCTCAGCGCTAAATATGGAAACCGCCTTCATATCTTTGTTAGAACTTACTTTCAAGTTACAAATATTCATATTTTGTTCGGCAAATACTTCTGAAAAGTTTTTTAACACCCCAGGAACATCATGAGAAACAACTCTAATATTCACAATATGTTTATGCTTTATCCTACGATCCTGATTCCACTGTACATCCACATATCTTTCAGAATCCATAGATAATAAGGAATGACAAGCTTGACGATGGATGACTATCCCTTTACCTCGGCTAATAAAACCCGTAATAGCATCACCAGGAAGAGGACGACAGCATTTGGCAAAATGAACTAAAATATTACCTAAACCTTCTACGATAACAGGACAAAAAGTCTCTGATCTTTTTTTCTGAGTACTCTCTATAGGAAATAAAGAAGAATCTAGTTCATCCCCATCCTCTTTTTTCTTCTCCGGTAGGAGAGTTGTTATCAAGTCCTTAACCAAGAGTTTACCATAACCCAATTGAGTATAAAGATCTTCTTTAGTATTAATACCTTTCTCCTTCATATACTTTATACATACAGGCATTTTTAGTATATCTTCTATTTTTAAATTTTCATTTCTCATCTCCTTTTCCATCAGCCTTTGCCCTATTTCCAAAGCTCTTTTACGACCTTCCATTTTAAGAAAAGATTTTATTTTAGATTTGGCCTTAGAGGTCACACAATATTTCACCCATTCCTCGGAAGGGGTTTGATTTTTTGAAGTAATAACCTCGACCGTATCCCCATTTCTCAGTTTATACTTGAGAGGCACCAGTCGCCCATTTACTTTAGCTCCTGTAATACGATGTCCCAGGTCTGTATGAATACAGTAAGCAAAATCAATAGGGGTAGCTCCTTTAGGAAATTCTTTTACATCTCCACCAGGAGTAAATATATATATGTCAGAATCAAATAGATCTATTTTTACGGATTCCAAAAACTCACCAGAATGCCTGTTTTGCCGATGCAAACTCACTAAATCCTGAAGCCAGTTAAATTGTTTTAAAGTTTCATTATCTAGAGTGGTTTTATTTTTCCAAGCTTCTGTTTTATACTTCCAGTGAGCCGCAATTCCCCGTTCAGCTAATATATGCATTGCATGAGTTCGGATTTGAATTTCAATCCTTTTGCCCTTTTCTCCTAAGACGGTCGTATGCAAGCTCTGATAACTATTCTGCTTAGGTATCGCTATATAATCTTTAAACCTGCCAGGAATCGGTTTCCATAGAGAATGAATCAAACCTAAAACCTTATAACATTCTTCCACTTTATCCACGCAAACACGAAAAGCTAAAATATCATATACTTCATTATAATCCACATTCTGAGTCAGCATTTTCTGATAAATAGAGTATAAGTTTTTAGGACGACCGGTGACCTCTACCTTCATATTCATCTGGGTGGTAATTTCCTTCTCTAAAATGTGAAGCACCTCCGCTATATATTTCTGCATATCCTTTTTCTCACTATCTATTTGCTTCATAAGAGAATAATAAGCTTCTGAGTCGGAATGCTGAAAAGCCAAATCCTCCAACTCAACTTTAATAGAATGGATACCCAATCGTGATGCCAAAGGGGCATAAATATCTAAGGTTTCTTGAGCCACTTTTAAACGTTTTTCTGGAGGTAAATGAGCAAGAGTCCTCATATTATGGAGCCGATCTGCAATTTTAACTAAAATAACTCGTACATCACAAGCCATGGCTACAATCATTTTTCTCATATTCTCACTGTCTTTTTTCTGAGTGTCTTTGAATTGAATTTGTGACACTTTACTAACTCCATCCACTAGAAAGGCAACGGTATCATTAAACTGCTCCTTTATAGTATCCAGATCAACAGAAGTGTCCTCCACCACATCATGCAAGAGACCGGTTACAATAGTGTAAAGGTCTAGTTTTAAGTCAGCTAAAATAGAGGCCACACAAAGAGGGTGACACATAAAAGGAGAGCCATCTTTACGATATTGACCCGTATGCGCTCTTTTAGCCAATGTATAAGCTTTATGAATCATGTCTAAATCAGCAGAAGGATAGTAAATTTGAATTTGCTTAACTAGGTCTTCTATACCTTGTGGATTTTTATGTTTATTATCTAAATCTATCTTTTGAAGAATAGCCATACTGACATTATAACCTGTTTTTCTAAAAATTATAAAAAAGAAAAAGCTTTTTTTCCCGCAAACTCTACCTGGTTTTTTAGTTTTTCCTCTATTCTCAAGCAACGGTTATACTTTGCCACTCTTTCTCCACGACAAACAGAACCTGTTTTTATTTGTTTTACTCCCCAAGCCACAGCCAAATCCGCTATGCTTACATCTTCCGTTTCTCCACTACGATGAGAAATACAGCAGTTATACCCCGCTTCATAAGCCAACTGAATAGCAGAGTGAGTTTCTGTCAGTGTCCCCACCTGGTTGATCTTAGCTAAAAGACAATTAGCCACCCCTTTATCAATACCTTTTTTTAATCGCCTCTCATGGGTTACAAACAGGTCGTCCCCCACCAGCTGCATGCTTTTACCTAACTCCTTTGTCAATTTCACCCAACCTGCCCAGTCTTCTTCTGCCAGACCATCCTCTATACTAATAAGAGGATACTGCTCCTCCCAGTGTTTATAAATATTAATCAAGTCAGCCGCTTCTATACTCTCTTTCTCCCACCTATACTTTCCTCCCTCATAAAACTCAGAGGCCGCCACATCTAAAGCAAGAGCTATTTGATTTTCAGAAGAATACCCACCCTCCTCAATAGCCTGCAAAAGTAACTTAAGAGCGGATTCATTATTAGTCAGTAAAGGGGCAAAGCCGCCCTCATCTCCTACAGATGTATTAAACCCTTGCTCTCTTAATAACTGTTTAAGACAGTAAAATACCTCAGAAGCCGCCCGTAAAGCTTCTTTAAAAGAGTCAAAACCATAAGGCACAATCATAAATTCCTGAACACTTAAGCCATTATTAGCATGAACACCACCATTAAGGATATTGATTAAAGGCACAGGTAACATGTAGTTGTTGGTTCCAAAAGATTCAAACAGCTCTTGATGGCCGCTGAGTGCCCTAGCCTTAGCATAGGCTAACGAAACAGCTAAAATAGTATTAGCCCCCACTCGAGATTTATTTTGTGTTCCATCCCACTTTATTAAAAAAGCATCCAACTCAGATTGATTATTAAAAGAATGTTTTTTTAACTCATCAGATAAAATATTTATATGAGATAAAGCTTTCAGTAATCCTTTCCCTTTAAAACGGCAAGAATCATGGTCCCTTAACTCCAAAGCTTCGTGAGATCCTGTAGAAGCACCGGAAGGCACCGCCGCCCGTACTTGCACAGTATTGTTTAAAGTGAGATCCACCTCCAAGGCAGGATAACCTCGGCTGTCCAAAACTTCACGACCATGAATATCTGAAATAACTGACATAAGCCCTTTGCTTTACTTTCTACCATATTATACAGGGTCTGAAGATAAAATTTTTATTTTAGCTTTTAAAAAAGGCTCAGGAAAACCTCCCCATTTAAGAAGCTCTTCTAAATCTTTAGCTGTTGGTTTTGAGTGAACCTCCCTTAAAGACAAGGGGTGAAGACGATACAAGTAATAACGCCCGAGAAGGGAATCTCCTCCTCGTCTATAATAGGAAAAGCGAGCAGAACCTGTCACTAAAAAAGACTTTTTATGTTTATCATAAAACCCTTTAATTAAATTTCTCCATCTTGCATATTTGTGAATTTTATCCAAAATAATAATTTTTTGATTTCCCGGAAAATGTCCTTTAAGGATACGGTCTCTATCTGCAATATAATCGTGATTTAGATAGCATGGATTTTTTGGGCTAGAGTTTTTTAAAAGAGAAAGGGCTAATGTGGTTTTTCCCGCCTGCCTCGGATCATTAATAAAAACCATCTTATCTTTTAAATCTATCTTAATGTCCTTTTTTAAATATCTCTCAATAATTTTCATAAACCTACTGACATAATATGAGTTTTTTTGACTATTGTCAATTTTACTCATGAGTTTTTTTGACTGTTATCAACGATATTAAATAACAATTCCACGGCAACATATCCGTATCCGAAAACAGGGCTTGATAAATCCTTATATTTTTTTCTTATGTTGAACCGAGGGGGGCGGAAGAGAGGGTGCTCCCTGGCCAGCTCCGGGGAAATTTACCTAATGGTCAAATAAATAATCTTATTGATCTTAAGCAAAAGGGAATGGAAGATAGTTTTAATTTATGAAAATATTAACCCGTACAGTCTTTACCTACCCAAACGAGGTTTGAAGATAGTTTTAATTTATGAAAAATATTAACGCCCGTCATGATTGCTTCCCCAATCTCTATCAGTAGGTTGGTTTGCGTTTTCCTTAAGCCATTTACCCGCTTTTTCAAATACCGTGGGATGTTCTGCCTTTAATTCTGCTAATCTCTGCTTTAACTCTTGATTCTCTCTTTCTAACTCCCCAATCTGCTGATAAGCAGAGTTTATTGTTCCCATAAGCTGTTGAACATTATTTAAAATACTCTGTAAATTTGTTGAAACTTCATTTAATCTCCTATCTATACCTATACCCGCATCATCTGCATATTGGTTCATATTGTTTAAAAGATCACTCAGCCCTGCAAAACCTTGTTGATGACTGAAAGTCATGGCCAAAAAGAAACTTAAAATACTAAACCTAATTATTTTCATCTATATCTCCTCAAAATCAAAAAGGATTACAAATACTCCACAAAAACTACAAAGAAATTATACCCTCAACGTTTATCTTGATTGTTATAACCTTCCTTGTCATAATGATACATTCGTCTCCCGTTTTCCTCGATAAATTTTATTTCTTCCAGCAAACGCTCATTTTCTCTTTTTAAGGTACTTACTTTTCTTATGAGCATTTTTGCCTGTGATTTAAGATTGGATAGAGGCTCATCTAAATTAGCTATTTGCCGATCCACATGTTCAATACCATCATAAAGCGCAGTAGTAGCGTCATTAGCACTTACTTGGAAAGCGATACAAGATAGGAAAAATAGGAAAAAAATGTTCAGTTTCATGTTTCTAATACAAGGAATCGGAAAGAAAACATCAAAACTTTAATATTTTTGTGTAAAAATTTAGCAATATCCCATTAGTAGTTATTAAAATTCCGTTAAGTTTGCTACTTAGTCGGTTCTGAACAGTCCTAATAATCTGATTTTATTGATATTTTTGTTATTTTAAAGAGGTAATCTTAGCAAGAAAAAACTTCTTTCATTCAAAACCAATTACTTAGTCATTTTGAAACAAATAAAGAGATTATCTATATACATAATTGACCACTATTTATATCTCTGTAAATATTTTACCAATCAGCTACATTAGAATTTTATTTTTAAAATTGTTTTCATCTGCTGTAATGAGGTTAAAATAGAGTCCAATCGAGAAGATAAATCCGGCTGCACTCCCAACTCCTCTTCCTGCTTTTCTGAAAATAAAAAACTTTTTAATTCCACAATATTTTGTTCCATTTGCTGAACCAAATGCGTCATATCCTCCGGTAAAGGCACTCCTTGCATCAATAATTGATCTTTTAAATTTCTAATTTCTTTATTTTTCTCTCCTATTTGCTGTCTTTGATAATAAAGTTCTTTCTCAACTTTTTCTAAAAACTGCCTAAGATCACTTAATAATTCTGGTTTTATATTAATATCAGAAGAGTCTGCAAATAAAGAGGTCTGTGTATTTTCCTCTTCCCATTTAATCTGTATATAATCTCGGATCCATCTTACTTCCGCCCGAGCTTTGTTAGTATAAACAGGCAAAGTTTCCAATACAGCCCGTAAGTACTCCGTCACAAAGGGGTATTCCTCAGAGGAAAGATTGCATTTAAAACTTAAGAAACCAGGCTCATTTCTCTCACTGGTTAAAAGAAAACCATCAGAGACAAAATAGGATAAAAAAACCGGTAAATTGGAAAACACAGGTTCTGTCTTTTTCATTTTTAATACACTATCTAGCTCCCCCCAAGCGCCTAATTCAAAGCAAGAATGTCCCACGCTAATTAAAAAATCTTGATCTACAAAATGGGCAGAGTATTCATGGTTGAGCTTATTTAAAAGAGATTCCACCTGGTTCATATTCATCCATTGGGATGGGTCCTTTAAAAACTCCATTTCCAAAGAAGTTAATTCAAACAAACGAGAAACATCGAAGCCCCGCACACGCAAAAAACAATAAAAAGAATGAGTTATCTTTCCACTTACTCGCATAACGATATAACCTTACAGCTAAAACACCTTTTTTTCCATATTTTTTATTATTCACAACAATACACACCGATTGGCTTTGAAAATTCCAAATCTAAAAGCTTAGCTGCCACTGAAAACCACCAAAGTGGCTTTCAATTTTAAATTTACAGAACAGCTTGGCTCCGTAGAAGCGGGGATAAAATCCTTTAGGTAAAAATTAGGCTGATTTACGAGTATGAAATTTTTCTTGTGGAAAATTAAACTGATGGTCCGCAATCTCTTTCATAAAAGTAGGTTCCACTCCCACAGGGTGAATAATACCAGAATAACGACCATCCGCTTTTTTTACTAAACCATCCAAAGAATAAATAGGTTGTACCTGATATACCCCTTTATCATTGACACCTAAAACTTCTGCAACAGAGCCAATTCGGCGAGACCCATCCTGATACCTGGAAATTTGCAAAATAATATCAATAGCGGAACTAATTTGATGCTGTAGAGCCTTCTCACTTAATTGCGAGTCCGCACCTTGAGCCAGAGCCTCCAAACGAACAATGGCATCATGGGGGGAATTAGCATGTACCGTACCTAAACACCCTTTATGTCCCGTATTCATAGCCTGCACTAACTCTAAAGCCTCACCTCCCCGTACTTCCCCTACAATAATTCTATCCGGTCTCAGCCGTAAAGAGCTTTTTAGTAAATCCTGGATATTGACTTCCCCTTCTCCTAACTCATTAGCCATTCTTGTTTCAAAAAACACAACATGCTCATACTCTATCTGTAACTCACTGGAATCCTCTATCACAATAATTCTTTGTCCCTTTGGAATGCGATTACACAAGACAGAAAGCAAAGTGGTTTTACCGGAACCTGTCCCCCCACTGACTAAAACATTTTTACCTAGCTTCATGCAAATATCCAAAAAACGAGCCACATCTAAGGTCATGGTGCCAAAGCGAATATAATCTTCAAAAGTAAATTGAGTGGTGGAAAATTTACGAATAGCTATAGTAGTTCCTTTTCTGGCACAGGGAGGAATGACAGCGTGAATACGATAACCATTAGGGAGACGAGCATCCAACCGAGGGTTTTTATCGTCAATTCTCCTACCCACACTTTGGGCAATATTATTAGCTGCCGCCCGAACAGAATCCTCATCAGGGAAACGGGCTGAAGATTTATGCACCTTTCCCCCTCTTTCAATCCAAATTTCATCGTGCCGGTTAATCATAACTTCCGTAACACTTTCATCTTGAAGGAGATTCCAGATGGGGCTTAAAAAGTTTTTAATAGCCGATTCAAATACGCTACCTTTATTATCTTGATCCATATTATCTTTTTCGACATCTTTTAAAAAATAATAAATTTATATTAAATTTTATACTGAAATAAGGAGGAAAGGTCCGGGTAATATCACAAGGCTTATTTTAGGCACTATTTTAGGTTTTTAAAAACGAACAGATGTGGTCCTTCCGCTATACATTATTGACAATGGTGTCGTATATGATACCATGTAATAATGATAGAAGAGGAAGCACTAAAATTATTAATATCCGAGAAAAATGTTAAATTTAAAACTCTTCTCAAAATAGGTACCTGTTTTTTAAAAGGGCCCAGAATAGAAGGGAGTCATTATATTTTTAAAACCCCATGGAAAGGCCAACCCTGGGTGAATATTCAAAGGGATGGAAAAATAGCAAAAATATACCAAGTCAGACAAATGAAAAAAGATAAGGAATCAAATGAAAAAAGTTAAAGAGTTAGTTAATAAATATTCCTACCATATTGAATACAATCCTGAAGAGAATATTTACATAGCACGATGTGCAGAATTACCTGATTTGATGGCTCACGGAAATACACAAGAAAAAGCTTTAAAAGAAATAAAAATAGCTGTGCTTGGTGCTCTAAAATGGATAAAAAAAGAAAAAGAATGTCTGCCTGAGCCTCTTTGCTTACATAAATTCAGTGGACAACTGCGTATCCGTATGTCACCTGAAAAACATAAAAAAATAGCTATCGAGTCTTTGCTACAAGGCACCTCTATGAATCAATTTATCATCAACAAACTTTAAACAGTCGAATCTAACCTGTTTTCTCTTAGATGAACTTCTACCTACCCGGTCCTGAAAAAAATCCTAACAATTTGATTTATAGTTTTGTTATTTTAAAGGAATAATATTGTGGCAAGGAAAGAAGCTCCTTTAGTCGTCTATATGAAAAGTAGAAGTAAAGCATCTTCTTCTAATCCCTTCAGGGAATCCTTTTTCAGGAGCCTCTCTTATTTTACCTATAGGGTATTTTTTACCCTCTATATCATAAGTCTCCCCTTGATAGGAGTCATCCACTGGTTTAATATTCGCTTTTACATAAACATTTAATTTTTCTACCTCGGATCGTTTATATTTAGGTATATCAGATGTGCAATACATTTTATCTTTTTCACAGGAAACAGCAAAAAACATTATAAAAAACATTACAAAAAGCTTCATCATATCCTTGCTCCTTTTATCCCCGGTGGGTATTATCTTTTCGTACACAATCGGTATAAATTTTCTAAAAAATATTAAAGTAACTATATTCTTCTTGAAGTAAAAGAGTCAAGCCGAAAACCTTTGAAGGGTGCCTTTTATACCGGATAGGTATAAAAGCTTTGGAATGTCCCTCATATATGGACAGTTGCTAAGCATCAAGCAATGCGTTAAAGT
>JAPPLY010000055.1 GCA_028819305.1 Bdellovibrionales bacterium
GCCATTTTTTTACCTCAACGAAGAATCGCACTAAGGAGATATAACATGAACGACACAAGACAAGTAGGCCCATACTTTAAAGAAAGAGAAAAAGTGAAAGAGATTAGGAAGGAAATGCTTTAGCTAATATGAATAGATAAGAGAAGATGAGATGCCCGCTTTCGCGGGCATGACAGTTCTTTGTGGGCATGACAGTTTTTTGTGGGCATGACTTATGGCTAAAAAGAGTCAGGCTTTCTCAGTTAAAAATTCATATTAGAAAGAAAGTCATAAGTGACATACAAAAATGACCGATTGTTAAAAAAGCTAATTTCGGTTATTTTACTTTTTTTCTTTGTGTCCTATGTGAGAACGGGCCGCAATCAGACGAGCTACAGGGACACGGTAAGCGGAGCAACTAATGTAATTCAGTCCCAGTTCATTAAAAAAATTAATACTTTTTTCTTCCGCTCCATGTTCACCACAAATACCTATTTTCATGTTTGGCTTTATCTCCCGAGCCAGTTTTACACCCCTTTTAATTAAAAAGCCCACACCTTTTTGATCTACGGTAGCAAAGGGGTCTTCTGATATGAGGTTTTCACTTACATAAGAAGGTAAGAACTTTCCACAGTCATCTCTGGAAATACCCAAGGTAGTTTGAGTCAGATCATTTGTTCCGAAACTGAAAAAATCAGCGTGGTTTGCCAGTTCATCTGCTACTAAAGCGGCCCTGGGGAGTTCAATCATGGTTCCTATTAAATATTTAAAAGTTTTTTGTTTTTCTTCTTGGACTGCTTTTATTTCTTGTTCTACTAATTCTTTGATGAATTTTAGTTCCGATTCCAACATCACTAAAGGTATCATAATCTCCGGTACAGGGGATTCTCCTTGGTCCATTCTTTCGCATACGGCTTCGGCAATAGCCCTTACCTGCATCTGATAAATTTCGGGAAAGGAAATAGCCAAACGGCACCCCCTATGTCCCAACATAGGATTAGTTTCTTTGAGTGCTTCCACACGCTCTCTTATGGTTTCTTCCTTTTTATTTGTTTTTTCAGCCAGCTCTTTTATTTCCATGTCCCTATGAGGTAAAAACTCGTGTAGAGGAGGATCCAAAAGACGGATGGTGACTGGCAGGTCTTTCATGGCGGCAAACAAAGCACTAAAGTCTTTTCTTTGCATGGGAAGAAGCTCTTCCAGAGCCTCTTCTCTTTCTCTCTCTTTACCAGCTAAAATCATTTTTCTAACAGAAATAATCCGTTCATCACCAAAAAACATGTGTTCCGTACGGCATAAGCCGATTCCTTGAGCGCCGAACTGGCGAGCTGTTTTAGCTTCCCTAGGGTGATCGGCGTTAGCGCGCACACGCATTTTAGAATATTTGTCCACGATAGACATAAATCTTTGAAAGTTGTCATCCATCTGTGGTTCTAAAGTGGGGACTTCTCCCATAAACACTTCCCCGGTGGATCCATCTACAGAAATTATATCTCCTGCTTTTAAACAATATTTTCCCACTTTCATTTGACCTGATTTTTCATCTAAATTCACTTCATCGCAGCCTACCACACAGCATTTTCCCATACCTCGGGCTACCACAGCCGCATGCGAAGTGATACCCCCTCTCGTGGTGACAATGCCTTCCGCGGAGATCATGCCTTTAATATCTTCAGGAGAGGTTTCTGTACGAACCAGGATGACTTTTTCTCCTCGGGAATGAGCTTGAAAAGCTTCTTCAGGGGAAAAAACAATACGACCAGAGACCCCCCCGGGGCTGGCTGCTAAGCCTTGTGTCATTTTTATTTTTTGTGCTTTAGGATCCAAAGAAGGGTGAAGCATCTGTTCAATAGCCGAGGGGTGTACTCGGAATAAAGTTTCTTTTTCCGTAATAAGTTCCTCATCTAACATATCCAAAGCTACTTTCAAAGCGGCTTTAAAAGTTCTTTTAGCACTTCGGGTTTGTAAAATCCATAAGCGGTTTTTTTCAATAGTAAATTCGATATCCTGAACATCTTTATAGTGTTTTTCCAAACGATCACATACTGTGTTTAAATTTTTAAATACGGAGGGAAATCTTTCTTCTAAAGTAAGCTCTATCTTTCCATTAGCCATGGCTTTTGTAACAGGAAGAGGGGTTCTGACACCGGCTACAACATCTTCTCCCTGAGCGTTCACTAAAAACTCTCCTACCAGATGTTTTTCCCCGTTAGAGGGGTTACGGGAAAAAGCAACACCTGTTGCACAATCCTCCCCTTTGTTACCAAACACCATAGCTTGTACATTAACAGCCGTCCCCCATTCATGGTGGTAATTATTAAGTTCACGATAAGAAATGGCACGGGTGTTATTCCAGCTGTTAAACACAGCGGAAATAGCTGAGTACAGCTGCTCTTCGGGATCTTGAGGGAAATACTTTCCTGTGGCTTGAAGCACTTGATCTTTAAAACATTGGACTAATTTTTTTAAATCTTCAACTGTTAGTTCTGTGTCTTTTTTATAATTTTTTAAACGTTTTAAATCTTCCAGAAAAAATACTAAAAGAGAAGAATCCACAGATAAAACAACATCTGCGTACATTTGTATAAAACGGCGATAGCAGTCCCAGGCAAACCACTCATCGGAACTTTGTTTAGCTAAGGACTTTACAGCTTCATCGTTTAAACCTAGATTTAAAATGCTATCCATCATCCCTGGCATACTGACACGCGCACCGGAACGGACACTAACTAAGAGAGGGTTGTTATTGTCTCCAAAGTGACACTTCATTTCCTCACCCAGGCGTTTCATAGCTTGTTGGATTTCTTTTTTTAAAAATTCGGGCAGTTGGTTATTATTTTTATAAAAAATCTGGCACATATCTGCAGATACAGTAAATCCAGGAGGGACAGGGAATCCCATAGAAATCATTTCAGCCAGGTGGGCCCCTTTACTTCCCAACACATTTTGTAAATGAACAGAACCATCCACTTGCTGCGGCAAAAAATAATATAAGTTTTTACCCACAAGTGGAGGAGCGCTATAGCTTTTTTTATCCAACTCTTGTTTCCTCCTCTATTCTAACTACCATTATGGCAGTCTGGTTTGATCCTCACGAACCTTTTCCTCGTGCCAGCAGGAGGTGAGGACCTGCTTTGTGGGGGTATATGGTTTTTCGGCCTATCTCTTTTTTCTCCCAAGGGAGGAGAGAGTTAAGAAGAGCACGATTTCCTGACTTGTTCAGTATAAATTAAATTTTTATAACAATAAGTGAAATAAGAGCTTGAAACAAATAAAAAATCCGTCAAAAAACGGATCATTGCACTGCACTATTTTAGTATACTCTTTTAACTTGTTCTAGTAAAAAATATGAGTACTATACTTTTTTCCGTTTTTTACATAAATAATGGTTTTTACATAAAAAAAGTTCATCTCATAAGAAAGTAGGCTGTGCTTCTCTGTTTCATTTGATTTGTGCCTCATATTCATGTGGCTGTAGAGGCAAAATGAAGGGGCTTACATGTGATAGTGTTAAATTCTTCTGTGCCTGAACTATTTATCTCATCTCTGTTGGAGAAGGAATGAGATTTTGATTTTATAGAGAGAACATTGATAAGGGTTATAAGTAATAAAAGGGGAATATAATATGTTTAAGAGGTTTTTTATTTTATTTTTAGTTGTTTATTCTTTTAGTGCTTTGGGCATGTCTTTATTACCTGTTGAGCTTAAAGGGTTGGAGATCAAAATTTATGGATATTATTACCCTGAAGATTCGGAAAATAAAGAGAGATTTACAACCAATAGATTCAACACAGTTTATTGTTATGAAGAGATATTGGATGAAGATAGAGAAAAAGCTATTGTATTGAATCCAAACTTAAGAGTGAGGATGTATGACAGAGAGGGAAATCTTTTAGCAGGAGATGCTTTAAGAGATAGGGGGCATGGAGAGCATTTTCCTTCTCGTTCTGTTGTAGCTTACCTTATCTCAATAATGGAGATGTGAGTATAAGGGTTGTGCATTTAGAGGGGGATAGGGAAGTGTTGATCCATGAAGAGCTAAATAAAAAGCCCAATATTGTTGTTCATTCTAAAGAAAGGCTTCAAAAAGACCACGACTTTTCTCAGTATTTGATAAACAAAGACGGTTTGATTAGTATTATGTCGATTCCTGCTGATCTGTATAGGCTTTATGAAGATGGGATAAGTTTCAAAATGGTGAGAGATTACAATATTACAATAAAGGGTATCTCTTTACCTTGTTATAGGTCGGGAGCTAGTGTATGGGATATATGGTCGGCTATATGGTCTCGGATTAAAGAGACAAAATAAGGGAGCATCCTCACTTTTATTAATCTAGTGATTAAGTTTTTTTATATGTAATAAGTCGCATTAATTAGGAGCGGCTTTTGTTAATTTGATTTTTAAATTTCCCTGGTTTGAAAAAAGGTAGTTTTTTAGCTTTTACCTGAATTTTTTCTCCTGTTTGAGGATTACGACCTTCGTAAGCTTCATACTCTCTGAGTTCGAAAGTGCCTAAGCCTCGTATTTCTACTCTGTTCCCTTTTTTAAGAGTGTTTGTGATGGAATCCAGGATGCTATCCACAATTAAAGTAGCCATAGACTTTGTCGTATTGTGTTTTTGTGACAATTCCTGAATTAAGTCCGATTTTATAAAATTAGCTTGTTGGTTTTTATTTGCCATTGAAATGTTATTATTAATAATTTTTTTCATTTTTGCAAATATTTTTTAATCCTAGTCTGTTTTAAATGAATGTACTTTTTTGAAGAAAAAAGGGCCGTTGAAAACAAGAGCTGAGTAAGCTTGTACTAAATTAGCGCCAAGAGCAAGCCTTTCCATAACATCTTCCGGTTTGAGCACCCCCCCCACAGAGATAATGAGTTGACTTTTCCTATCTGTCCCTAAATGTTTTTGTGTCAGTGAAAGTCTTTCTTTTGAAATTTTCGCTAAGGGGGCGCCAGATACTCCTCCATAATGCGGGAACAGACTACCAGGGTCTCTATATATACTGGTATTACAAATAATATGACCTTCTACTCCGTATTCCAGAGTGACATCCAAAGATCGCAAAAACTCGTTTTCATCCATGTCAGGACTCCATTTAATAAAAAAAGGTTTTCTTTTTTTAAAAGCGGAAAGTTTTTTCTGGATAGGTTGTAAGAGTGATTTTAGTTTTTGTGGCCTAGATAGCTCTCTTAAATCTCTTGTGTTAGGACTGCTGACATTGATAACAAAACCATCTACATAAGGATAAAGGGTGGAAATACAACGAAGGTAGTCTTTTCCGGCTTCTTCGTTTTTTGTCTCTCTGTTTTTTCCAATATTGGCAAAAATAGGTGTAAGGCGAAAATGTTGCCATTTTTTAAGCCTTTTTTGCACTACTTCTACCCCCTCTCCTGGAAAACCCAAGTGGTTCCATATAGCTTGTGTTTTCCCATCTTTTTTAAGTGTGGTTCCAGGGTTTTTCTTTTGAGCTTGTGGGGTGATGGTTCCTATTTCAATAAAACCAGCCCCTAAAGCCCACCAGGCTTTTATATGTTTTGCGGATTTATCCATTCCTCCTGCCGGGGCTAATGGATTGGGAAAATAAAGATCATTCCAATGAAAAGAGCGCCATTCAGGTGGTGGGGTGCTTCCAGCCACTCTGGAGTAAAGAGAAAGTAAAAAATCAGCCATTTGATGGGATAAACCAGGCGGTAGAAACTGTGTTACCAAGCTTGTCCTCTGAGTTTCATAGCTTTTTCCAGACGCATAAGGGACACTCCCATGGCAGCTAAGCGCAGATCATTACATTTTCCCTTGCTTTTGTCAGGGTGATCTTCCGCAAATTTCCAGACTTTGTCAAAGGACATATATATAATATCTTTTAATTTATTTCGTACCTCTTTTTCTGTCCAAAACAGCCAGCCAATATCCTGAACCCATTCAAAGTAGCTAACAATCACTCCCCCTCCATTAGCAAGGATATCAGGAACTATTAAAGCACCATTATTACTGAGATACTCTCCCACCTCCGGGGCAGTGGGGCCATTTGCTCCTTCTACAATTAAGGAGGTTTTTATGTTTTTCATATTATCTGCATTTATGACTCCATCTAAAGCACAGGGGATGACCGCATCTACATCCATAGTCAGAAGCTCTTCGTTTGTTATATCTTCTCCTTTTGGATACCCTTTGATGAAACGGTGTTCTTCCACATAATGTATCAGTTCTGTTATATTTAAACCTTTCGGGTTAAAACAACCTCCTGAACGGTCACTGACAGCAACAATACGAGCTCCCAGGGCATGTGCTTCTACACAAGCATGCAGCCCCACTTTTCCAAACCCCTGTACAGCTATAGTAACTTCACTAATATCTTTGTTTTGCACCTCTAAAGCTTTTTCTAAGGCATAGACCACTCCTAAGCCAGTGGCAGAGTTTCTTCCTTTAGAACCTCCTATTTCAATAGGTTTTCCTGTCACTACACCTGTTTGTGAAAAGCCAGATTCCAGAGAGTAGGTATCTAACATCCATGCCATGGTTTCTGAATTGGTACCTACATCCGGGGCAGGAATATCCTTATCTGGCCCTATAAAAGGGCTGAGTTCAGATGTAAAGCGGCGTGTTAAAGATTCCAATTCTGCTTTTGATAGGGCGGAAGGGTCTAGCTGCACTCCCCCTTTGGCTCCTCCCAGGGGAAGGTTTAACAGGGAGTTTTTATAGGTCATCAAAGAGGCCAAAGCAGCTACTTCACCAATATTAACTCCAGGGTGATACCGAATCCCTCCTTTAAAAGGGCCTAAAGTGTGATTATGCTGAACTCTGTAACCATTAAAGACTTGTACACTATCATTATCCATGCGCACAGGTATAGAAACACGAATGGAGCGACGTGGAAGCCGCAGCCTTTCCATAACATTTCTATTAATGCCAATATGTTTTCCCGCTTTTTCCAGTTCATAAAGGACATTCTTGTATAAGGGATGTTTTAAAATTTCATCTTCACCATAGGTCACAGAACTGCCTTTGAAAGTTTTTTGTAGATTCCCGCTCCCCGTTTGCACGGAGATAAGCTTCGCGGGGATCAAACAAGATCCGTATATATTTCCGGTCTTAAATGGTTACTAATAGAGAAAAAGTTATCTTGAATAACCGGAAAAAGCAAATAGCAAAAACATAATATCGTTACATAAATGTAAGCATTATTTATCTTCTCGTTTAGAGTATTATATGGTTTTTCTGTAAATATTTAGACTAAAGGCTTATTCTCCTAAAAGTGCGGCTTTTTTATCTTCGGTTCTACTCTTAAGAACTTTAGCGTATTTCCGATAAGATACAGGTAATACCGGAAATAAATAGAGGCTTTATTAGGAAAAAGTGAGAAGTTTTATGGGAAAAATGAAGAAAAATTCAGCTATTGATCAAGTGATGGATGAATTAAATGAAGAAGTACAATCCTCTCTACAGCCATCTCCTGACCTTTTTACCTTTCATCATATAGATGATAATGTAGATAATGCAGGAGAAAAAAATCAGAACAATACGAATTTGGCTAGTCTTATCCATTTTACCCCTCGTAAAATGGGAAGGGAGGAAAAGCAAGAGAATCGAGATTTAGCTCCTGATAATAAAGTAAAATCACCTAAAAAAGCCCTTAAGCCCTTTTCAACTAATAAAAGCTCCTCCCGGAAAAAGAATAAGGATCAAGGGGTGGCATCTACGCCAGATAACAATTTGTTTAAGAAAAAAGATGTATCTTTAAAAAAAGATAAAAAATCAACTAAAGAGGCGAATAAATTTAAAATTAATTTTTCATTAAAATCACGAGCAGCACAACAAGCTCCCTTATCTAATATGGCTTATGAGTTGGAAAAAAGGGATCAAAATATTCCTATGAAGATCACTTTGCAGCAATCAGAAAATTTAAGGGTGGCTCAAGATCGTATCATTGAACTGGAGGCAGAAATTGATAGATTGCGTACGGAAAATGAAGAGCTTATAGCAACAGGAGATATTTTTAGAGAGCGTTTAGATAAAGTGATAGCTCAGAATGATAATTTGAAGAAAGTTTATGAAGAGAATCGGGAGGAATTTCAGAATGAAAAACGTACCTTAACGGACACACTTAATGATCAAAGTCGGGAAATTGAAAAAATGATTATCAAAAATAAAGAGCTTGAAAAACGACTCTCCAGCAATATTCAGCAAATTAGAGTGAGAGAAAGGGAGTTGGAAAATCGGTTGGAGTTGATGAAGTTAGATAACCAAACTTTAGCCAGAGAAAAAGACAGGTATATTTTGGACTTAAAGCGCAACATTGATAAGATAAAGATGGATTTAGATAGCCAAAAAAATAAATATAATGAAGTATCACACAAATTAGAAGGGTATAGAAATCAAAATCGACGTGTCACTCGGGGTTTACAGATGATCCTGCACATTGCAAGAGGCAGTAACCTTTCTTCAGAACAGAAAATGGAGGAAGAGGGAGAGGACCATTAAGGTAGGTGTGTATTATGTCTTTGAAAATAAATAAAAAAGCAGAAAATAGTGGGGAGTTTAAAATCGGTAAAAAAAAACAGTTACTTTCCAATACAAATACCAGTACCAGTGGTTCTTCTGGATCTATAGAGCGATTTGAAACAATGGTGATGAATATCAGCCCTTTATACGCAAAAGATCATGATATCTATCCAGCCTGTCTTGTGTGTTTACTGGGTCCTGAAGAGTTAATAGGAAGGTATTGGGCTATTGGTAATACAAAAGAAGTGGTGATTGTTGGGCGGAGTAGAACATGTGATATTTCTATACAAGAGTTATCTCTTAGTAAGAAACATCTCATTATTCGTTTTGATGGGATAGATAAAATCTTTGTTAAAGATCAAAAATCTACGAATGGAACATTTATTAATGATAAGCGTATAGATGCTTGTAAAGAAGTGGAATTGAGGGATAATAGTAAAGTGAGAATGGGTAATATTGTTTTTAAGTTTTTAAATAAAGGAAATCCTGAGATTGTTTCTGTAATGGAAAGTTTCGAAAAAGCTTTTTATGACTCTTTGACAGGAGTCGGGAATAAACTTCTTTTTGAAAGAAGAGCAAAAGAGCTTTTTGCTCAATCTAAATCATATAAAACCCCTCTTTCCTTTATTATTTTTGATATAGATCACTTTAAGAAAGTGAATGATACTTATGGACATTTAGCAGGTGATTTTATCTTAAAAGAAGTGATTCAGGTGAGTAAGTCTTGTTTTAGATCCAATGACATTATTACTCGTTGTGGAGGGGAAGAGTTTTGTGTTATTATGCAGGCAGAGGTGAATAGGGCTAGAGATGTTATAGAAGCTGTCCGTAAAAAGATAGAAGGCTTTGTTTTTAGTTACAAAAATCAGAAAATTAAGGTGACTATTTCAGCAGGGGTGGCGTGTCAGCAGGAAACAGATAAGGGATATAAGGCTATTTATGAGAGGGCAGATCAACTATTGTATAAGGCTAAAACTACAGGGCGTAATAAAGTGTTTTCTTCTGAATAAACTTTTTATAGTATCTCATTCATAATGAAAAAAAAATCTTTTATACCGATCATGTCTGAAAATTTCAGGGTTAAAAGCTTGGCTAACAAGGGGAAAAATCCGGGAAGTTATGAAAAAATAATACCCACCGGGGATATCTCCGGAAAATTCACGAAAAAAATTATTTTAGATACAAGCACACTGCTTTATGATGCCTTAGCTTTTAGCATGTTTGATTCATCTGATGTTTATATTCCTTTTTCCATTTTAGAAGAAATTGACACTTTTAAAAGAGATATGGGGGAGAAAGGAAGAAACGCCCGGCAATTTAACCGTTTTATTGATAATTTGAGAAGTAAAGGGTCTTTAGTGGAAGGGGTACTTCTAGACTCTGGTTCTTATTTATATGTATGTATGGACTTGCCGTCTCCGGTTCCTGAGTTGGACTTATCTAAAGTGGACCATCGTATTTTAGCTACAGCTTTGTATTTAAAGAAGCAAAATTCTTCAGCTCATGTGGAGTTAGTTACCAGGGATATTAATTTAAGAATTAAAGCGGATGTTTTTGGTATTCCGGCCAAAGATTATGAGCCTGAACAGACTCCTGATTTTGAGGATCTTTATACTGGTGTACGGAGTTTGAATGTGGATTCCAATCAAGTTCAGATGCTTAGAGAGAAGAAGTTTTTGCCTATAGAGAATAGTAAATTTTATCCTAATCAATATGTAATATTAGAGAATAAATCTGAAAAAACCATAGGACGCTATGACTATAAGAAAAAACAAATTGTACCTGTGTATCAACCAATGGAACCGGTTTGGGGTGTGCACCCTAGGAACAGGGAACAGCATTTTGCTTTAGATGCTTTGATGAATGACAATCTGATGTTTGTTTCTCTTTTGGGAAAAGCAGGTACAGGAAAAACATTGTTGGCCTTAGCCGTGGGTTTATATAAGACACTGGAGGAAAATTCTTTTCAAAAATTATTGGTTTCCCGGCCTGTTTTTCCATTGGGGCGGGATATTGGTTATTTGCCAGGAGATATTGAGCAGAAACTCAATCCCTGGATGCAGCCGATTTTTGATAGTATAGAATTTTTAATGGGATTGGGGAAAAAAGCCTCCCACTTGGCACAAGATTTAATGAATCAGGGTTTAGTGAATGTAGAGCCTTTAGCCTATATTCGAGGGAGAAGTATCCCCCATCAATATCTTATTGTGGATGAAGCTCAAAATCTGACTCCGCATGAGATTAAAACCGTGTTAACCAGAGCGGGGCAGGGAACAAAAGTTATTTTAACGGGAGATTGCTATCAGATTGATAATCCTTATGTGGATTCATCTAATAACGGGCTTACTTTTTCGGTGGAGAAATTTAAAACCTCCGCTCTATCCGCTCATATCACTCTTACAAAAGGGGAAAGGTCGGAGCTGGCGGAGTTAGCTGCTAATATTTTATAAGACTTCTTTAAAAAGAACCGACTATATAGCTACAAATTTAAAGAAGTGTTTGAATATGATTTTAAAACACTTAAATCTTAAATATATTGGTCTTAATTTTAATCCGCAAAGGGAATATTTCTGTTAGTTGTACTCTCTTTTATCTTTTTTAGTTGTTGGGCTTTTCTAAAAGCTCTTTGACATACCTTTATTCCTTTTACGGTCATTCCCACCCCTAAAGCTAAGGTTCCCGCCCCTGCTATTTTTACATAATCCCAGTTAATCACATCAGTGAGGGCTATCTCCCTAGATAGCAGTAGGGATAATAGTGTGTTGGTTTCTGTTGGGTTATTAGACAACAGTGCATAACCCAGTATGCCCAGGATACCGGCCCCTGTAAAAGACACTCCCGCAGAGCTTAGTCTTGTATCATACTTTGATAATCTTAAGAGTTCTCGCATTGTTTCTATTTGTTCTTTAGAGTTTTTTTCAAATAAGGCAAAAAGATTTTGAAAATCCATTAGAAGTTGGTAAGCAATTAAATTATCAACTTCCCTTGCGGTTCTTAAAAGATTTTCAACATCAATAGGAGTAGTAAAGATATGGGAAAGATTAAAATTTTCTAACTTAGGATTACTGCCCGGAATAGAGGGAAGGGATTTCCTAGAGTGTGTAATGGCTACTAAAGAATGAAACATTTCTCTTGCAAAATATTCTTTTTCTGCCGGGGCCTCTATCATTAATTCTAGTAGATTTCTTTCATCAGTTGTTTTTTTTGTTATAATATTTAATAGATCAATTCGAAACCCTTTTTTTAAATCATGTAGAGCGGTGATATAGGCTTCTTTGTTTCCTGTTATAACAGCCCGCCCAATGGATGTTAGCTCTAAAGGAATAGTTATAAATGATTTTTCTTTTTCCTCTGTTTCTATTTTAGTTTTGCCTGGATGTGTAGGGGATATAGGTGGTATGGGAGTCGTTTCTCGTTGTGTAGATGCAGCCTCTTTATCTCGTCGTGCTCTTAGGGTATCATGTTCAGTTTTTTTATCAATAGATTCACTTGGTGGTAAAATACCTAGGTCCATTTTAGGCAGATGTTGTTGTGAAAGTGTGTTCTCGCCTTTTGGTACTTCTGGATCTTTATTGTCTGATGGATTTGCGATAGCTAATGTATTAAAAGCAAATAATACAAGGATATACAAATATTTCATTAATGTGCTCTCTCTATTTTTTTACATTTTTGTTTTGACTATATTGTATCTTTAGCTAAACCCAGCAGGTTTGATTTCCGTTCTTCGTTATCTGCTTTGTCCATGACCTCCGAAAAGAGGCTACTTCCTAAGCTGAGGAGGTAAAGTGGAAGACCCACAAGGCAGCTCAAGCCAGCTTATTATAGTTGTACATCTCGGAGCATGTAAAGTATTTTATAGTACATTTTTTGTAAAAAAGGAAGGGGGAATCAGTAATAACTTTTAACCTAAGTCCGTTTAAATATTTTCGGCCTTTTTTTGTTATACCAATAAGAAAAAGGGCTTGTTTGAAATCTGTTAATCTGCTCCTTTCATTCAAAATTTTGAATAAGAAAACTTTATTAGATATAATTATTTATTTTACACTCTGGGAATGAAACTTTTACATATATAAAAAACCCGCGAGTTAAGCTAAGTAAAAACTCAATTTTAGAGTATTATATCAGTTTGGTTTGATTCCCGCTTCCGGTAAGTGCTTCTGATCCTTCCAGGAGTTTCACACTTAAATAAATAGAAAACCCATAGGAAAGCTCAAAACCCAATATTATATTTTTACCATCTGGGAATGAAATACTTACATATTTAAAGTATCAGAGAATAATATAGTAAAAATTCAGTTTTAGCATGTTGTATCAGTTCAGCAATATGTTCCGGAATACGGAAATCACAGATAAATAATTCGTATTTCGAATATTTTTGCCTCAAAACTCGCTTTTTTTGTAGTTTTTCTTGGTATGATTTTTTCATGCTTTATTGAGTATGCGTATTTTTTCTTTTGCTCAAGATGGTAGTCAGATGGTTCCGGTGGAAGTTCAGCTGAGCTTGATCCCCGGGTTACCACAAGTGCAATTTACGGGTTTGCCGGACATGGCTATTAAAGAGAGTATCATGCGTATTAAGTCTGCTATTCGTGCTCAGAATTTTGAATGGCCGAAGACAAGACAAATCATTATCAATCTGAGGCCGGCGCATTTAAAGAAAAGCTCTCAAGGATTAGAGTTGGCTGTAGCTTGCGCACTCCTTTGGAAAACAGAACAGCTTCCCCCTCCATCTGATATGTCTTCTCCCTTTTATGTTTATGGTGAATTATCATTAGATGGGACTGTATCGGTACCCCAGGATTGGGAAAGTCTTCCTGTCAGGAAAGAAGGTATCCTTACAGGTAGGATAAAAGAAGGGAACTATCTTTGCCCCTTATTTCAAATATCTCAATTAAGGGATTTAGAAAACCCCACTTTTGTTCCTGTTAAACCGATTACCGAACTTTTGCAAAAACCGCCTATTCCTGATATTTGTTTTTCTGAAAAGGCGGCACATATTTTATCTATTGTTGCGGCTGGATTTCACTCTCTGTTACTAGCCGGAGAGGCCGGATCCGGAAAGAGTACCTTATCTGAACATTTACCTTATTTGTTACCTCCCCCTTCTTCGTATGAATTTCGGGAAAGTCGTCGTGTGTGGTCCCGGATGGGGCGTAGTTTAGTATGGAGACCTTTTGTTCACCCCCATCATAGTATCACTCCTTTAGCTATGATAGGAGGTGGTTATCCTTTGTTTTATGGAGAAATTACAAAAGCGCATGGTGGTATTTTATTTATGGATGAATATTTGGAGTTTCATCCTAAAGTGCAAGAAGCTTTAAGAGAACCTGTAGAAAGAGGAGAGATTTGTATTGCCCGTAGAGGACAGAGTGAAAAATTTCCGGCTCGTTTTTTGTTGGTGGCGGCTACTAATCTTTGTCCTTGTGGGGATCTTGTCCCTGGAAAAAGCTCACCCTGTTCTTATTCTCTCAGAAGATGCTTTTCTCATTTGGAAAGACTAAATGGTCCTATGTTAGATCGTTTTGATATTTTGGCTTTTTCAGATCAGTGGAAAACAGGAAATCTTTCAGTAAGTTTGAAAGAAATATATAAAAGAGTCATGAGGGCGGACGCCTTTCGTCGGAAGAGAGGACAAAAAGAAGTGAACGCTCGGTTATCTTTGCAGGAGCTGGAATCGTCTTTAAGTGTTTTTTTAAAAGAGACACAACTTTCTTCTAGTATATCCTCAAAAAGGAGGAAGAAGGCGATTCTTAAAGTAGCTCGTACTTTAGCGGATTTAAACGAGAATGAAAGCATAGAAGTTCAGCACATTGATCAAGCTAAAGAATTAAGCTTGATTCCTTTTATGCAGATAAAAGATAAAGGTATGTTTCCCTAAATGTTTTTTAAAGTGTTTAAGTTTTATAACATTTCTAACTTCTTATATTATAGGAAGTGGATAGTCGGGTCTGATTTTATCATAAGGTGAAACTCTCAGTCGCATTGTGCTCAAGCTTGTCCTCGTGGAAACGGGGAGCCGAACTCATTTTTTTTCTCTCTCCTGAAAATTTTGGATAAGAAAACTGTTTCAAAACCGACTAGATAGTGCTCTAAAGTTTGATATTATTTCAAATGTAAAATGTCTTAAGTTGATAGATTTTTTTAATTATGATACAAAAAATCAGATATGAATAAAATTTTTAATGATGTTGAATCGGCTATCTTCGATATAAAAAATAACTCTGTCCTACTGGTAGGAGGCTTTGGCTTGTGTGGCATCCCGGAAAACCTGATTTCCGTGATTTGCAAAAAAGGAATACAAAATCTTACCTGTGTCTCCAATAATGCCGGTGTGGATGATTTCGGTTTGGGTCTATTGCTGCAAACAAAGCAAATAAAAAAAATGATGGCCAGTTATGTCGGGGAAAACGCTTTATTTGAAAAACAATTTTTAGAAGGAGAATTAGAAGTGGAACTGATCCCTCAAGGAACTCTAGCAGAGAGAATCCGTGCTGGTGGGGCCGGTATTCCCGCTTTTTACACCCCCACAGGAGTAGGTACAAAAGTGGCAGAAGGAAAAGAAGTTAAAACTTTTGATGATGGAAAAAAATACTTATTAGAAAAAGCTATTAAAGGAGATTTTGCCTTAATAAAAGCCTGGAAGGGGGATAAGTTCGGTAATCTTATTTACCGTCATACCGCCCGCAATTTTAATTCCGTTATGGCTACCGCCGGAAAAGTAACCATTGCCGAAGTGGAAACACTGGTAGAAACAGGAGAATTGGATCCTAATACCATTCACACTCCTGGCCTATTTGTACAAAGGGTTTTTCAAGGAAAAAACTACGAAAAAAGAATTGAACAAAGAACGGTGACTCAAGCACATAACTAAATAAAAAAGGAAAAATTATGTCTCTCAACAGAAATCAAATAGCGCAAAGAATTGCTCAAGAAATTGAAGATGGCTTTACCGTCAATTTGGGGATTGGTATTCCCACCTTAGTTAGTAATTTTATTCCTGCTGATATCACTGTCATGCTCCATAGTGAAAATGGCCTTTTGGGTTTAGGCCCTTTTCCTTTTGAAGGAGAAGAAGATGCCGACCTTATAAATGCCGGCAAGCAAACAGTGACGGCTGTAAAAGGAGCCAGCTTTTTTTCCTCAGCAGATAGCTTTGCCATGATTCGCGGATCCCATATTGATTTAAGTGTGCTAGGTGCTCTACAGGTAGATCAAACAGGAGCTATCGCTAACTGGATGGTCCCTGGGAAAATGGTTAAAGGAATGGGTGGGGCTATGGATTTGGTGGCTGGTGCCAAGAGAGTGATCGTAGCCATGCAACACACAGATAAAAAAGGAAATTCCAAATTATTAGAAAAATGCACTTTACCCTTAACGGGCTTGAGTTGTGTTAATCGCATTGTCACTGACCAGGCTGTTATTGATGTTGTGAATGAAGAGGGTTTTATATTAAAAGAAGTAGCGGAAGGAATAAGTCCTGAACAAGTTCAACAAATAACCTCTGCCCCTTTAAAAATAGATCCAAAAGTAAAAAGTATTGAAGTTTAAACCAATCTGTTTGAGCAATTTTTGTCACATTGTCTTTTTTTTTACACATTTTACAAATTTTAGAAAAAGAATTGTGAAAAGACCGAAACTCTATTTTTGCGATGTAGGATTGGCCTCTTATCTTTTAGGTATAAAAAAAGAAAGCCATATCGTTTCTCATCCCTTAAGAGGGGCTTTATTTGAAAATCTTATAATTGTTGAAAAATTAAAGCAAAAGCTCAATAAAGCTGAAGAACCATCTCTTTATTATTTTAGAGATAATGTGGGAAATGAAGTGGATCTTTTAGAAGATATGGGAGATCAAATTGTTTCTTATGAAATCAAAGCTAGTCAAACTCTCAATCGCTCTCTTTTTAAAGGGCTTGATTTTTACAAGAAAATGGATCCAAGTAATAAAAAGTCTGTTTTACTTTATACAGGAAGACAGAAGGTTTTACGATATAGTCACTTATGCCTGCCTTATAAACAGCTTTAAAAAAATATTTTATACCAGTCTGATTTGTGTTTTCTAGTCGTCTCCTTCTTTAACACATTGATAATTGGTCTTGACTAATTATCAATGTACTATAAAATAAAACCATGCTAAAAAAAGGTATTTAAAATCGGCTATATAAAAGAATGCTTTAAAAGATCTATAAAATCTGAACCTAAATTTTATCTTTATGATATTTTACAAATTCCCAAATCTGAAAATGCTAAACGATTAGAAAATTTAACAGCTCTTCATCTTATAAAAGTTTGCCATTTTTGGGCAGATATTTCTTTTATTTCAAAAGTCACCGGGCTTTCTGAAGAGGAGATAAAGAAACTGAAAAACAGAACCTGACCAAGCTGTCCATATTTGAGTAGAACATATTATATAATATCTAAGCCGTTTCATAAAATAGTTATTGATGCTTTTGTGCCCGATTACTCTATTACAAGAAAGTCCTTAATTATAAATGTATTGCTACTGATGTTGTTGTGCCTGGTTATACACTTCCATAAAAGTGTCGGCGAGGTCTTCTAGTTTTTTTTGTTTTTGAGCAGGATCATCCGGCATTTTAAAAACACCAGAAACATCTCTAGCAATACCCTCCATTATAGATTCTTTTATTTCTTTTAATGTCATATCAGCATTGTTAAAAACCTCTATCCCTTGATTTTCATGTGCCATAATAAAATAAACGCCTTCTACTTTTTTCCTTTTATTTGGGGGGAGATTTTCCATTCTATTAATTAATCTTTTACGAAATAGCCTATGGCTCGTAGAGTATCTTTCATAAGATTTATTACTTAAAAATCCAGAATGCACTACGTCATGTTCAAAAAATTCAGAAGAAGAGTGTTTTGCACCATCAACATGAACAGATGGCTTGTTAATTAAACCAGCGGGATAAACACCTTCAGATTCAGCTCTATTAAAAACCATAATTCCTATATCTTCTGATTTGGTTGTTGGTATTATGATTTTTAATGGAAAGAAGGTTACTTGAGCCTCAACGTCCTCTGGCATTCTGTCTCTGTATCTGCTCGATCCTTCCATCAGGTAAGATAACCTAGAATTAAAAATCAACCACCACTCATAAGTGATTTTCTCATCTGCAATAGCTTTTTGTGCTTCTTGTTCCAATTTTTCCAATCTACGTAATTGCGTTAGTTTATCGCTTGAATAGTTTTCTTTAAGACCTCTTTTTATATATGCAATATGATCGGGAATCTGTTCAGCAAAATACTCAATATGGGTTGTGTAAGGGTTGGCTTTCAATTCCTGAAGTCTTCTGCGAACATAGGCCCATTCATTAACTTGATCTAAACCTCCCATATAGCTAGACTTATAACCTTGTTCCGCCAATTGAGCTTCTTTATTAGTAGATGGAGGAAGCTTTAAGTCTTTAGAATCCACTTTCTTTCTAGTGGAACGAACAGCCGTAAATGTGGCTTCAAACTCAGGATTTATTATCTTATACTGAGTTCCCTCTAATAAGCTATCAGCTATTTTTCTATGATCCTCTGTAATAGAATTCTTATGTATACGCGGCCAGAAGCGAGAGTCTAATTTGTACCCTTGTAAAGAACTGTAAACAGTATATTTTAATTCACTAATGTCTTTAGCTGTAGGGTTCCTTGGCAACAAACCATTTTTTATAGCCTCTCTAAAGGAGAAAAAAACTTTCCTTCCATCCATTACACTGAATACGAACCCCCTATCTGTCTGCTTTAAGATTTTATCGATAAAATCTATATCTGCGTTCCCATTAATCCGAACTTCTGATGATACAAATACCTCTTCTGTAAGCAACTGACCGGTTTTAGGATCTATTGTCTTTACTTCCACCAAAAGACCATGATCTGTTCTTTCCAATATCTTATTTATTTTTTTTGGTATGCCAGTCAGTCTGTCTGTTGTAAAAACACTATCTCCTTCACTAATCTTATTTAAAACTTTTCTTGTATCGGGGCTTGGATCTAAACGATTAATCTCCACCACTCCATCTTCTATCAACCTTCTTACTTGTTCGCGGGAAAATCCCTGACTCTCCAGATATTTTATGATCTTTCTCCTCTGACCTAAAGTATAATTGCCTGCTCTGGGAAAAGTTCCATCTTTTCCCTTCTCCCCACGAACCACACTGTAATAATTCTCTAAAGCCTTCATCTGCTGGGGACTTAAATTATCTACTCCTAAACTGAACTTAGCTAACCTTCCCAAAGTATCTTCGTAACTTTCTACTCCTGTTGCAGAAGATTTGAGAGCGGACTTGCCAGCTATGGAAACACTTCCCTTTTCAGAAGTAAGAAAGGACCTAACAGGAGAATCAGCAGAATCCGGTGCTTCTTTCCCTACAGAAGCCCCTTTTTTAAAAAGCTGCTTTAT
>JAPPLY010000068.1 GCA_028819305.1 Bdellovibrionales bacterium
TTATACACTTTTAAAAAGGCTTAAATGGAGGCCAAGCAGAAAAATGGAACTATATTAAGAGATATTGTATTCTATGTGGCCGTCAGACAGAATACCCACAGCCTTAGCCATGGAAATCTATAAATGAATATAATGCTATTACAATTCATTTTGAAAATTTTGATTTTGTGGAAAAGATTGAATTCGTTTTATAGAGTCTATGAGATCGGAGAGAAAACGATCTAACTCTTCTTTGAACACCCCTAATCCCAGACTAATGCGAATCGCCGATCGAGCTTCTTCTTCATTTAACCCCATAGCTATCAATACCCCGCTGGGATTTAAACTTCCGGAATGGCAAGCAGAACCAACACTAAAAGAATACCCTTTTAAATCCATATTCATTAGTAAAGTTTCCCCTTGGACACCAGGTATATAGATACAAGAAGTGTTGTATAGCCGTTGACCTTTCTGGCCTAATACTTTTGCCCCGCCTATATGAGATAAAATATGTTGTTCCATTTTATCTCTAAGCTTGCCTATTCCCTGAAATTGCCGTAAAATTTCCTCTCCTCTTTGAGCAACAGCACCAAAACAAGCCATACCGAGAACATTTTCCGTTCCAGCTCGACGGTTTCTCTCTTGAGGCCCCCCTCTAATCAAGTTATCAGGTAATAAACCTTTGCGACAATAGAGCACGCCTGTCCCTTTTAAGGAATAAAACTTATGAGCGGAAAAACTAGCCGTATCAACTCCCAGCTTATGTAAATTAAAATGTATTTTTCCAAGAGCTTGAACGGCATCACAATGAAAAAAAGCTCCCACTTTATGAGCCATTTTCACTAACCTGGAAACAGGAAATAGGTTACCAGTCTCATTATTTGCATACATAATAGACGCTAAAAAAGTTTTATCACTAAGAGTGGACTCATAAACAGACAAATCCAATTCTCCTTGCATGGAAACAGGAATATATCTAATCTTCATCCCTTTTGCTTTTAGACTTTCTATAGGGGATTTTACGCTAGGGTGCTCTACGGCAGATATAATAATTTCATTTCGTTTGGAGTCTTGTAAAAAATATTTCTCGTACAAGCCTCTGATGGCCATATTATTGGCTTCGCTCCCACCACTTGTAGCAATTAGTTCCAATGGATGACAACCTATAAACTTTGCTAAATGCACTTTAGCTGACCAAAAAAGAGAACGCGCTTTTTGGCCGTTTTGATGAACAGAACTAGGATTACCCCACAGGGGCAACCATTCCTGAATTTGCCGATTCAGAAACTCAGCAGGAGGCGTTGTGGCGTTATAATCTAAATAAACCCGCCTTTTGTCTAATAAAACACGCATCTTAGTGGATAAACTAGCATATAAAGACCATTAAAATCCACGCTTGTATTTAAGAAAAATATATTTTTTTCCGATTTTTTAATTTAGGGCATGAGCCTTTTTACTTTATAGAAACTTTAAACTACAAAAATGGCATTAAGTTAGGAAAACCATTTTATGCAAGATTATTGGCAAAAAAAGCTTAACCTTTCTGAAACAGACTACAATGAATGGAAAAATACCGTTCAAGAGGAGAGTTTCGCCGTTTGGGCTTTACACAAAAATAAAATTAATATTCAAAAATATATGGAATGGGCTATACAATATTATAAAATTCCTTTTTTAACAGATTCTTTTTTTTACAATATGACCATTCATCAACAGTTTTGGAATCGTGTAAAAGCTCTTGAGCAATGGAACGAAACATTTTTACCAGTTTATGAGTGGAATGCCATTTTATTTGCTGGATGTATTGAACCTCCTAAAAGAATACAAGATAAATCCACGCTTCCCATTTTAGCTTCGCCAAAAAATTTAAAGTTTTTTTGGCATAAAATTCAAAAACTATCCGAACCGGACATTCTTTACAAGAAAAAAGATTACCCTACTGAACCTAGAACACAAGCAAAAGAAGAACAAGACAACTTTTTAACAAAGTCCGGTATGTTACTCAATACTATCATCAAGTCAACAGTCATTACACAAATACCCTCTTCGTACGCAAAAGAAACATACGATCATATCTTTGCATTATCAAAACAATATTTTACAGGGATTATTATTTTTTCTTTTAATGATAATGAATTTACACCTGTAGAATGGAGTGACTCCATGTCAGGCCCGACCATCCCTGTAAAAACGGACAAGCCGTCTATATTCAAAATGCTCTTTAATACGAGAAGCCCCTATCATGGTTCCATATTCGAAAACGAGCAACATAAAAGTTTTTTTACTCCCTGGGGATTCAAAGTGCTGCCTAAGCATGTTACACTGGTACCCATATTTAATAACTCAAAAGCAATTGTAGGAGCCTATATGGGTATATCCGACAAGTCGGTAGATACAAAGCACCTTCATAAAATAACAAAATGGGCAAACACCCTCTCGAAATCACTGCAAAAGGTAGATAAACAATATAAAAATCCTTCTGCTTCCTAAACCTAAAGGGTTTTGTTTGGCACACTTTAGTAAAATCTGTGACAAACATTATATATTAAAATGAAATCACCTAAATCTCTGATTCAACATATAGGAGCATGCTCCATTTTACCACAAAGCCGTCATCCCCGAAAAAACGGGGATCGAACGCTCTGGGTTCAAGAACCTAATTCACTTTTGACTCCCTATTCTCCTCTGAAAAGGGTCACTTTCTTTTTTAAGGGGCTGGTCCTCAGCTTCTTATTTCTGATCCTCTCCGCCAATGCAAGTGTAAAAGCCAACAACCTAAGATTCTCCCCCTCTACCTATAACTCCCTATCAACACAAAATAAATATATTGAAAAAATCAGTCTAAATAAAAAAGAAAGCCCCTCTCTTTTATTAGCTAAAAAAAATTACTATATAAAAGCAGCAAACTATTTTAAACAGAGAAAACGACCTCTTCATCATTTTTTAGATTTAGGAATAGGGGGCGTTCTTATTGAATCCTTCTACCCTTTTAAAACAACTTCTTATCCCTTTTTTGCCTATATAAACTATCGAAAGGAAAAGTGGGGACAAACCAAAATTCCCATTATCTTCTCTTTTCAATATGAATCTCTTTTGAATCAAAAATCTCATAGCAGAATACACGCTCTGGGCGGTCTTAGATACCCTACTAGTCACGATTTAACATTATTTCATGTTGATTTTATGGTTGGCACTTCCGTTCCTGTTCTTTTTAAAATAGAGGAGATAGCTTTGGAGCTACGCTTGCTCTTTACCCATATTATCGGACCTAAAGCCGCTACAAAAAGACTTTACTTTCAATGGGGAGCTAAAACCACTTTAAAAGATCAGTTTCAATATGGCTTAATAGTGCAATTAGGACTGGACATGCATCTCTAAATTTGAGAAAAGCAAACAAAAAATGACAAGTACTATAAAATAATATCGCCCTAAACAAAAAGATGGAAAAAAAAGAAAAACGTCAGGCTCGAGAAACCACTCTAAAAATTCTTTATGAACAGGAGTTTAACAAAGAGAAGCAAAACGAGAAACAAGCTCTCACTTCCTTGAACAAAATGACACAAAGTTATGCCCATCAATTATTAAAAGGCATAAAAACACATAAAGAAAAAATAGATAAACTCATAAAACAAACCAGTCAAGCATGGAAAATGGAAAGAATCTCCCTCATTGATCTCAATATTATGAGGATAGCCATTTATGAAATGTTTTATGCCACCCCTCCCATCCCTTTTAAAGTTTGTATTGATGAGTCTGTGGAAATAGCAAAATTATACGGAACAGAAAACTCATCAAATTTTGTTAATGGTATCTTAGATACTATATCCAAAAAAACAGAGGGGATATAAAATAAGCTATTGTGGAAAAATGATAACTCGATTAAAAAAAATGGTATATTCGTCACTTTTTCCGGAGAATTTTATATGACAAATAAGTTGATAAAAAACAAATAAAAAATCTCCATAGTAACTGATACTAAAACCAGTTTTTATATATAAAACTAATGAAAGAACACCTACAACAACTTTCTTACAATCAAGCCTTTAAAAAAGGAGCTGACCTTTGGGTTCTAAGTGATCCGAAACATAACTTCTGGAATTATAAAATTGATTGGTATTTAGGGTTTCAAATCAAAAAACAAAAACTATACCGAACAGACCAAAAAACCACGCCCTCAGAGAATCTCTCTTTTCCATTGGAAGAAAAAAAGAAACAACCAGAAAACCCTGTGCTTGCGAAAGCGGGAATCAAAGATCAAACGGATATAAAAATCAACCCCTTGCTTTCAACTAAAATAAAGTCCCTATTAAAAAAATATCAAATAACTTCCCTTCCCTCCTCTTCCCCTTCGACCTCTCCCCCCTTATTGATAGAAAGCTCTCTTTATCTGCCGAATTTATGGACTCTGGAAGTCGCTTATTCTACGAAATGGTTAGATACTATATATGATATATGGTGTTCACTTAATCAACCTACCTTACGGATTTTCGCACCAAAAGAAGTAAAAAAAGAAGCTATAGAAAAAAAATGGCAATCTGTTGCAGAAAATACTAGGATTCAATATATAATAGATTATACGGAACCTATCTCTTTATAGTATAGAAGGAAAAATTTTAAAAATATATAGGAAAATTTTTAATGCATCCCTCATTTACATTGCATATTATGTCCGATGGCACAGGAGAAACAGCCAGTGCCGTTGCACGGGCTGTTCTTGTTCAATATAAACAAGATCAAGTCAATATTATTCGTCACCAAAATATTAGAACAAAGGAGCAAGCTCTATCTGCGATAGAAAAAATGCAAAACAAAGAAAAAAGCTTATTGATCTACACAATAGTTCTTCCTGAAATACGAAAAACAATTCAAGAAATATGTCGGAAGGAAAAAATAAAATCTATTGATCTTTTAGGTCCTCTCTTTAACAATTTTGATGGGGTTTTAGAAAGTAATGAAGAAAAAAAACCGGGCTTATTGAGGAGCGTGGATGAAGATTACTTTAAAAGGATAGCCGCAACAGAGTTTTCCCTGCGCCACGATGATGGGAAATCCGTAATGCGGCTAAAAGATGCAGACATTGTATTGGTGGGGGTTAGTAGAACCAGTAAAACCCCCCTCTCTATCTATTTAAGCTTTAAAGGATGGAAAGTAGCGAATGTGCCGCTGGTTTTAGGGATCCCTCTTCCTGAAAACTTAGCAGAAGTAGATTACCGTAAAATTATTGGTCTCACCATTGATATAGATAATTTAATACGGATTAGAAAAAATAGATTAAAAAAATTTGGCTGGAATTTTAATAGAGGATATGCTGATAAAGTCCATATTTTAAAGGAAATGGACTACTCAAAAGATATCTTTGAAAAACACCGCTGGCCTGTAGTCAATGTTACGGATAGAGCTTTGGAAGAAACAGCAGGTGAAGTAATTAGAATTATTAGAGCTAGAACCGGTCTTTCAGGAGATTCCCTTCTTTAAATCTGTAGAGAATAAACTTCCATTTAGAAGATGGTTCATGGTCAGTCCCTGCGAGGTGAACGGCTTCTACTGTTAATAAAAACGGTACGACAAACACTTCGAACAGATCTATTGAGATTTAAAACCCCTTCGTAAAAATACTCTTTCCAATTCAGTCTTGTTATAGTATCCCATTGTCTTCTTATATTATACGGCCAATGTTTTATAACTTCTGTATGATCTTTTAGATTTTTTGAATAAATAAAATAGAGTAATCCATAAAGACCATAATTGATAGTAGCCCATGTAAGAATAGTTCTCATATTCAAATATTCAGGAGAAAAAGTCCACACAGACAGGGCTACAAATAAATAAGTGGTCAAAAAAGCACCAAAAGTGAAAGTGAATAAATTATTAGCCATAGCGTTATGTTTATTTGGTAAAGGAGGAACTTCCGCTAATAAATGAACTAATTTTTCAGATGTCAGCTGCATTCTTTCTATACTATCAGAATAATTCCACTGATCTACTTTATAATTTTTCAAATGTTCCCATAAGTTTGGATTCACCTCTTGAAGACCACTACTTAAAAGTTTTTTTCTTAATGGTTTTGTATTATACAATTGAATCACTTCTTTTAAAGCTGCTTCATACTCTACTCTTATTGTATATTCGTCCTGATGGATTCCTCTTGCTATTTGAGATAGTTTGAGTTTTAGACTTTCCAATCTTGCTTTATTTTGAGCCAAATAATTCTGATTTACCTTAGCTCCTCCACTTATCACATCCCAAGGCCAACCAAAAACCCACTGCCCTGCAAAGTGAAAAAGAAAGAAAGCTAGAGTAGCCTCAGAAAAACTTTGCCCCGTTGTGAGCAGACGCAGTCCCACCATTAAAGAAAAAGTCATTTGCATTGTGCGTAATCTGGATACATAAGCTCTCCACATGACTCCACCTAAATTATCTTGTTTTCCTCCACTTAAAAAGTAAGAAAATTGTTTTTTATAATATGTCCATTCACCTTGAGAATACTCTTTTGTCTTGTTTATATATTGCTCCATTGGTTCATACACAGACATCTGACCTGATTGTGCCTGCTGTATAGCTGTTGTCGGCTTTGTAAAAGTGAGTGTTCTCTGACCACCAGCTATAAAAAAGTGTGCAATAACATTCAACCACACTTCATTAAGATGAGGTTTTCCTGACCAGGAAAATTGATGTTCATTTACAACTAATTGACTAATATCCGTCAAACCAAACTCTACCCGCTCCGCTGCAATAAGTGGCAAAAAAGATACCAAAGCATGATCTGAAGCAAACTCTGTTATTACTCTATTTGTTACAAAATCGGTAGGAACATTTTTCAGCATGCTATGTTGTTCTCTATTTAAACCGGCAACAGTACGCAAATTCACTTTTTGCCTAAGCCAGCCCATCCCTCCTGTATTAAAAAATTCGCGAATTTTTTTCCGAAACTCAGGGTGCTCCCGAACTTCTTTTGCTAACCGGGTAGCTCTTTCATAGTAACGAATCACCATTTCCGGATCCAAGTTCACAAGTGCTTTCCTTATATCCATTTCATCCAGTTGGCGGATTTCTTTTAATAAATTCTCCATTACCCACATCACTTCCACTCGCATAGCTCTATCATTATGTACTTTTTCCAAGTCATTCAAATTAATAGAGGTGGCCCCATATATAAGAATAGCCTCAGGCTCAACCCGGGTTTTACCTGCTACAGCCAAACTAGCCATAAGCCATGCTACACTTTTCATCCGATGCTCTTTTGCTTCCGCTATATTTTGCAATTCTCTATGCTGGTTAAATGATTCACTTTTTCTCCACTGAGGCTGCCAACCTTGAGTCCCTAAGCGTGTTGTCTTTTCAATTTGAGCAACCTGCCCTATATCCGATTCCGGATTTATTTTTTTCAATGGATTTAAACCTTTTGCAATAGATGAAAAAAAATGAGGTTGACCCACGATACTAGCCAAGTAATTCCAAAAAGGATACATAGTATAAGCCACAATTTTCAACCCCACCCCCACAATTCTTTGAGATAAACTTGTGTCTTTCCATTTACTAATAATATCCTCCAACGATCCTTTTGGGTGATAGACTTTGTTCATTATAGAAATATTTTTAGGTGCTATTTTTGCTAATTTATTTAGAAAGGGAATAGATAAAAAAGACATAAGAATAACCACACTTGGTAAAAACACCAACATAGTTATTAAATTAGGAAGAGAGGTGACTTCATAAACAGATAAGCTACTTGTGTTGCTAAAGTTATTCAGAGAGGATAAAAACATATTAGTAAAAGCCACAAATACTTCTGGAATCACAAAGTAACCTACTACACTACCTGCCACTATCCCTGTAGATACTCTATGTTTATCCATAAATTGTATCTGCTTCTGAGGAGATTTGAGAGTGCTCATAATGTTTGCCATAATACTAAGAGCTTTAGCTCGTATTCCTTTTTCTTTTTCTGCACCAGGTAAAAAGCCATTTTCATGCAAATGAACAATTTGTTCTGTGTTTAGTACATCCCCTGTAATTTTTTGCTTATTTATATCTTGTTCCGCTAAACGAGAAGACATTTTATCAAAAAACTGCTTCCATTCTTGAAATAACATAGTGTCTCTTGGAGAAAAATTCTGTAATTGAGCTACCCTCTCTTCCACCCCCTGAGCGGCTTGATTAAGTTTGTGAAGGGCATTTTTAGTAAAAAGGGCAGACAAAGTATGATCCAACATACCTACCGGATTAGTTTCCCTTAATTGCCTCATCTCTTTCTGAAAAAGATCAATATCCTCTCCTTTCATTAAATGAGGAGCTACTACTTTTGTCATAATATCCAGTATATCGTAATTTAATTTAACCCAACCAGCTAATTCTGTTCTCTTGAGAAACTGAGTAAGATGTTTTTGTCCATTTTGATCGGTATAAGAGAGCATAAAGTCTCCAGAGGTAAATAAGGCATTTCCCTCAAAGTTCCTATCTATGTTTTTAATTATTTTTGGCATAACATCCGGAGGACGTACACTTCGATTTATAAACTCTAATGAAATATTATCCCTATTCATTTCTGAACTTGATACCACTTTCTGCAAGGTATTCAATACAGGAATGGGAATCCTGGTTACGGGAACAGGAGCCATTCCCAAATAGGCTTTGGCGAAAAACATATCAACCAAAAGCAAGCCTCTTTTTCTATCTAAAAGTATCAGAAATTCTTTATCATTAATATAGTCCACTATATCCAAATCAGGAATACGTTGCCGTAACACAACTGTATTTGCTACCACCCCTTCAAAAACTAATTCTTTAGATTGTGAGTGATATGCAACATGCACACTTTTAAATACCCTATGCACAGGAGTACTTCTAATATCATTCAACTCGACCGTACCCACCACCTGTTCTACTACTTTATTTTGTGTGGGATCAAAACGATATTCTATAGATTCCACTTTTTGATCAGATAAAAGAAAATAATCTCTATCCTTTCTGGCATTAGGGTGGTTACTTAAATAATCCTCCGCTTTTCCTGTTTCAATAGCTTCAGCTAATTCAATAACATCTTGTACTCTTCGGCTGGTCTCTGGATCAGAGAGATTTGTTCTTTCCCTTAATTGGGCCAAGATATTTTGAATAGGGTTATCTGCTGCTGTATTCCTTACTTCATTTGACTCTGATTTTTCTTCATCAGCGGAATAAGCATAATAAGGCATAAAACAAAGCTGTACACTAATAACAAAATGTAATGCGGCTTTAAAACCTTTCTGTAATAGTTTTTTTATTTTATAAAGCAATGGTATCTCCTTAAAATAAAACAGTAGTATCTTTTCTGCTTTGTATTACTCCTCCAGAGGACGAGTTAGAATATCCTGATATTTGTTCCAGGCTTCTTCTGCCAGTGTTTCCTGCTCATCCACACTCTTAGAAAAATATTCTTCTGTCTCCTTATACCGTCTTTCATTCTCATCTCTTTGCAAACGTTGAACAAGAGATGATCTGGTACTCGGAAGATTTTTAAACTCTTCCCTATCTTCATGTAGTTTTCTATAGACATCTTTAAATAACTCTTTATTTTGACTGCTATGCTTACCTAAATAGTAAGCTGCATCTGGAATTTCAGACTGAAAAGGACAACGGGAAGTAGGCCAGTGTTCACAACTTTCAGGATGAGGGTAGGTTTTATCTATGGCTTCTTGAACAAAAGGCAGAGCACCTGACCAAGGCCCCAGAGGTTTTTTAGGTTGAGGTGTATCATATTTTATAGGGCTACAATATTCAGGACGACCTTTCTCCGGCTGACGATACCGTTCCGGATGGGATATACTATTACCTGGGGCCCAACTTGTATTTTTTGGCATAAAAAAATGATAAGTGCTACTCTTCACCCCATTTCTCAAAGATATACCTTTTATATGATATTGGCAGGCAACATGTCCTAAACCCAAGCCATCACTATCTTCTGTAAGTCTTGTATCGTAAAGCAAGCGCCATTCTCTGATGGTTTTACCATTGGCTGTTAAATCTAAAAGATAACTTTTACCGGGATCATAATAAGAAACATAATCATTTAACCAGGTATTATGGCAATTCGCTTCCTGAATGCCACTGACACTATTAATATATGTATCTCCCGTCATTTCTGTAAATCTAGCATTAAAAGACCGTCCTCGTTCAAAAGGCATTTGATACCAGTATTCACACTCCACTAAATCTAATAACTCCCTTTGGCATTCCTGTCTCTCTTCAGAGCTTTCTGCTAAGGATGTGCAGTCAGTTAAAGAATTTATTGGTTCATAATCAAAATAATTACCTCTCAAATCTAAAACCAACAAAGAAGGTAATACATGAATAGTAAATGGCAATATCATTAAGTTATTATTTTTTAAGTAAAGTTTCTTCAATTTTTTAAGATAGTAAATATACTCATCTATGTAACGAATTTGACTGGAAGACATATCCAACACTTGTAAATTGAATAGACAAAAAGTCGCTATAGGGATTTCTCTTCCCTCATAACTATTATGAGAAGCTATTAATGTCGTAAGCTTTTTCAGCTGACACATTTTTCCACTAAAGTTTCTGACTCCTGTATGGGAAATATTCAGCTTTTTCAAATTAGGAATGGAATAAACAAATTCCGGTATCTCCGACATATTAGGATTATTAGATAGATCCAAATCCTCAAGAGCTGTAAAATCAGACCCCTGTTGTTCACCTGATGGATAGTATTGAACAGATGCGATATCTTGTATTTTAAGTTCTTTTATTGTCGCTAAATCTTTAGATTCAACGGTTTGGCAATTTTTACCCAGTTTTTTCTCAACAGCCTTTTTAAGAACACCCGGGAGCTTACAAGGATGAATAGATACCGGATCAGGTAAATTGCTCATCCCCTTCTGCCGTTCACAGCTAACAACAGTTATTATAGTCAATAGGGCACAAAATAGTGTTTTTATACCCCATCCATTTTTTGATCCCCATTTTCGCGAAGACATGGCTTTCCGGTCGTCGTCTCTGTTGTTCTCCAAGGGAAAAGAAACTCTAAGGGATGTCATTTCTATACCAGATAACATAATTCACCTACCTTTTAGAAATTCTCAACTATAAATGAAAAATAGAAAAAATACTAGATTTTATTAGATTAGTGAAATAATTACATGATTGTAATTTTTTTTTATAGCTAATATCTGTCTTATGTTATTGCCTGCTAACAAAACAAGCCAGCCATCCCTGTTTCTCGCTCCCCACTTTCGCGGGGACAAGCTTCGCAAGGATCAGCTTCACGAGGATCTTGTTTATACCCTTAAATCCTATAGCGATAAGGAAGGTAATTTTTTAAAATAACAGACACGAGAACAATCTGGTCAGTTCTTTATTGAAAAATAATCTTTGGACAAGGGATGCCAATCCCTCTAAATCTTTTATCTTTTCCTCTTATTTCAATGAGACTAACTAATCATTAAAAATGGTAAAAAAAGCATCTTCAAGCTTAAATCTTAAATATTTGAAATAAGGAATTTCGTAGCACTGCCATTTGGTTTTATCAAATCCTATTTTTAAATCATTTTCAGGAGCTTCTCTATTAATGAGACTAGCAAGGTAAGGATTATGAGATTTTTTGAAATCAGGTAAATATCTAAAACTACTAAGGTCCTTTTCTGGATCAACATAATAAAAGTAAGAATGGGTGAAAATTTTTGTTTTAAAGTTGAATTGATAAATATCAAACTTTTCTCTATAAAAACCGTAGCTCGTAGGAGCATTCAAATAAGCATTTGATAAAATATCTCCATTTAATTGCAGCCCCAGCTCAGTTCCTCCGTACAAGGGAAAATGAGTTTTATATTGCCCACTATCTGTTTTTTCATAATAAAAAATAATATCCCTACCATGAAATACACCATCAAAAGTTATATTCGGATCCATTTTATAACTCTCTTTTGGTCCATTCCATACAAAATCACAAACAAAGTATTTTTTATCACCTCCAGAGCAAGCACTCGAAGCAAAAAACAATAAACTAATAATAATAATTTTAATCATCTATAATAATAATCAATCAAGTTATCCCTATTTACAATAGGTTTAATTTTTTAATCTTGATAAATCTTGAATTGACCTCTCCCATTTTGGACTACCCGAACTGTGCTGAACAGATCAGGAATCCCCGCTCTCCGTTTTAGCGAGAATCAAACAAGATCAGTTTAAGAATTTAAACTGAAAGGGCTTCTTTTAAAAAGGGGGCAGTAGCACTCTTATTAGATCGAGCTACTTGTTCTGGTGTCCCTTCGGCCACGACTTTACCTCCGTGCCTTCCTCCGCCAGGGCCTAAATCAATAATATAATCACAGGATTTAATCACATCCATTTGATGTTCTATAACAATCACAGTGCTGCCTTTTTCCGTCAATTTTTTTAATACAAAAACAAGTTGTTCAATATCCTTGAAGTGTAAGCCCGTGGTGGGTTCATCTAAAATATAAAGCGTTCGACCTGTGTTCTTTTTAGCTAGTTCACGGGTGAGCTTGATTCTTTGTGCTTCTCCTCCGGAAAGAGTCATGGAGTTTTGACCTAAAGTCAGGTATCCTAGTCCCACTTGTTCTAATAGCTGTAATTGTTGCTGAATCAGAAAATGATGAGCAAAAAAGGCCTTTGCACTAATAATATCCATACTTAAAATATCGTGTATATTCTTATTTTTATACAAAATACTTAATATTTCATTTGAATAACGCCGCCCCTGACAAATATCACAAGGTAAAATAGCGGACGGTAAAAAAAGCATCTCTTGCTTAATTTGTCCTGTACCGGAACATTTTTCACAACGCCCTCCTTTAATATTAAAACTGAAATCCCCAGGAGTGTAACCCCGAACACAGGCAGCAGGAACTTGAGCCATTAAATTGCGAATAGGAGACATAATGCCTACATAAGTGGCGGGTACGGAACGAGGGGTTCTACCTATGGGTTTTTGGTTTATGGCTACCACTTTGTCTAAAAATTCCAAACCTTTTATTTCCCTATACAGTTGGGGATCAACAAAGGGCAATTGGTTTAACTGCTTCTGAAGGGCTCTATAAAGAGTATCTATAACTAAAGTACTTTTTCCACTACCTGAAACTCCCGTAACACCCACTAAACAGGATAAAGGTATTTTCACATTTATATTTTTTAGGTTATTTCCCCTGGCTCCTCTTATTTCCAGTACTTTATCCTTATAGGTTGTGCTTTTTTTCGGTAGAGAGATCTTTTTTTTACCGGATAGATAATGTCCTGTAATAGATTGAGGTGACTTTATAATATCTTGTAACGAACCTTCCGCTATAATATGTCCTCCGTTTTTTCCCGCTACAGGCCCCAGATCAATCAGATGTTCAGCAGAGCGAATAGTTTTTTCATCATGCTCTACTATAAGCACTGTGTTTCCTCTATCTCTGATATGAAATAATATCTTTAACAGACGATCCTGGTCTTGAGGATGCAAACCAATACTAGGTTCATCCAGCACATACAACACCCCTATTAAAGGGGAAGAAATTTGAGACATCAATCGAACTCTTTGTGCCTCTCCTCCTGAGAGGGTGCGACTAGGCCGATCCAAACTCAGGTATCCTAAACCCATTTTATTTAAAAAACCTAAATCTGAATTCAGTTTCTCCAAAATTTTATCAGCGACAAGCTTATATTGAGAGGGAAACTTGAGACGAGAACAAAACCGGATCAGCTTTTCTATACTAAAAGAAGATAATTGAGCGATATTTTTATCTTGTATTCTCACACTTAAAGCAAAAGAATTAAGTCGTGTTCCCTTACATAAGGGACACATTTTGACAGCCCTGTCTTTTTCTATATCCATATTATTTGTTTCTGCTGTGTTAGTCTGATTTGAAAGTATCGTTTGTTTTATTTCCGTGTCTTTATGATGTTTTTTCTCAGAATCTGGAAAAATGAGACTTTCTGCACTCATATCTTCTTCCATCCATTCGCTCTCTTCTCTCCATTCCTCTTCTTCCTGAAGATACCCCAATCCATTACATTTTGAACAGGCTCCTTTTGGATTATTAAAACTAAATAATTTTGGTTCCATTTCTGGAAAGCCGGCCAGGCAAACCGGACAAGTGGCATGAAGGGAGTAATGCTTTATATTTAATTTATTTTTTTCTGATTGTATGGAATTATACTGATCGTGTTTGGAAGTTTCGATCATTTTTTGATCTTTTTTTTTCATGGACTTCTTTTTTAGAGATTTGTCTAAATAAAACTCTTTAGATTTTAAACCTTTTGAGGTTAGTGATTTTATAGGAAGATTTATCAATTCCACTTTAATTCTCCCCTTTGTTAGATCAGCGGCTTTTTGTAAGCTTTCCTTTAAACGGGGGATAAACCGTGACTCCACACTTAACCGGTCCACCAGCAAATCAATAAAATGATCTTTTCTCTTGGAAAGTTTTTTAGCTTCAGCCAGCTCCAGCCACTTTCCATCCACTTTTGCTTGAGTATAGCCTGAAGATAAAAAACCCTGAAACTCTTTTAAAAACTCTCCTTTCTTACCTTCGGCTACAGGGGCTAATATAAGGAATCGGCTATTCTTTGGCCATGTCATTATCTCTTCTGTAATTTTATCAATAGAACTTTTTTTCAAAGCCTGTTGGTGTTGTATACAATAAGGGGTTCCCAATCTAGCAAACAACAATCGGAGATAGTCATAAATTTCTGTCACTGTTCCCACAGTAGAACGGGGGCTGGTATTAATGGATCTTTGATCAATAGCCACAGCAGGAGATAAGCCTGTAATGGCATCCAGATCCGGTTTTTTTATTTGAGATATAAAAAAGCGAGCATAAGAAGACAAACTTTCCACATACCGACGCTGTCCTTCCGCATAAATCGTATCAAATACAAGAGAGGACTTTCCGCTTCCACTGAGGCCCGTTACAATAGTTATTTTATTACGAGGAATAAAAGTATTTATGGATTTAAGGTTATGTTCCCTAGCTCCATAAATATAAATACCTTCTTTTTTCAATTTTATCTCCTGAGGAATCAAGCTAATTGTGTTTGAACTTAAGTGTGAAACCCTCCTGGAACTTGTTTCGTAATATGACAAGCCACTTCAAAAGGATGAAGACTCTCAAAATGTTTTACATGAATATAAAAATCTTCGATCCAATTTTTTTTATTCAAAAGATTTCTTATTCTACGAGCGGCATCTTCGGAAAACATCAGGTTTTCACTATTTAGCTTGGCAAACTCCTGCTCATCCTCTTTTTTGACAGCGGTTTGCACAGGAGTACCTAAAGCTTTCTCCACTTCGTTAATAAGCTCAATCAGATTTTGTTGTTCTTTAGTGACTTTTAATTTTACCTCTGCAAGGCTCTTTTGAGCATGAGGAGTGGCTGAGATAGACCGTTCCTGACCCAGCCAATGAAATACCTTTTTATTATCCACAGAAGAAGCTATAAAATCCCCGTGAAATTTTTCTTGAATCAAGGAACGAGCTAAACTAGCTGAACAAGGACAGGTGGAACTATATGTTACCGTCATCCCCATTATTAGTTCCACTTTGCCTTTTTCCAATAATCGGCCTTCATAAAAAACAGGGTAATAACGCCATCCTTCCAGAGAGTCACTCTTAAGGGCTTTTCTTTTTATAGGCCATTTCCAAAAAAATTTCAGATGGGCATAACGGGAAATACCTTTTTGTGATTCTACAAGCTTATGTAGAAGCTCTTTTACAGAAGATAAACTCAATACCTGATTGGACAAACAATCGTGCAAAGCCAGGTAGATGCGGGACATGTGGATACCTCGCATATTTTCATCATCCAAGGACACCATAGCCGTCACATTGGATTGTAATTTAAGGACTTCGGCTCCATTTTGGATCTTTACGGGTATTTCCAGATCCTCTATTCCCACACGATCAATACGGCCGCCCACAAAAGGCTTTTGCTTAGAAACATCCTCTTCAATTTTATCCACATCTAATTTACTCATAATAAACTCTTATTTTGTCAACTTCCACAAATCTTCGCAAAAGAAATAATCAATAGTTTTAATATGTTTTTTTAGAAAACCTTCAGAGATCATATTTGGTCTTATATCACAATAATAAACACCATCCAAAGAATTTAACTTAATCGTATATCCTTTGAAATGACCTGATAAAAAAGTGGAGTTAATACCATACTTACGCTTTGATTTTATTTTCTTTCTTTGAACATCATTTAAAACCCATTTTATTGATGAAAAGACAAATAAAAAGTTCAAAGTAATCCCCTACCAGTTTTCGTGCTTTATTGGATTCTCCAACAGGAAGTGCATCTAAACAAGCGCCAACTGTTTGTTGAGTAGTATAAATACATTTCTTTAAAAAATCTCTAGTAGTTCCTGCACCTGAAAAAGGATCAATAACAGTATCACCAATTTTTGAAGATGCCATTATAAATTTCCTTATTAGTTCCTCAGGTTTTTGTGTTGGATGAGGGGTTTTTTCTTCCATTCCATTACATGTTACGGGTACTTCTATAACATCCTTCGGTTTAGCTCCTAAAGGGTGAGGTCGCCAATTCGCACTCTTTTCTTTATTACTGTATTGACTCGTTTTCGCTTGAGGATGTAGAGGATATTTTAAAGTGTGTTTTCCATAAGGAATCCTAATATAATCTATATTTAATTTTGTTTTTTTTGTTTTTCTAAAGTGAATTATACTTTCATGCGATCGACCCCAATCATTTCCCAAATTAGCTTTATTTTTATAAGACCATATAAGCCACTTACACGATTTAAAATATAGCATAGCAGGATATTTAATATCGGACAAAATTTCAGAAAAACCACATACATATAAAGAACCATCTTTTTTTAAGACTCTGCTAGCTTCTTTAATCCACCCAATAGACCACTTAATATACACTTCTTGAGAATCAAAATTATCCCAATCTGCTTTTTTAATATTGTATGGCGGGTCTGCAAATATCAATTCAACGGACTCATTATCTAGAGTTTTAAGCCATTCTATGGAATTTCCAAGAAATAGTTTTCCATTTGGATGCTTAAAATGTAGCTGTATTTTATTAGAATTTTCTTTTACTTTGTATTCTCTTCCTTGATTATTAAATAAATTCCCTTGTGTTTGTTCAATGGAAACTTCCATAGCTTTTTTCCTTTGGTTTTCATTCCTAAAAAATGGGGTTGGCCCCTCATTTTTAACTACCCCGATTGTGTTAATTTAATATACTCCATTGGCGAGCGCATTCCAAGACATGAGTGCAGTGCCCTGTCATTATAATCAGGCACAATTAGTACATAGAATCTATTTTTTGGGAGTTTGTGTTTTTGACTTCCACTTGAAGAGGAGTTCTAAAATGCATGTCCTGCTGAGGGAAGGCCACCACAATACTATGCTCTCTGAATAACTCATCTATACGAAACCGAATATCACTGGGGACTTTTTTTAACTCTATAATATTTCTCACTTTCATCCAAAAAGAAACAGAAAAATTAAGGGCGTGATTGCCAAATTCCTTAAAAAACACTATCGGGTTAGGAGTTTTTAGAACCGCTTCATGCTCTTTTACAGATTTTAACAGGAGTTCTTCCACTTTTCTTGTGGGAGAACCGTAAATAACCCCCACATTGACCCGTCTTCTTACTACAGAATCAGATAGAGTCCAATTTAAAATATTTTTCTCCAGAAAGGAGCTATTAGGCACCACAATTTGAGTATTGTCTATAGATTTAATGATAGTCGCTCTGGCGCCTATACGCTCCACCTCCCCTGTTAAACCCTCTATTTCCAATATATCTCCAGCACGAACAGGCTGCTCCAAAATAAGAATCAAACCACTAATAAAATTGTTCATAATGTTTTGAGAACCAAAACCAATACCTACAGCTAAAGCACCACCGATAACAGTAAAAATAGTGATAGGGATATTCAAAAGCCGAAGAGTGAAAAGGCATAGAACAATCATGGAAAAATAAAGCACAAAAGTAGAGACAGCGTGTCCAACTGATTCCTGTACATCCAATTTTTTTAGAATAAATTTTTCTAAGTGGCGGGTCAGTTGGCGCATAGTATAATAACCCAGAATCAAAAGAGTGATCCCGATAATTACCTGACCTAAAGTAATGAAATTTTTATCTACTTTAAATAAGTTCCAATTCCATAAACCAGGAATTTTGGCCCACATATCTGTAATAATGAGGTCTATTTGATACCAGAGAGCTTTCCACATAATATCTTCATGTTGAAAGTAACTTGAATTTGGGTCAAGCTTTTTCGCTTTAAATTCACACCAGTAAATGAACCACAAATTTTTCTTTCTTTGGCGGCTGTGATAAATAAGGGAGGGAAAAAGAGATTTAAAAGCAAGTTCGGCTCCCCGTTTTCACGGGGACAAGCTTGAGCACAATGCGACCGTAGGTGGCTTTGTGGCAAAACACATGTCTGAGCTTTTTAACTTCTATTCTCTCCTGAAAGGTGCACCGCTATTACAAAGAAACCGAAAATTCACCCACTATTTATAGTATAATTGTATCCCTTCAGGAAAACAGTTTGCCTTTATCGGAACGGTCCTTAGTCTTCCCGAGGTAGGAAGACAAGAACCTTGGACCCTCATCCGGCAAACTATTTTCCTGAAGGACACATTGACTAATAAATCACTATAATAACCACAGGTGGCTTTGTGGCAAATTAAAAAAAAACTATAGGTCTGTCTTCCTAAGATGAATAAATTAATTCACAAAGGAGTGC
>JAPPLY010000087.1 GCA_028819305.1 Bdellovibrionales bacterium
GTCTGGGCCGTGTCTCAGTCCCAGTGTGGCTGATCATCCTCTCAGACCAGCTACCGATCATAGCTTTGGTGAACCATTACCTCACCAACAGGCTAATCGGACGCGGACTCCTCCTTAGGCGATAAATCTTTGATCCCTTTATCCTGAGATAAAGGGATATTATGCGGTATTAACCAATCTTTCGACTGGATATTCCCCACCTGAGGACAGATTATCCACGCGTTACTCACCCGTGCGCCACTGTACTTGCTCCCGAAGGAGCTTTCTCGTTCGACTTGCATGTATTAGGCACGCCGCCAGCGTTCGTCCTGAGCCAGAATCAAACTCTCCACAAAAAATGGAAAAATTTTAATTCCAAAAATAAAAAGGTCTCATCAATTCAAATAAAAACTGACAAGAATATAGTTTCAAAAACCTATAGAAAACGGCTGTTTCCTACAAGTCCCCGAAACAAGACTTAACTGACTATTCATTTTTCAAAGAGCGAACACTTAGTATAATGAAATTGCTATTCCGGTCAATAAACTTTTTAATAAAGATTTATATCTGATTAGGGTACTTTGTCGAATGTCCGTTGAATCCTTTTTTAAGTGATTTAAAAAACAACTTAAATTAATATAGCTGGAAATTTGGAGAAAATAACCCTGGAGTTCGTCTTAACTCATCATGAACTTAAATTAATAGAAAAGTCATTTAAACTATTGTTATAACTATGAAAATACAGTTGAAAAAATAATATCAGATGGGTTTAGGTATGGATTTTGCATAGATTATTTTTAAAAAACTATGATATTATATAAAAAGGAGAACAATATGAATAAATCCACAATATCACCGGCAAATGAGATTTGGAGTCTTATAAAAGAGACTCAGGAAAATTTAAAAGCAGCTTCTATCAGCCACAAAGAGGATATGAAGGAAATCCGTGCCAGCCACAAAGAGCTTCGTGCTAGCCAAAAAGAAACAGATCGGCAAATACAAAAAATAGGGGGCCGGTTTAATCAACGATGGGGAGCTTTAGTGGAATCTTTAGTTGAAGGGAAACTGGTAAAGATTTTTCAAGATCAGGAGATAGATATAACACAAACCCATACCCGTTCTAAATCGGAGTGTAGAAAGCCGGATGGCCGTATTGAGAGGCGGGAGTTTGACATTATTGTAGCTAACGGCACAGAGGTGGTGGTTGTCGAAGTAAAGACCACTTTAGTTCCTAAAGATGTGAGTGTTTTTTTAAAAACCCTCAGAGATTTTAGAAGTTATTTTCCAAGATATAGGTCGGAAACCATTTATGGAGCTATGGCTTATTTAGCGAGTGAGAATAAGGCTCATTTGCTTGCGGAAGAGGAGGGTTTATTTCTTATACAAGCGACGGGGGACAGTGCCAGCCTCGTCAATAAAAAAGATTTTAAACCCAAAGCCTTTAACTAAAAAAATATTTTTTTAGTTTTCTCAGGGTTTAACTGATATAGCTGGAAGCCCAATCCAGTTTAAACAAACTAATACAGGTGATGTTGTTTTTGAATGACCATTAAAACAGTATCAATAATTCTTTGTTTTTTTTCAGATTGATTTGATTTATAGTAGGCTTTAATGTTCATGGAGTAGTTCATCTCTTCTAGCTGGATGACAGACAGACGCCCCATACGGATTTGCTTATGAATACTGTGATAGGGGAGCCAACCCCAACACATCCACACTTCAATAATTCTTTTTAGTGTTCCTACATTATTACTTTCAAATATGGGAGCTTGGATATCTACTTTATTTTGAGTCGCTATTTTGTAAAGATGATACCGAAATTTGGGGTATAGATGTTTAAAAGCCACCATAGGGCGTAATTCCAAGTTTCTTATGGATATTGTTTTTGGAAGAGAACTGTCTTTTCCTGACCCTACGAAGAGTAAGTCATCTTTGAATAAAAATTGAGACTCGTATCCAGGAAGGCTGAGTCCGTACTGCTCTTTCATATCAGGTAAGATGGCAATATCAACTTCCTTCGTTTTCATTTTTTCTATTACTTCTACACCTGTTCCATAGAATAGACCTACTTTTAGTTTTTTTTGATTAGGATTGAGTATAGTACCAATGGTGGGTGTAATAAAATTCAGTCCGATAGAGTTTAAAGTGGCTATTTGGATATGGCCTTCTAATTCACTGTTCAGCATAGTCTTAATAGTAGTTTCCACTTTTTGTGTTAAGTTCAGAATTTTTTTGGCATAATTATAAAGAAGTTGCCCTTGAATGGTGAGGCGGATTTGCCTTACCCCCCTTACAAGCAGTTTAGTGTCCAGCTCTTCTTCTAGGTTACGGATTTGCTGACTAACGGCAGGCTGAGTAACAGACATTTTATTTGCTGCTGCTGTCATACTTCCTTCTGAAATAACAGTACAGAAGGTCATTAATTGTTGAAAGTCCATTTTATATATTACTCCCTAAATTGAAGGAAATTATCAGGATCTTTTCTTAATAGAACAATATATAAGTTAAATTTATAACAAAAACTTAAAAGTTATAGCAAAATATCTCCCCAAAAAAGGACTCCATTAGAATTTGTTTATACTTTTACTTACAGTTTGTTAGCGGATACTATACCCCTTTAAATAGGAAAAACAAGCTTAATAAACATAATCACGGGTTGCAGAGTGAAATAAAAAGCTTATTCCTTAATATTAAGAAGCCCTAAATATTTCGATTCAAAATCTATAAAAAAGCCCTTTTTTCTTATTGGCATAACAAAGAAATGACTTAAATATTATTTAATAATAGTAAAAAAACTTATAAAAATGTAATTTATTGCCGATACTATAAATTGTCATGAAGGTATTATTTTTTGTTTATTTACTTATATTTTCTTATGCTGTTACCGCGAAAAAGTTTTCAACTAACTATGTTAGTTTTGACTTGCTCAATAACTGGCAATGCCATCCTGAAGGAACAGAATGGATTTGCACAAATAAGTTGAATAGAAAAAAAGCCTCTGAGGCCATGATTATTCTAACAGCTAAACAAAAAGGGCCTCCTGACAGCTTAGCTCAATATGTTAGATATTTAAAAAACCCCCGTACCGTAAAATCTAGGCGTGGCAAATCCACTTCTAAGGTGTTTCATGTAAAACAACGACAGATTAACCAACATATGTGGGTGGATGGCTTCCATAGTGGCTCAGAGGTCCCTTCTTATTATACTCGCTATCTCGTTACGACTAAAGGTTCATTGGCTGTGCTAGTGACTTATAGCGCCCATAAAGATCATTATAAAAAATATGCTTCTGATTTTGCATCTTCTATTAACAGTTTAAGGGTTATGAATGTTTCTACCGGCTTTTCCTCTAAAGGGGGAGGATCAATGGGAATGGGGGGTGTGCAGGATTATCTGGAGGATATGATAGATCCGGCAGACGAACTAGGAGGGGCTGGTAGTGGAGAAGGTGATTTTGCCGAGAAAGGAGGTTTGTTAGGCTTATTGTCAAAACCGGAAGCTCTGGTTGGACTAGGTTTGGCCGCAGCTTCTTTACTCTATTTTCTTCTTAAGAGAAAAAAGAATAAAAAGTTAGCGCCTGAAACAGCAGGTAGGGAAAGCCGGTCTTCTTCCAGAAGAGGAAGAGATTCTAGTAGTCGGCGTAGAGACAGACATCGGTCTTCTTCCTCAAGGAGACGTTCTTCTTCCCGTCGTCGTTAAATTATAATCTTGTTGATGTAAGAGTCACCGTTGGTAATGTTCAAAAATAAAAAAACAAAGACTTAAAAGCTCGAACATGCGTTTTGCCACAAAGCACCCTATGGGTGCATTGTGCTCAAAGCCGAACTCGTTTTAAGTCTTTGTTTTTTTATTTTTGAACAAAGAAATGGCCACCTGTTTCAGCAAAAAAACTGTAAAATTTAACTGATCTATTGTCATATTATTTAGTCGGTTCTGAAAAAGTTTTTTTATTCAAAACCAATTTAATAACTTTAGCTGAAGAATTTTGGTTTAAAATCTTTTCTATTAATCAGGCTGGCACTGTCCCCTGTCGCTCGAATAAGAAATAAACCTTCTTCCTCTGCCAGAAAATGAGCTTCATTCTCACTCGCTAGATAAGCCATAGCTCCATAAATGGTTTCCGACCTATATCTTGGAAAATAACTTCTAAAATCTCTGAGGGTTTTTAAAAAAACACTCACATCTTTAGGAACTAAAGTGGTCTTTACTTCGACAACCACCACCTCTGTGCCGTTAGCTACAATAATGTCAAACTCCCGCCTCTCAATACAAGCATGAAAAAAGGAGAGATTCGGAAAAAATACACCCCGGAGTTTAAACAAGATACCATTGAATTGGCTGAGAAAATTGGAGTTTCCAATGCAGCTAGTCTAAGGTATTGTATTTGCAGCCAAATAAGCTGCCAAGCCTAAAGTTGTGATGTTTTATTTTACAAACAAATAAAAATAAAAAAATTAAACAATACAAATACGAAAGCCGAATTTAAAAAGTACCATGAAAATATTATATAAATTAAGGTGGCTTTACCTATTTGGCTTATTTTTATTTTTCCTTGTGAATTGTAACCCTCTAAAAATATTTGGTGTTGGTTCTAGTGAAATATCTTCTCTTATCCCTATAGATGGTCTGAATACATCTCATATTCCAAATGAAAGCTTTTTCTATATAAATATCAGAGATAGTCACTATGTGGGAGATGGTTTTGATGGACTACAAACCCTAATCTATGCCATGGATTTTGGACCAGGCACAGATTGTAAAATACAAAAACCCGAAGATCCAGAAGAAGGAAGTACAGAGGATCTTTATTGTATAATGGACATGATGGAAGGGGACATGTGGTTTCATGAAATCGTATTAGAGTTTAATGTCCCTCCGGAAATGTGTGATTATATTGGTATAGATGTTCCCTGGCATTTTAATCAAAGGGTGGGAGAAGGACCAAGGCGAGTATATGAACGCACTGACTATAGATTGGGATGTACGACTAATGACGGCGGTGACTTGGAAGCTGAAGTAGGAACCAGATATTGTCTGGAAGGTTATACTGTAGGCGCTACTGATTCTGATTTATGTGGTCAGGAGACGATTACTACAGGATGTGTGGGAGCAGGTCCTATGGAAGCCGTTACTGATTTTTGTAGGGACCTTGATCAAAGTGAAAATGATTTAGCTAATTGCTGTTTAGGAGACTATAATCTTGTTACGATGAATGGCGAAATAACAGAATCAAATTGGGGTGGGAATCTTCAAAATTGCATTGGTGGTTTAGGCAGGATCAGCTGGGAAGATTATAGTGATAGAGGGCTTCCTATTAAAAGAATAGAAAGTGTGCGAAATACTGGTTTTAATGAACCCTATGAAATACCCGCTCTTATTGAAATTTATGACGGTTACAGAGGAGCTAGGAATAGAATGAGAGCACCTACTTTTATCACAGCTAATTACTGGACAGATGCGGAAGACAAAGATTCAGCTACCAGCAAACCCCGATTTTATACTCCACCCACCTCGTTCCAGCTACCTCGAGAGTACCTCCATCCAGTAATTTTAGAGGGGCATCCTTATTTAACTTTATCTTGTATGAATCATGCTTATGAGCGCAAACACCGTATCCATTTGCTTATTCGGGAATGGAATACACAAGAGGAATTTAATAGATTTGTAGAATCGGAGGGAAGCAGAGGAGACCCGGATGTAGCTGGAGAAGAGGGTTCTTTTTGTGAATACTATGAAGGAGATGAAGAAACTATACTTCCACAAGATACACAGTGTAATGATTCCTTTGACGCTGATGACTGGAACAATGTAGATCCTGGAACAGGGAGAGGCTATAATGCTTACCCTCAAATTATATATAATTAAAAGGTTTAAATTTCATCTCTTATCCTAAGAGCCCCTATATCAATAACGAATAATTACAGAGCGACCCTTAGTCGCTACTGTGTCAAAGCCGAATTCGTTTTAAATCTTTTTTCTTTAAATTTTTGAACAAAGAAACAAAGCTTGTTTCATCAAATTAAATTCTAACTGAGAAAGCTCGACTCCTACTAGATTTTTGCTTTATAAACATTTTTCTATAATAGCTCAGCTCGTATAAAACAGTTGTTTACTTATTATATCTCTCTATGAGAGACTGTCTTATTAAACTGTCAAGAATATGTGGTGGGTTGTTTCTATTCTGATTAAGTTTTCTTTCCGTCCTTTTCACTTTTAACAATATTCTATTCATTTTGTTTATCATCCTCTTTATTGCTTTAACTGAAGTATCTTGCAATTCCTGTTTAAGTCTCTCTGCTAATTCATTTACTATATTTTCTACTTCACTCAGATACTGTCTCATATGTAATTCTGAATCTTGTTCGTTTTTTGTGTTATGATATGCTTGCACAATCTTCATTTCAAACTCCTGTTCAATAGTTCTATTGAATATTACAATGTTAGACATATATTTGTTTTGTGCTAATGTAGCTTCATTTACATAGATCCTTATATGAGGACCTATAAAAGATTGGATAACTGGCCTCCTGTTAGCAAACATTTTTCTTATAAATATTGCAACGATCCCATCTGCAAGATGTGTTATGAGTTGATCTCTTTGGTCTGTTGCTATTTTTTTACGAACCGCTATAGCTTCTTGAATTTTTCTAGCTTTTTTTATTTCTTTAGCTTCTATATTCTGATTTTCTGTTGTTTGTGTAGTAGTTAGTTTTGTGTTTTTCTGTCTTATGTTATTTATACCAGGTTGGTTTGATTTCCCTTCTTCTTCTAAAAGAGTATCATTTACATAATTATCCTTTGCTAGTCTTTGGCTTTCTCTAGCTTGATTGAGTAAAGCTATAATATCTAGGTCACTCACAAATTTTTTGTGATACCTGATAAGAAAAACACCGGAACGATCTCTTACATTGGGGTCAGCCTTATAATAAAGCATGGTTTCTATCGTCTCTGAATTTCTCATCTTATGAAGAGCGACATAACCTTTTTTATCTTGGGCATCTGGCCAGGCATTATAGTATAGTAATTTTGTTGCTATCTCCGGGTCTATAGTATAATGAAGGGGAGTTTCTTCCAGGGCATTTCTTGAATTTACCAGTGTTTTATCTATTTCTATAGCTGCTTCCATAACCTGTTTATTTCCAATAAAAACAATAAGAAAAAAAGGAGAAAGCCCCATCAAAGTCCCTTCATATAAAAAAGAAGGGTTGTCTTTTATTAGCTGTACTATTTCTGATGATGGTTTGCTAAGTATATAATCAAACAAAGGATTTAGAGTTGTGGTATTTTCCACTTTTAAATAACCCATAGTGACTAAATATCGTAATATTTCTTTTCGACTTTTTCCCTCACTGACAAGCTTATCAATAGTGGGCTGAATAGGTTTTGTTTCTTCTCCATTTTGTTTATTTTTATCGTCAGAAAAATAGCGAGTAATGGTTTCCGTAAACTGTCTCATGTTGTTATCAGTAAAAACCTTATTACAATTTTTCCTAATTCCAGCATAAGACAACTGTATAAAAAATAAGCATATAAAAAGAAATAATATTGATTTCATTAAAAACCACCTTAATAATATATATCAGTTTGGTGTCCTCTTTGCCTGCGGTGGGGGCTGCTCCTCAGTTTCTTCGCGAAGACCAAGGTTTCTTGTCGTCTTTTTCTCTCCTAAATGAAAATGTCTCTGAAGAGCGCGATTTCTATACCACTTTGTTATATATCTCGTAATGCAAATACTTATATCAAGTTTCAGTACTATATCAAAGAATGAGCAAAAAAACCTATTAGTGTGTAAAAGTTACAGGAAAACTTTTAATTTTTTATATATAACGACTGAATTTGAACATCCCTTACTAGGATAAGATTCCTGTTTACACGGGGACAAGCTTAAGCACAGAGCGGCCCATCTTCGCTTTTGCGGGACGGGGAGATCACAACTTACCTTCCCTTTACAAAACCTCCCGACCCCCTATATATTAGAATAGCTAATATAAGGTATTAGTAATATAAATCACTTAGTAGAATATTTTAGTGTAAATAATTCACATATCTCAAAAAAAGCTTGCAATATTTAACACACTGCATGTAAGAAAACATAATGTTTAACCATATTATTAAGCTTTTTATTTGTTTTCAATTAATATTCTATCCGGTCGTTTCTTCTGCTCAAAATCTTCCAGAAGAACAGTATAGACAAACTCAAGTAGATACAGCTGCGGCATATAATCAAAAAATAGACTCTTTATTTGAGAATATTTTTGGCCCCAGATCTTTCACGCAGGCTTATACTAATCACCCTTTGGATTTTTATTCTCTGGTTGGACAAAAAGTTAATATAAAGGATACTGTGAAGAAGGGTTCAAAGAAGGGTAAAATAATACCCTTTTTTAAACATATTAATCCTAACCAGCTGGTGGTTGAAGTTATTTCTATTCATGAATCGGATGAGCAAAAAGTAGAAGCTACCCTTAACAATAGTAGAGCCGCTATAAAAAAGAAATCAATTGCCGAAGCTGTTCAACCAGGGGAGATGTACTCAGTCCGGAGTTTAGAAGTTCAGGATCTTTATAAAGGGGCGCAGTACTCCATCCAGAATACAGAGTTACTGCATTCTTTTGTATTAAGCTATCGAGGACGAGTACTTCATCATTTTTCAAACAATATACAAGGATAGCTATTTTTGGTCCTTATCTTGTATTTATGGAAGGGTCTCAAATTTATGAACAAAAAGCTAACCTTTCTTTTATTGATTTAAACTATTTTCGTACAGCTATTGGTAAAACAGGTCTTCCCATTTTTCGTCTTCCTATGGCCATGGATTCTCTGGATAAGGCGGAGATACTGAACCCTCAAATTACGATTACGGATAAGGAGCTAAGTATTGGGAAAAATTATAAAATAACAAAAACGCAGTTAGATGCCTTTGCCCATATTCAGCATCTTGTTTTTAATGTTTTAGTTTCTTTATTGAGTATTGATAGATATGAAAGAGATATGATTCCTTTTTTTAAGGATATATCTCAAACAGTGGAGCGGCTATTAAAAAACCTAAAGAACAAGTTTAGAGACAGCAGAGCATTCATCCGGCTTTATGGAGTCTCAACAGGTTATGGAGAAAGTGATATCTGAGGTAATAAAGTCGCGTGTAGAACTAGGTTCTCCAACTCACCATACAGGTCATTATGGACAGGTACAGGCTGCCCAGCACCGTCTAGGTTCATTAGAATTAAACGAATTAGATAGAGAGACATATCAAAAATCTCTCGCCCACTTGCAAGAGGATCAAAAATTTCAACAGGCTGTTACTAAAGCATATAGTCAGAAGCTAGAGGAAAGAAAAATAAAAGAAAGAGTAAAAGGTCTTATAGCACAGTTACTGGTGCCTCAGCCGTTGGGAGCACGAAAAATACAAAAATCTTTGGGTTTGATCGGCTAACTCAGTCAGAAAAGGGGGTTCCATAGAGGGGCGAGTGGAAGCTTTGGAGCAAAACAGTAAACGTATGAGATCAAGAACATTAATTGCGCTACCCGTTTTAGTTGGAGTAGCTGGATTTGCTTCTCAGGAAGTGGCTTCATTTTATGATGGAACTTTTAGATATGTTATAGATATGCTCTGGTTAACGGGGACATGGAAAAAGGGCAAGTGGACGAGTGGTATATGGAGGGAAGGGTCTTGGGAATCAGAGTATGAGCCACCAGGGGCCGTAGATCTCTCAGAGTTTGGAGATAAATATCTTGGTGGCCCTCGTTCCCTGGAGGAGGAATTAGAAACGACGGTTCCTAATCTTAAAGATAGCAGCTGGTTAGAGGAAAGAGGGCTGACTGTAGAAGAATTAAAAAAGAAGGTATTTGCTGAGTAGTTGGTTCTGAAAAAATTAATAATTTTTAGTAAGAAAACTTTTTCATAGTCTTTTATCATATACAGGAATGACAGAGAAAGTGGAATTTTCAAAATAGGATCAGTATAAAAAAATCTACAAATTTACCTTAGTAAGTTACATGATGAGCAAGGGACTCTTGTGCGCGAGGGTCTTTTAAAGGCACAGGGGAGTGTTTATATAAAAAGGAAAATACACTTCGGATAAAAACACCAAAGAAGGCTAGAAAGATACCCCCTTCCATCCAGCTAAAACGAGGAAAAGCGGCATCAAAGTGAGGATAAATCAACCAATAAAGGTCCATAAACTGCATCAATAAAATTAAACAGGAAATAGGAACCATCATTTGCCAGCTTCTCTTTACCTGGCGAGGTAAAAGAATCAAAAAAGGAACAACAAACTTAAATAAGATCAAAGAAATAGATACTATGGACCAAACGCCTTTTGAACGGGGAATAAAAAAAGTGGTTTCTTCTGGTAAGTTGGCATACCAAATTAACATATATTGACTAAAAGCAATGTAGGCCCAAAAAACCGTAGCCGCAAAAAGAAATTTCCCCATATCGTGTAAGTGATTTTCATTAATCAAACTGTTATATTTTTCTTTGTTTTGTCGTACCAACCAGGCGCTAAGTAAAATCAACACGGCGAAAATAGTTTGAAACAAACCAGCGAATACATACACCCCGAAGATAGTGGAAAACCAATGTGCATCCAAACTCATAAGTAAATCCACACTAAACAAAGAAAGAGACAGAGCAAAAAAGAACAGAAAGGCAATAGAATATTTCATGCTTTTATGTGTCCATTTTAGATCCCCATCCTGATCCTGTTTAAGAGAAAAAGACACCAATTTTTTAGCAAAAAACAGCCACCCCCCTAAAAATACCCCTAAACGAATGAGAAAAAAAGGAAGATTCAAATATGGAGTTTTATGCGCCAAGAGGGAATCTTTAGCGATTTTATCCGCATCCAGCCAATCATAAAGAGAAAAAGCTCCATAAATTAAAGGTAAAGTTAAAACACAAGCCACCGGAAGATAAGCCGTTATGGCTTCGGACAGTCTGCGCACATGGACACTCCAACCTGCCTTCGTAGTGTGTTGAACAGTGATAAAAAACAAAGCCCCTAGAGGCAACAATATAAAATAAAAATAAGATAACAGATAAGCATGCCAGGCTCTTTCTTGAAAACCGAAAAAAAGAGCTACCATAAAAGCCACTAAGCCAATAAAAATACATACTGTGGATAGTGCTCTTATATTATCGTATTTCTTATGAGCTTCCATTTGTAAATCACCTTTCTTTTTCACGCAAAGCTTGTTTTTGCAACATTCTTACATAATTCACCAAAGCCCATCTTTCTTTTTCCCCTCGCACTTGCTTGCGATAACTGCTCATCAGTCCCTGCCCTTCATGGATAATATGGTATAAACGACCATCAGAGTAATTAAACACTTTTTCCGTTAATAAAGAGGGGGGTTTTACAGTCATCTTTCCTGCTACTTTTCCCTCGCTTCTGCCTGTAACTCCATGACAATAAATACAGGCTTTTTCGTATTGCCTTTTGCCAATACCAATAAGTTCTGCGGAAAACTGAGCTTCAAAGGGGTTTTTTAAATTTTTTCCGGCCCCTTCAGGGTCATCTTTATACAAGTAATAGTCCTTATTTCTAGCACGGGTATTTTCAGGAGGAAGGCGCATAAAAGTACCTTCTGCATCTCCTTCCTGTGCTTTAATATTCTCCTGCTGAAGCATGTCGTGAAAGGGTTCAATATCCGTGTGATTCTTTCCCCCACTACAAGTACAACCAGCTAAAAATAAAAAAATAAAAGTTAAACAAATAATCTTTTTGAAGTTCATTTTTTCTTTCCTGAAGTTAAGTCTCTTCTCCATCTTTTATAAATAAAAAAAACTCTGTTGGTTTAAAATTCGGAGTGTATTATTTTTTCCGCTCCTAATGCTAGCAGTTCTTTTTCTAACTCCTCCGAAGAGGATTTTTTATTCTTTAAATCAAAATATAAGGCAAATTTATGAGAAGTCAGGTCTTTATCTAAAACAGGAGGATCTACAGAAGGAATCCCGCAGGCATATAGCAAAGCGGCTACAGAGGACAAAGCGCCTAGTAAAATAGTGCACTCAAAAATCACAGGAATAAAGGCCGGTAAAGACCAAAAAGGCTTTCCTCCAATAATTAAAGGCCAATCCACCGCCGAAGTCCACCAAGTGAACCACAAGCCAAAAAGACAACCAAATAAACCAAACACAAAAGTCACCCACGGAATCCAGGATCTTTTTATCTCCAGTAATTCTTCCAAGCCATGAATAGGACAGGGAGTGATAGCTTTTATTTTTTTATAACCCTTTTGTTTTAAACCTTTTATCGCAGATACAAAAGAAGACTGATCTGTCCATATACCTGCCAGCACCGGTTCTGTTTCCGGCCCCATAGCCTCCTTTAGCTTTAGTAAGCCATTTGCCAAGCGAGCTAATAAGCTATTTTCTTTTTTACTAATTTCTTTCATAATCTAATATCTTCTCTATACTTAATTTAAACAAAGGTTATTTTTCATAAGTTATTCAGAGAAAAAGTTTACCGGTGAGGGATCCTGCCCACGGAGGGTCCTAACGAGCAGGTAAGGTCAGTTTGACTTTCCCCATGGAAAGACAAACGCCAGCCCAAACAAGGTAAATCTTTTTCTCTGAAATTTATATGTATAAAAATCACTGTTCGTTCCCCCTCTTAATCTGCCCTAATCAAAAAATTAATGGCCTTCATGGGCTACTGTCTTTACCTCCGCTATGGAAATAGCCGGTAAAGTCCGTATATAAAGTAAAAACAAAGTTAAAAACATACCAAAACTGCCAATCAAAGCACCAAAATCAAAAAAACTCATATCAAACATTCCCCAATTCGCTGGTAGAAAATCTCGATGTAGGGAAGTGACCACGATCACATACCTTTCAAACCACATACCAACATTAACAAAAATAGAAATAATAAACATTGCTACAAGATGGCGGCGAACTTTTCTAAACCAAAACAACTGAGGGATTAAAACATTGCAGCTGACCATGATCCAATAAGACCACCAATAAGGACCCGCTGCTCTATTTAGAAAAACATATTGCTCAAAATGAGAACCGGAATACCAGGCAATAAAAAATTCAGACGCATAAGCGTACCCTACCATCATCCCCGTCAACATAATAATTTTATTCATGGCCTCCATGTGGTTTAGGGTTACATAATCCTTAAACTGAGGGACAAACAAGCGCACTAAACACATAAGGGTCACCACCATCCCAAAACCGGAAAAAATAGCTCCTGCGACAAAATAAGGGGGAAAGATGGTCGTATGCCAGCCTGGCAAGCTAGCCGTAGCAAAATCAAAAGAGACAATACTATGAACAGACAACACCAAGGGCGTGGATAAACCTGCTAAAATCATATAAGTCATTTCATAATGACTCCAATTGCGGGCTGTCCCTCTCCAACCCATAGACAAAATGCCATATATGTGACGACGGATCCCTTTAGATCTATCTCTCAAAGTCGCCATGTCCGGCACCATCCCGATATACCAAAATACGATGGAAACAATAGCGTAGGTGGAAACAGCAAAAACATCCCACACTAAGGGAGAGCGAAAATTCACCCATAAGGGGCCTCTTTGATTAGGGTAAGGTAAAAGCCAATAAGCAAGCCAAGGCCGCCCTGTATGTAGTAAGGGAAAAACCCCCGCCGTCATAACAGCAAATACCGTCATAGCCTCTGCTGTGCGAGCAATAGAGGTTCTCCACTTTTGACGAAACAGAAATAAAATAGCGGAGATCAAAGTGCCAGCATGACCAATACCAATCCAAAACACAAAAGTAATAATATCTGTGCCCCAGTTAACAGGGTTATTGACCCCCATAAGCCCCATACCCACAACTACAATAGCCGCCATCACCGCAATATAAAAAAGGAATAAGGATTTTGCGCTAAATAAAGCAACAAAATAGCCTATGCCTGGCCATTTTTCTGTTAAAGCGCAGATATCATCTGTAATATTTTTAAAAGTTTTTTTACCGGTCACCAGGGGCGGTCTTTTTAAACTTTTAGAAATAGGACTATTACTTTTATTATTCACTTCATTCATAAATTACCTTATCCATGATGGTCTTTCTCGTGAGATGTGTCTGACTCTTTTTTATTCCTTACTTTCACCTGATAGCGTACAGCCGGCTGAGTGTTTAGTTCCTCTAATAAAGAATAACTGTCTTCCCTATTAAATAAACGATACACCTCAGAGCTTTTATCTTTCAAATCACCAAAGACAATAGCCCCTGTTGGACAGGATTGCTGACAAGCCGTTTGTATATCTCCATCTTTTAATGTTCGGTTTTCCAGTTTAGCTTTAGCTTGCGCTTCCCGAACACGATGTATGCAAAAAGTACATTTTTCCATCACACCACGAGAGCGTACAGTTACATCCGGGTTCATAGCCATATTTAATGGTTTTTCTACTTTTTTGACATAGTTAAACCAATTAAACCGTCTCACTTTGTAAGGGCAGTTGTTGGCACAATAACGAGTTCCAACACAACGATTATAAATCATGTCATTTGTTCCTTCATCACTGTGTACTGTAGCCGCTACTGGACATACCGTTTCACAAGGAGCATTATCACAATGCATACACACAACAGGTTGGTGCACTGTCTCCGGTTCCTCCGGTGTGCCTTTATAGTAGCGATCTATTCGTATCCAATGCATTTCTCTTCCTTGCAACATGAGGTCTTTGCCCACAGTGGGAACATTGTTTTCAGATTGACAGGCGCTGACACATGCGGAACAACCCGTACAGGAATTAAGATCAATCACCATACCCCATTTATGTTTAGGATATTGGTGAGAAGACCATAAACTAAATACCTTATGACGATGAATAGCCCCGCCTGGGTTTTTTAAATATTTTTTTAAAGTGGTTTCCACCACAATTTGACGCCCTTCCATAGAGTGATGCCCTTGCGTATTCGCCAGCGGAATTTTTTTTGAAGTAGAAGTAATATCAATAGGCACAGAAGAAACAAAAGAAATAGACTGCCCTTCATCCAACACCTCTGCCATGGGATAGCCGTTAACACCTACCTGGTTAGCCACTTTTCCGGCCCTTTCTCTGCCATAACCTAAGGCTAAGGCTAATACTCCATCAGCTTGCCCAGGTTGAATATGGATGGGTGCTTTTATTATGTTGGTTGTTTTTTTCTGTTTTTCATTTTTTGCCGATGAAATATCACTTTTAGAAGAAACTCCCTCTTCAGGGGCAACAGAATTTCCCCCTTTTTTTAACTCCACTATCTGCCCCTCTTGCCAACCCTTTTTTCTAGCCGTTGCCGGTGAAACACATAAATAATTATCCCAACATATCTTAGTAACAGGATCAGGAAATTCTTGAAGCCAGGACACATTAGCTAAACTGCCATCCTTTAAACCGCCAGTAAGATAAAGAACTAATTCGTATTCTCCATCAGAGTGTTTTGATCGCGTTCTTTTAACATGAGTAATAGAAGATAGGGCTGAAGACTTAAAAACACGAGCGGGAGATCTTCTCTCTCTTTGATCCGGGTTTTTAATATAGACTCCGGTTTTGAGAAAGGAATTCCATGAGAACCCCAAACCTGCTCCGGCTATAGTGTTTTTCTTTAAATACTCATACCATGACCCCAACTGGGAATCCGTTCCTATTAAAGAAGCCCATTTGATTAAGGCATCTTCAAAAGCTCTCGTACGGTACAAAGGGCGAATCGTGGGTTGCTGCACACTTAATGTTCCTTTTTGAAATTCCCAATCAGACCATTTTTCCAAATCGTGATGATCGGGCAAAATATAATGAGCTAATCTTCCTGTTTCATCTTCACGATCACCAGTATAAACCACCAAATCCGCTTTTTTAATGGCTGCTTCTAAGCGTTTTTTATTGGGATAACTATAGAGAGGGTTGGTTCTATGAATAATCAGAGTTTTTATTTTTCCTTGCTCCAAATTTTCCACTAATGTTTCCAGTTTTCGATTAGCCCAGGTCCATGTGCGATAAGGGTGAGTGTAATCCACTGTCCAACCATCATTTCCTAAAAGGTGATTCAGCCAGGCAACAGCTATCTGTAGTTTTTTTGCTTCTTTTGCGTTAGACTCTCCAGCCAATATCAAGCTTTGCCCCCTGGTTTCCCATAGATCATTTATCAGCTGATCCCAGACCTCTTTTTTTATATGAAAATCTTTATAAGAATGAAGAGAAGGCTTATCCAAGTGATTTGGCCACTGAGCCTTTACAAAACCTTTTTCCATAAGAGAATGAACAAGAGATAATACCAAGTTCAATTGCTGTGAAGGCATGATTCTCACCCGCCAGTCGGCATTAGTTCCTGTTAAGGAGAGCAAGGATTCAAATACAACAAGCCGGTTCATATCCCTGTTGGCTTTACGCTTCTGGCTGTATAAGCGATTAAACTCTGTGGGGGAAAGCCAGGTCCCTAAAAAATCACAATCAATACTCAATATTAAACGCGCTCGATCCAGTGCCAAACGAGGCACTAGGGCTGTTCCATAACAGAGTTTTTGTGTTTCTGCTAAGGTTGAGTGGTTGACAGGGTTCCATACAAAATGGGCACAAGAATTTTTATTGCAAAAATCCCTTAACAAATGTTCAGAAGAGGGAGAGGGCCACTCCCCTGTCAAAAAAGCTGCTTTTCCTTTTTTTAAATGCTCTACTATATCTGCATCTGCTGTGGAGTAGGCCGCGCGAATGGACTCTCTATTGCTTTTCTCTTTATTAAATAAATTTTGCTGAGGGTCTTTTAGTCTCTCTGGATCATATAAATTTAATATATGAGAATGGGCGCGAGCAGAAAGCCCCCCTTGGTTCATAGGGTGATTTTTGTTTCCTTCGATTTTAATAGGACGACCCTCTCTCGTTCTCACCAGGGTACCAAAACCCTCTTCTCCGTCAAAATAAGAAGAAGAATAAAAGTTGGCTTCTCCTAACATAATGTCGTCTGGTCTTTTTACATACGGAACAATTTTTTCTGTAGGTCTTCGCATACAACCAAAGCTGGCCAAGGCTAAAGATGCCGCCATAAGCTGTAAAAATTCCCTTCTCTCCCATAGTCCTTCTGCTTCTTTTTCTGAGGGGAGTGGGGTCAGGAACTCCCTATCTTGACGAGTTACCAGACTTTGAAACTCCTTGTCTTTGCCCCATTGCTCCAGACTTAACCAATACTTTGTTTTTTCCTTCAGAGAAGAATCTTTTTTCATATCCATATTCCTTTTGTAATAGCTCCTATTAAAAAAAACGCCAAATAATGAAACAACATTTTTCTTCCTTTAATAGTGACAAGTGCTACAATCTATTGGTGCTTTACTTTCTTCTTTTCTATGGCACTGCACACACCATCCCATAGACAAAGACTCATGTTGATACATAATTTTCATATTTTCCACTTTTCCATGGCAGGTGGTACAGGTTTTTCTAACCTGATCCCCGGAGGGAGGCAGATGGGATGTTTGCGAAAAACGGCCAGACAAAGCTTTAATATGTAAAGAATGGTTGAATTTTACAAAATCAGGGAGTAAATGCACTTTTTCCCAAACAATGGGTTGATTATTTCCGTAAGCTTCCACCAATTTTTGAATATAGGGACTGTCTGGCTTTACTGTTAAATGACAATTCATACAAATATCCAAACTGGGCACTCCGGCATGACGCCCCTCTTCCACGGCCGTATGGCAATATCGGCAATCCATCTGGTACTGCCCTACATGAATAGCATGTGAAAAAGGAATAGGCTGGTCCGGTTGATAATCATTGTTATAAGCCAAACGAATTTTATTCGTGGAAAGTAGGAAGACAAAAAGAGCGAGACTGAAGAGAACAAAAAAGAAAAATAAAGCCGCTATCGCTTTTTTGTTGCGACTACTTAATTTATGATTCATTGCTGCCTTTGTTATTTTTTTGCTTTTTATCCAGTGTTGATTATCTATTATAAATACTTTTATGCTAATAATGCTTATTTTCCAACTATTTCACAATCTTTAAAAAAATACCAAGAGTTTTTTTATACGATGCCAAAAAAAATTAAACCAAGGTTTTCCATGATTCTGAAAGATCATTATAGTTTGTGGTTCATGGTGACTTAAGGGGTTTATTATACTTTAAGAGGCTTATTTTTTAGCTTACAGATAAGCCCTGTTTCTTAATATAATCTTAAAAATGTGCGGCACAGAAAAAACCACAAGTTATTGATATTATTAATTTATTGCATTGTACTGTGTCGCAGTCGGGATAAATTCTATCGAAAGTTTACCAATTAAAACCCTTTGGGTTTAGGCATGGATTTTGCATAGCTGGTTTTTAAAAAATTATGGTACTATATAGAAAGGAGCAATGATATGAATAAATCTACAATATCACCGGTAGATGAGATTTGGAGTCTTATAAAGGAGACCCAAAAGAATTTGAAACAATTTTCGGCTGAAGCAAAGAAACGACAGGCTGAAGCAG
>JAPPLY010000045.1 GCA_028819305.1 Bdellovibrionales bacterium
TAAAGAGTATAAAAAATGATGCTTACTCACTGTCCATTTTTCAGGGACGATCCACTGTTTATCTGATGGTTTAACTTCGTCAAGATATATAAATTTCATCTCGGTTTGAACAAATCAATGGAAAGTACAATAATATTTTGTTTTTAGAATAGCAAATAAAATTTTTTCCATTTTTTTAACTCCAAAAAAACCAAGCTGTATAGTCCAAATAGGGACAGCGGCAAAATGATTTTTTGCCCATAAAAACTGTCAATATGTAATTACATTTTATAAGTTACCTAGGTTTTCCTCAAGACTTGAGTATAAACCGAGCTCTTTCTTTTCTTAGCATTTCATAAGGTGTCATACATTTAATTTGGAGGCCAATACAAACATTGGGGATTTTTATTTTTCTTTTTGAATCGGAAGGGGTTTCATGTGTGACAATAGTATATTTTTTCGCTTTTGCCTGTGCTATAAGGTAATAGTCTGCACCTTGAAGAAATATGTTTTTACCCCCTTCTTCATAATCTTGCTTATTTATCCAACGGCTGACTTCGGCCAAAGCTTTTAATACTACCTCATCAGGTTTTAAAAAGAATTTTGTTCCCTGTTCTTTTGCCCACTTTGATAAATCATCTTCTATGGCTTTTAGTTCATCACCTACCTTTTCAATACTAAACAATTTTTGTTTAGAATTTTTCTTAATAAGCCAGTCCCAAAAAGCAGGGCAAAAATCCATACCATAATGTAGGTTCTTGGCTTGAATAAAAATGTTAGCATCAAGCAAGTAAGCCATTAAAGTTTCACTCCAACACTTTTTCCGGCTTCCTTAAATGTGGACATTTTTTTTACACCAAGCAACTGGAAAGATTCTCTAAAAGAAGTGTGACCTTCAAGAGTGTGGGACACCAATGCTCTTGCAAAACGAGGGCTGACACGCACTCTTAAAGTAAGGAAAAAATCTCCACCTCCACTTTTTTTATTCTTTTTTTGTATCTCATTTATCTTTTTTAATTCCTCCTCGTATCGTGTAGAAAATTCTCTGGCTGTTAATTTCTTCATGTCATAAATACGACGAAGTATAACCAAAGAGCTAACTTTAAAATGTTTTGCAAGTCTTTGAACCTCATTAGAAAAATTAAGTTTTATTTTTTCATTATCACATTGTTGGCGAATTTGATTAAGAGGCACAAGCAATTCCGCCGCGACTTTATTACACCAACTTTCAATATGGTGTTTAGGGATGGCAAGAGCTTGAGCATTAGAGATTGCTGTTTGGTTAATCCATAAATGAGCCAGTTCATGAGCAATTGTGAACATTTGGGCAGCTTTAGTATCAGCCCCGTTAATAAAAATCAAAGGGGCCAAAGTATCAGATAAAGCAAAACCACGAAATTCTTTTGGATCTAATTTACGACGATTATTACTCCCTACAATTCCACTAACCATGACAAGAATACCTACAGAATTGGCTTGTTCAATAAATCGGCTAAGAGCACTTGTCCATGTTGTTAATTTCTTTCGCTCTTCAATACTAAAATTCAACACTTTACGGATATTCTCGGCTGTCTTAACAATATTACTAGCTAAAGGACGAACAGAGCCAATAAAGCTAAGAGGTTCTTCCTTCATAGAACGCATATAGTCCCTATACCAATCCTGACGCCTTTGACAGATGTAGAGTGTATCTAAAAGGTCAGGGCTTGGATTTTTCTGACTTACATTAGGCATTTTTCGGAAATCAGGAATAGGGATTTTTTCAATAGGAGGCTTATCTAAAAAGAGATAGCCTATGGGAGTATGAACTGTTTTGGCAAATTGCTCTAATTGCTTTAGTGTTGGCTTTGCCTCACCAGTTTCCCATAACTTTAATTTAGGGATTTTTTTATAAAGACTCTGAATACTTTGACCACTTCGTTTTTGTGCCCAACGCAAAAGAGTCGGCTTTACAGCCACATAGTTCATAGCTTATTTCTCCAAGAGCTTTTATTTTATCTTCAATAATAATAAAGCTCAAATTGATTTTTTATAGCCCTTAACTCCCCAAGTAAGAAGTCCATAAAAAGCCTTCAAAACAATAACTCCAAAGACACATCACATAATTGTAGCAAAATCTTGGTATTTTGAGTGTCTTAAAAGATTCCGTCAACAGTGTTTGCGTTTTTTAAAATAAAAAAAGTTTTTTATTATCTTCCTTTTAGACATGATTATAATTCCCTTATCATATAATCTAAAATCACAGCACAGCCTATTTGGGTGGGTAGCTTTAGAGCAATTTTTTGGCGACTCGCTGCGATTTGCTTTAGTTGAACAAGAGATTGAGGGAAAACAAAACTGGTTTTAAAGATCTTGACAATTCTCCAGTTCCCTAATGTCTCCTACTGCAAATGGACTGAAATCAACGTGACCATTTGAGGGAGGGTCAAAAGAATCTTTCGTCTCAAGTTCAGTGGCAATGTCTCTTAAACTCTTTGCCAGATTCTCTCTCTGCCCTGTGTGTACCATATAACAGGCTATCCCTTTATACTTTGTTATAATAAAAACTGGTGTTGCTTTAGGCTTGAACGCTATAATTTCCCGGCGTGTTAAGAACTGAACGAATTTAAACAGCAAGTTCATTATGGACTTTACTATACTCCATATACGCCAGAGCTACAAGACTCCGACAATGTGTCAAGTTTCAATATAATTTTCCCTCTTTTCAAAGTCTTCGGAATATAGCTTTAGAGCAATTTTTCGGCGACTCGCTGTGATTTCGCTGTGATTTACTTTGGTAGAGCGGGAAACTGCGGGAAAAGCCGGGAAAAAGCATGGCTGGTTAATAGTTAATTTTCCTTAGTTTTTTGCTTTTTTTCCTGTTTTGGAAGTTGTTTCTCGTGCTACTTCTCAGGCCCACCAATTGGTATAAAACGTTGATTTTATTACGGGAACGAGAGGTTATAAACATATATAAACAACCACTAACGGTTATGAGCGGTTACCAGCGGTTACTAACAGGAAAAATTACAGATAATTTCATTTTTCATTTTTTCAAGTATCTACAAACAAAACATTGATTCACAAATAAATAACAAAATAAATACTTATGGAATTTAAAGAGTACACTAATATAGTGTGAGCTAGTATAGAAAAGCATTTACAACATTTTTTTAATATTCGAGTATAACCTGACTTTCCAACACCGTTTTCTCCATAAATGATTGTTAATCCATTAATAGCAAACTTTAGTTCAGCATCTACTGATAAAGCATTTACATTTTTAGGAGCTGTAATTTTTTTTAATATGACTTTATGTTTTTTGGACTCTTCTACTGTAATAAATTTAGACTTATCTATTAATTTAGCTGGAACTTTTAATTCTTCAACATATCCATATTTAAAAAGTATTATATCGGTGAGTTCTTTCACATCTTCTGAAGTATAATTGCCGTTTTCAATTATCCGCCTTACAGCATCTTGCTTCCAATCATCCTGTTGTTTCGCCCATTCAAGAATTTCACTTAAAATCGACATAGAATTTTCCTTCTTCAAGCCGATTTTTTAATTTTTAAAGTTTCATCTATAATCTCATGAATTTTCTGGCCGGTTTCATCATAGGAAACATCAAAATACCAACCTCCATTTTCCTCATCTTGATTGATAGCTTCAACCCAAATTTTCATATAATCCCACTTGGATTCATCTTTTGTCTTTTTAACTCCTTTTACCTCAAGAATTAAATGACTTTTATCTGAAAGCCTAACTATGAAATCAGGAACATAATTACACAAAGCCCCGTTATAAACATATTTTATTTCAAATCCTAAATGATCATTTTTTACCCACGCTTCCACATGAGGATTTCTGTCCAATTCTCTAGCATGAGCTAATTCCCAAGAACTATCTACAACACATCTGTTTATATGAGTTTTCTTAAAAATACCTGTTCTTTTTCCAGTTCCCCATCTTACAGCATCTTTTGTTGAGCGGTATTTTGGATTCTTATAAATAGGAACTAACTCTTCTGAGTTTTGATGAGTAATAACTGAAAATAATTTTCTTACAATTTGTTCCATTCCCATCATAATAGCTATTTTTCTTTTTGTTTCGTCTTTACTAAAGGATTTTGGTTCAATTTGAAATTTATCAGAATGTAAAAATCTTTCTACAATATGAAGTAATTGTGAAAAAGCGAAATCTTTATTTACCTTCTTCTTCCAATCGGGGTTTATTTGATCATAAACATTAGCAGAGGTTGTAAAAATCAACCTTTGCATACGAATATCTTTTTCTTTAATAAGCTTCTCCATATCTATAGTTTTTATTTTTTCATAATCTGGTTGTCCGTTTATTTCAGGAGCTAAGTCTGCAATTTTTCTAATTTCTTTAATTTTTAAAGGTTCTATCTTGTCAAAATTAATTTCCAACTTGGGTTTTAAATCAAAATCAATCCTTTCAACATTAGGCCAGGTTATTTTATATTTCTCTTTTTCAGGGTCAGGAAATATTGGAAGTTTCGGGGAAGCTGGACGTGGATTACCACCTTCCGATTCTTCTTGTGGGATAAAAGAAAAAGGAATACCAAAGATATTTACATACTCAGGTTCAAAAAGACCATCTTTTAAATCATAAGCTGTCCTTCTTAATCCTCTTCCTATTATTTGCTCACATAAAAGCTGACTAGAAAAAGCTCTTAATCCCATGATATGAGTAACTGTTTGGCAATTCCAACCTTCAGATAACATAGCAACAGATATAACATGTCTTATTTGTTCTCCTGGTTTTCCTACTTGACCAACAGTATTCACTATTTCTCTTTGTTCTTTATCCTTATCTTTAGACAAACCCAAATCGGAATAAATAAGAGCTGTTTTATCAGGCTTACATAATTCACGAATGGTAATTGTCCCTTTTTCAAACATATGATTTATTCTATCTGCTGTTTCTTTCCTATTTACCGCTGAAATCATCACTGGAGGCGTTAGCATTTCTGCCTTCTTCCAATTTTTTAAAGTCTTCTCCCAATCATGAGCCAAAAGTAAATAAGCATTTCTTACTAGCTCAGGAAGCATCTCTTCTGGTTTAGCTTTTCCTGTTAAATTCTTTTTTACATCCGCATCATCATAAATATGATAAAGTTTTGATTTTAAATTTTTTGGATTCACACTTCCATCGTCACGCACAACAAAACGAGGAGTTTTAGTTAAACCTGACTCTATAGCATCCATTAAACCAAAATCACTAACAATCCAAGAAAACATATCTTCTTCATAAGAAGATTTACCTTTAGTTCCAGTAGGTGCAAAAGGAGTAGCAGAAAAATCAAAACAGCTCAAAATTCCTTTGGCCTTATGAATCCGATCCAATCCTTTAACCCAACAAGTAGCCCTTTTTTCTTCTTCTTTATTAAGACCTCTTTGTTTCTCCTCACTTCTACTTCTCCAAGCATGATGAGCTTCATCATTGATAACCAAGATGGGAGTTGTTACCTTAGCCATATCTCCCAGAACATCTCTAATATAAGCTTCATCACTCTTTACTCCTCTTTTATCTACACTTTTTCTTTTTTGCATTACTTCCTCATTATCCCACATAAGAGTATGCCAATTTTCAATACAGATTTTCCCCTGTCTCAAGTTAGATAATAAATCATAAGGAACAATTTTTTTCTCTTCATAGTAATTGTTGGGCTTATTGAAGTCTAAAACAGATAGACGACTTTTTACTGTTAAATTTGGAGCAACTATAAAAACATATTTTGAAAAATTTGGATCAGTAGGGTTGGACACTTTATTTAAGATTTGCCATGCAATAGTCATAGCCATAACATAAGTTTTTCCAGTGCCAGTTGCCATTTTTGTGCAAAGTCTTTCAAAAGCTCCTCCATCCTTTGGTATATCAATACCTACCTTTTCAGAAGGATGAGCTTCCTTAAGCCAAATAAGAGTTTCTATAGCCTCTTTCTGACAAAAGAAAAATTCATGGATTCTTCCATCTGCTTCTTTTGTATTCCAAAATTCTAAAAGTCTTTTGGTCACTTCTGTGACTCCTGGGTAACCAGAATTTCTCCACTTCTTTACTCTAGGTCTAATCTTATTCACAAGGGGTAATTCAATAAAATCTCCAGCCTCTTGATATTTTTTACTTTGAGAGGCAATGACATACCCAGCAAGTCTTCGCCCTTCTTTTATAAAATGTTTCCTTTTGGTTTGTTCAAACTCCCAATATTTTTTTGGTTCTTCAAGTGGAGAATTTATAATTAACTGATCAATTTTTTCTTTAAATTGAGTATCCATTATGCCGCCTTTGCTTTTTGTTTTGAAAAATTAAAAATCTTTAAAGATTCAATGCCTCTATCATCAATAATTTTAACAGCAATTTTTTCATTCTTACCTTTTTTAAAAGGCAAGGATTTCGTCCCTTTATATTTTTCAATTAAATCTTCATCTATTTCTGATTTTAAATTCTTAGCTAATTTTGCCCAGCCATCACTTTTCCCAGCCATAGGGAAAAATACCTGTCTTGGGAAAACAGCTCTATCATCATAATCTGTATCTAAAATCCACATTGCAATCCGATCTTTCCCACCGGACTCAATCTTCCCAGATGAAGGATTGTAGTAATCCCACCCATGAACTTCCACAGCATATTCATCTTTATTACTACCAACTCCATTTTTTATTTCCACATCAGGAGAACCTATAAGCCAAAAACTTTCATTAGAAGAAGTTTTTTTCTTTAAATCGGAAGTTTGTAAATCCATATTCATTTGAACTGGTATCACTTTTAATTTCTCTGAACTTTGTTCATTGATTAGTCTTGAAGCTTCTGGGTCAAAATGAAAAGAAGCAAAAGCTAAAATATCCGGTTTATCTTTTTTTTCTTCTACTTCTTTTAAAGCTAATTCTACCTGTCTTTTATCAAGTGGAGAATGTTCTGGCCCAAAAGAAATAATCACACTTCTTGGATTTTTTGTTTCTCCTTCGGCATGAAGATATTTAAAACCTGAAAGTTTTTCAAGTCTTGCAAAATCCATATCTGTTGCAACTCCTTTTTTTCCTCTAATTCCTGCTTTTCTCACCTCATCCAACCATTCATATTTAAAAGAGTGTTTTTTCTCCTGTCCTATAGCCTGCACAAATTGAGATGGAACTGCCTCTAATGTAAAAGGGCCTGTGACTCTGGCTTTTTTATTATCTTTAAGAGGTTGATCATAAAGCACCTCTTTTTTCGGAGGCTCATTATTAGCAATAGATTTTAAAGTGATATGAGGCACAATTTTATATTGAAAACCAGAACTAATGCCTTCATCTTGATTCCTTAACTTGTAATAATCAAAAACAGAGGTCATTAGCCTTTGTTTAGCCAAAGTAATAGCCACTCGTGAAGTATCACAAGTAATCCAACGACGACCCCATTTTTCAGCAACATAAGCTGTCGTTCCACTCCCACAAGTTGGGTCAAAAACAACATCTCCTGGATTTGTAGCCATTAAAAGACAGCGCTCTATAACTTTTGGCCGTGTTTCCACAACATATTTTTGATTAGAACTAAAACCTGAAGTATCATTCCAAACCTCAGATAATACTTTTAATGGATAGTCATCAATGTAATACTTCCACCTAAGTTTAGTTCCATTTTTTATAATCCGTCCTGACTCTTTCAGCGCTTCCATACTTTCTGGATATGATAAGCTCCAGTGTCTATTTTTATGTGGTCTAAAAACTGCACCCTCAAACTCAAAAGGGGTATCTTCTTTTGCTGAACCAGAACTCTCTAAACTCACAAGCCGAAAAATCCTTGCTCCCTCAGGTAGTAATGATGGATCTATACTCTCTGCTTTTGTAATTTTCCTAATAGTTCCTTCTTTTAGTTCTACATTACTATAAAAAGAATCCGGCAATTTTGGAGAAAACAACTGATTGTATTTTAAATTTGATTTATTTTTAGAGAACCAAAGTAAGTAGTCACTTGTTCGTCCCAAATATTTAGAAACCATACTACCTGTTTTAGAAAAAGTGATTAGCCTTACAAAGTTTTTTACTCCAAAAATTTCATCCATTAAATTTCTTACCAAATGCACGTTCTCATCAGAGATTTGCACAAAACAAGAACCACTATCTGTTAATAATTCTCTTGCTAAGAATAATCTATCCCTCAAGTAAGTTAAATAAGAATGAATACCTAATTCCCAAGTGTCACGAAAAGCCTTTAACATTTCTGGTTCTGCTGTTAAGTCTTTATCTTCTTTATCTTTTACATCTCTTTTATTTGTAAAAGGCTGAAAGTTAGAACCATATTTAATTCCATAAGGTGGATCGATATAAATACACTGGATTTTTCCAGTCATTCCTTCTTTTTCTAAAAGAGAGTTCATAACCAAAAGAGAATCACCAGCAATCAATCGGTTACTCCACCCTTTATCGTGCTTATAAAAATCTATAGCTTCATTTTCAGGAATTATTTGTTCCTTTTTAAAAAGAGAAAGTTGTTCGTAATTTACGGAATTTGTTTTTCTAACTTTCTCAATGATAGCTCTGGAATCTATCTTCTCATGAGTATGAAGTGATACTGTCGGGATTTCAAAAGAAGTTTGCTCCGCTTTACCTGTCCAGTTTAAATAGGGTTCTTGCTTCTTTTTTAATTTTTCAAGTGCCATTTTGGCTTCTTGTTCCGAGCCAGAAAGTCCTCTATCAATGATTTTTTCAATTTCTGCCCGTTTCGGATCAAACTTTAGTTCTGGTGAAATATGGCAATCAAAAGCATATTTCTTTTTCTTTTCATCTTTAAGCGGTTCTGTTTTATTGCTAACAAGACCAATAGAGGGGTTGTTTTTTCGCTTTTTCTTCTTATGTTTAAATTGTGTAATATCAATTTTTCTTGCAGGTTTTCCCATGGCCTTGCCCTCCCTGGCAGTTACTTATTTATAATCCTCATTTTTTAACTTTTATGGACATATTTTTTAGGGGCAAAGACTTCCCCAAAGTCCTGGATTCTCTTTTTACTCCGATGATGAACAAGCTATATAATACCTCTTTAGCCCCCTATATAATCCGGACTGAAATCTAATCGGACTGTCTAAGCTTAAATTAAAGAAAAAACTTACTCTCATACAAAAAAGAAAGTTTAAATTACCCAATTTCTACAACATATTTGGGAGTAAAAGGCTTGACTGTTATATTCAGAGATTGAATCTCCTCAATTTTAAAAGAATCTGTCTTTTTTGTTTTATGATGACAGCCGTAAAATAGTATATGTCCCTCTTCGTTTTTCCTGAAAGAGTAAGGCTCTATTGTTGCTTTTTTGCCTTCATAAAGTAATTCAACACAAAGCCGATTTAGAGCAGAAAATTTGATCTTCTCAAGAATAAAATTAGTAGAATAGATATTTTCCATTCTACCTGATTCCCATAACTCTCCGTCTTTAGTTATACCCTTAAGAGACTTTTCTGTATCTTTTCTATTGTTTAACCATTCAAAAAATGAGGGCAATTCCCGCCAGAAGATTTTTAAAGGAGGTAAAAGGGGTAACTGATGAGCCAACATACTTTCCCACTCTGTACCCAATTCATCTATTTTTTTATGAGCTTTTATTGATTTAAAATTTGGCATTTCCATTTTTTTATGATCACTTTTTTTCTTTAATGTAGAAAGCAGGAGTTCATGATCTGATAAAAGGGATTTATTCCTTAAAAGACATACAATATCATACAAATCTCTCGGCCTTGCTCTCTCACCTAAAGCCCTTATCTTTTCTGCAAAAGCCTCTACATAAGAATAGCAATAAGCTGTTATCCCTGTTTTTGGTTCATCTGAATAAGGATGATGTACCTTAAGCTTTACGGGTTTTAAAACTAAAATTTCACTAGCTGTTATATCTAATTGGATTTTAGGGAGATTTCTCTTTTGAAGAAGAGGCCCCCTATAGCCAACTTTTCCTCTGACTGAAATAATTCCTTTTTTATTTTTATACTTTCTAAAGCTAATTAGATTTTTTGGCATTTCAATGTCACTCTTTTCATAAACCCAATCAGAAACAGTTTTAAAAGAACTGATAAGAAAATCTTCATCTACATATTTTTTATCTAAAACAGTATAATCCAAATCTTCAGATAAACGATGAGTTTCCAGATGACACTTTTTTAAACAAGTACCCCCTTTAAATATCAAATTCTGAGAAAGATTTTTTTGTGCTGATATGCCCGCCAAAAGCCATCCCAACACATAGTCTTTTTCAACAATGTCAGCTCTAAATGACAACTTTTTGGAAAATTCTGTAATTTCTACCTTACGTATCACTCTTTAAAATCCTCAACCCAAGATTTTGGAACATACAATTTCCACTTTGTAATAATCTTTGGACATTTTAAAACAGAAGACAATTTAGAATAACCCTGACTCAAATTATCTTTACAAATTTTTATCGCTTTTTTCTCTTCCGGAGCATCCATCTCCAAAAGCAATCCAAGCCTTTTAAAAACAGTTCCATTTTTCAACCTTCGGCAATACCTAATAAGCAATTTAATATCCCTATCTTCTGACATTAAGTAGTTCTGAAATACATCTCTTACAGGTCTAATACCACCTCCTAATTGAGGGTCCATTAACATATCCGCAACTGTTCGGCTGGGATCAGAAACTTTGATTTTGGATTGCCCCCTCCATACTATTTTCAGCCCAAAAAGCTTATCTTTGGAAACACTTTTTAGTTTGAATTTCATTCCATCAATAATCGGATTTCTATTATTTGGGCGTTTAACAGTCATCACCAACACAGTATTAAATAGCTGTTCTGTCATATCCCAATACCCAGTGGCACTCCAACCCCCTATATAACAGGGAGAGAATAAACGCATAGCAACCAGGGAAGGATCTTCCACACTAATATCCCTGCTATCAGCTTCTAATGGAATGGGAATATAGAGACCTCTTTGCACTCTCCTTACCCAACCCTGCTTATTCCAATAAGACAATAATAAAGAACTGCTTTGTTTTGTCATACCCAAGATTTTAGAAACCTCTTGTGGTACAATAGTTTCACCAGACTCTCTTAAAACTTTAGAAAATCTCTTCCTTGAAAGAGAACCAATAGATAAGCCTCTCATAGTATATTTAAAGTAACATAATAAGACCATTTGTCAAATTATTTCGCATAAAATATACTATATTTTATCTAAGCAACTAGATTTTACCTAATTTTTAATTCTTACATTCATTCAAAGCTTATGGCATTAAATAGAGGTAGTATGAAAATTAAATGTGGTAGTATTGGATATCATACTACCACATTTATTGGTAATACTACCCCCTTTTTCTTATTTATTAAATCCAACCACTTTATATAACTGAGTGTATTTGATAAATATACAGGTGAATGGAAACCGACATTTTTGTTGAAAAATGTCGGTATAGTCCAAAATGGAGGTCGCGACAAGAAAACTACAAACTTCTTTGTTAAAATTATACTGATTTTTTTTCCATTTTCCCAGCAGTTACTCTTAAAACTTGATACACTTCATCAATATGATTCAGGCTTTTTATAAGTATATAAGTACATGGTCCATTATAGAAATTTTGAACACTGATTCCTGGTATCTGAAGTTCATAGTTTGTAACAATCTTTTTAACCTCATCCTCTGGTAGCATAACTATTAAACGTATAAATTTTTTCCTAAAGTTTAGATATACAAAGTTTTTTGAGTGTCGTATAGATATATAGTTGCGTTGACAGTTGAAGGTAAACTCAGATAAAGAATCACGGATTTTTTGATAAGTCTTTTTTACAAATTCCGTTTTATCTTCCATATGAAATTCTTCAGTATATTTTTTTGCTTCTATGGAATCTTCATCTTGAATAAAAACTGTCCCATTAGTGTCGCGGCCCCCATTAGCTTCTGAATATGGGTTTTTTATATCTTCTATCTTATTTAACTCACTAACATAAATAGAAGAGGCGTCAATTCGCAGCAAGGTTTGTAATTCATCTAAAAACCAATTCCATCTATCTTCTATAGATTGCTTATTCCATTTTTCTATATCTCTTTCATATACATTCTGAGCTATTCTCTGAGTAATCTGAAAACTTGTTACTCCTTTTTTACTTTTATTATGTTTGCCTGCCCCTTTATAAACATTAAGCTTAACTTTAAAAGAGTTATTACTGGCTTCAACATTTTTACTGCCTCCCAATAAAGTCAGATTTCCTATAGAGTGCAGATAATTATCTGCTGTATCTTTTTCAATATGCTCCCACCCTGAAATTTTTCTGTATTGAACTGGCAAAACATGCTCCAAGTGAACTTTTCTATACAAAGAAACAAAATCCTTATCCTCCTCATCTGTTTGTTTGTATTCTATCATCATTAAAACTGGCTTAATCCAACTGGATTTAGCAACATTAGATTTTAAATTGGACAACACAAGTTGAAAAATGTCACCTTCTTCTAGTTTTTTGTTTAATTCCTCTTTAATAAAAGACAGAGGTCGCTTTTCCTTAATAAACTTTATAAGATTAAACGATGTCTGTTTGATAGTATTAACAGTTTTTCCGGCAATCCAATTGAGATAGTAAAATCTTCTTAATTCAAAAGTAAGCTCTTTATATTCTGAAAAATTAGATTTTAAAGCTGTTATCAGTATAGCTTTCCAATGGTATTTCCATCTCAAATACCTGAAACAATTTATAATTTTATTATTTGAATTTGATATATGTTCTCCATATAAAGAACAAAAATTCTTAAAATTGTTTATAACTGCATTTGAATCTTCATTCTTGGAAAAACTTTCAACTTCATCATAGTTATTCCTTTTAGGATTGGAAGCAAGCTTATAATAGACATACAAAGTGAACATATCATCAATATCTGTATCACATTCAAAGTTTTCTATTATATTATTTACTTTATCCCAATCTGCAATAAACTGTTTATGTTTGTTATCCGGGAGCCTTGAAATTAAAGCACTTTTTATTAAATCAGAAGCCTCTAAGTCCTTCCCTCTGTCATTTAATACCTGAAATAATTTCACAGCAAAAGATCGACCTTTGCATGTTATTTTTATCATTTTTACGTAATTTCCAATGTAATTCAGCATTCTTCCTGTTTCTTCTTCCCCAATTTCTGATAGTTTTTCTCCGAATATCTTAGAGACCTGTATAAACTTATCTTTTATAGAACCTTTGTTGTCTTTTGATAGTATTTCATTTGCTGCTCCTTCTTTTAAAACACATCTTTCAAAATCATTTTGATGAGAAGCATGGGTTAGTAGTCTTAATCGAGTTCTGTCATCTGCATCACAAATAAACCCTTTAACTCTTTTGATTTTAATGACTTTTGAATCTTCATTAATATCAATGTTGTGATTGATATTTGGATAAAGGTCTCTAATAACACAAAAAAGAATCATTAAAGTGGTAAGTCTCTGCTGGCCATCCACTATATCCTGATAGCCATTATTTTTAGGAATGGTAATAATAGACCCTAAAAAATAATTGTGATTTTTCTCTTGATTTTTATAGGATTCATATAAATCGTCCCAAAGTTGTTCTACTTCCTCACTTTCCCAACTATAGGGACGTTGATACACAGGAACCTCAAATAAAGAATCAGGCGATCCAAATAGATTTTTTATGCTTAAACTTTCTGGTTTGAAAATATCTTCCACTATCTCGTCCCTATTGTGTAGTCACTAATTTTTAATGTCGGACTCTTAGAATCAAAACTTGAATCATTTAAAAAGAAACTAATTATATTCTAGTTTATAGACATACCATATTTCTTTTTCAGAATTTCGCCCTCCTGGGTGTGCTTCACAATTTTGCAATTTAGCTTCTCTTGTCTCCACTTCTTGAGCAGAAGATTTTGATTCGTGAACACTAAGGACTACCCAACTTTTTATAAGTTTTCCTTGTTTTTTGTATTTATTCATCCAGTATTTTTTACGTGCTTCTAAATTTGTAGTTATATCAATTCTACATGATACATTTTCATCTTTTATCTTAAAAAAATCAGGATTATTAACATATAAATAAGAAGCTAATACAAGAAATACCAAAGATAATATTGATTGGATAATTTTATTCTGATATTTTTTTCTTTCAATCTTCTTATTCATAGGGGTAAATGCTCAAAATCAATAGATGTATTTCCGGCTACTAATTTCAAATCCATAAAACATTTAAGGGAACAGCAAAGAAGCCATTACCAAAACCAACACTTGTTTCACCATTGTAAAGTATTACACCACAAGCAAAATGTTTACCCACAGCTTGCTTCAACATACGCAACCCTTTAAAATCTGCCAAATTCACAGTAGCAGAAGATTTAACTTCCACACCAGCTACTAAATGACCTCTTTCTATAACAATATCCACTTCAGTTCCTTTTTTGTTACGATAATGAAAAAAAGCATGGTTTTGTTTGTGATAACTAGCTTGTCGTCTTAACTCTTGAAATACGAATGTTTCAAGAAGCTGACCTAATAATGGACGATTTTTTTTCAAAGACGCAGCATTGACACCAAGAAGAGCACAGGTAAGCCCTGTATCACATAGATGAAGCTTAGGTGTTTTAATAAGGCGTCTGAAACGACTGCTATACCAGGGAGGTAATTTTTCCAGAAAAAACATCTGCTCAAACAAAGCAATATAATCAAAAACTGTGGGTCGGCTTACCTGAAAAGCAGAAGCAAGATTAGCAAAATTTACAAGCTGAGATGTTTGAGTTGCAGATAGAGCCAAAAGTCTTGGAAGTATATCAACAGAACGAATTTTTGATATATCCAATATATCCCGTTGGATTAGAGTTTTTACATAATTTTGATACCAATTGATCCTTCGTCTTTCGGAAGGACGTTTAAATACTTCAGGGTATCCTCCTGTAACGATTCGATTGATCAGCTTATTTAATGAAAGTTCCATTTTTTTAGTTTTGAATGCACCTTTAAAGAGAGTATCAAGAAAACGTGACTTATGGTGCTCCAACTCTCCTTGTGATAAAGGATGTAGCCTTAAAATTTGCATACGACCGGCAAGTGAATCTGAAAGTTTTGGCATCCTTAAGATATTTGCTGAACCAGTTAATATAAAACGACCAGGTACTCTATTGCTATCAACCTCTTTTTTAAGTGTAGAAAAAATATGTGGAACCTTTTGGACTTCATCTAAAATAACCCGCTTCGATAACCCTTTTACAAATCCAATAGGATCTTCTTTTGCCGCTTTAGTCATCACATCATCATCAAAGCTGATATATTCATATTTTTTAGGTGTTCCTACCGTACGAGCCAATGTTGTTTTTCCACACTGACGCGGACCATGAATCAATACTACCGGTGAATCTTTTAGAGCCTCCAACAACAGAGGTTTAATATAGCGTGGATATAAATCTGTGTTAGACATAATCTACTTCACTCTATCCGAATAATCAGTTGAGCGTCAAGTGGAATTGGGGCCAATTGAAAGGTTAGCTGGGGGCCAATTGAAAGGTTAGCATGGGGCCAATCGCAAGGTTGGCATGGGGCCAATTGAAAGGTTGATATGGGGCCAATTGAAAGGTTGATATGGGGCCAATTGAAAGGTTGACAGGGAATCATAAGAATAATAGCTTCCATTTTAAACGCAATATATCAATAGGTGCCGGCCCGACACCACCATTCTTCACAAAATTCTTCTACAGGATTTTGATAAATGGAAAAAGTTGGTCTCCTAAGGTGATTCAAGCCCTGAGATAGGGTAAGCACCACCTTGAACATATATAACCATTTTAAAAAGGAAGTTGGTCAGTGGTTACAATGATGTTGTGAAAAGCCTTGTTCGTTTAAAGAACCAAAGGTTCTCTGTGTTCCAATCAGTGGGTTTAGATCACAAAACATCGGATTTCATTCATCAGATACATAGCTAAACCTCAAGTGAAATGGGGGCCAATTGAAAGGCTAGATGTCGTGGCCCCCATTTCTTTTACAGGAGTTTTCCCTTCAAAAGCCCATAATCCTTCTTAGCCATATAAGCTGCACGATAAGAACAATGTGCTTTTTTTCCCAAGGCATAAGCTGAAATATGGGGATCAATATCAAGCAAGGCCCACAAGTCAGCACGATAGGAAGAGCCCATCATAACCCTATAACGGTAAGGAAGGTGATTTTTGGCAATAACAGATACGGGAAAAATCTGATGAGGTCTCTCTGAAAAATATCCCTCGGGAACTCGGATGCAAGTCCTTTTAAATCTTTCATCCTCCCCTTTTATTTCAATAAGCACCTTTGTTACTTTTTGTTGTCCTCTCTTTATAAAACGATCTGCAAAATTAACTCTTTTACCTTTGTATAATTCAGACAATCTTTTAAACCTCTGATCCTTTATAAAAAGCCTTTGGGCATTGGCACACCAAAAAACTTTTACAAATTTGTAATCTGAATCACTCAAACTAAAAACAAATTTCGTAAGTCTATCCACATTGACTCTTAAATAATGAAGCGTGATCCAATCCACCAAGAGCCCCCCTATACGATTGTCCTTATTATTAACAGCCTCTATGGAAGCGGAAATAAGAGAAGCCTCAATATTAGGGTCTATGGACTTCTTTTTGCCTTTAAGATTAAAACCTATAGCTCGAAGATCACTATCCAATGCTTTTCCTGTTTCTATTATAAAATTACTGAAACCCATAATCCAAATCCTTAAAAAGCTCTTTAACTTTGGAATCAACATGATCCGGCCAGGAAGGATGAGCTTCCTGATTTTTCACCCACTTAGCTGTTCCAAGTAGTTCACTGCGAGAAGGTTTTAAAGCCAGAATGACTGACTTGTCCTGTTCCCTTAAATCACAAAACCCCCACAACTTATCTTTTAAAAGATCAGGCCGGCCTAAAGTGACAAAAGTAAGAGCTTTTCCATTAAAGAAGGGTTGCGTCCGAGACAGCCAATTTTTTGGCAGATTTAATAACAGCTTATCTGGGCCATTGTTTATCCAGTTTTTAATTAAATAAATTCCTTTTTTTTCTTTTTGAATACGAAACTCCTCTGCCAATTGTATTATCTTCTCTGGAATTTTTGGATCCAAAACATCTATATCAATAGTCTGTCTTTGTAAGAAACCCACAATAGTTAAAGCTCCTGAGCCAATGACAACAGCTTCAAACCTTATTCCCTTTTGGTGTAAGAAATTATCAAATTCAGGCAATAGCTCTTTAGGATCAAATAAATGCTTTTTCATATATATTACTATAAGTAATATATCCTAGAAAGTCAAAATAAAAATTAAATACCTTTATTTTAAAAGTAATATATCAATAGATGCCGACCTGACAGCACTATTCTTCACAAATTCTTCTGATAAATGGAAAAAGTTGGTCTCCTAAGGTGATTCAAGCCCTGAGATAGGGTAAGCACCACCTTGAACATATATAACCATTTTAAAAAGGAGGAGACCCTATGTATGAACACTATATAGCCTTAGACTGGTCAAAAAGCAATATGGCCATAGCCAGAATAACCAAAAAAGGGAAGAAAGCCTATGTAGAGGATATTCCAAACTTTTTCCATAGGTGACGGGATACTCCGGGAAGCAGAGGGTTATTAGCGACCACCAGGGGGTAAATAGGAGTTGTTTTTGTTGGTTTTTAGGCTTATTTTAGGATTTTAAGCAACCCATTTTCAATCCCCTTTGCTCCATACGATGCTTCATCGTATAGGAGAGGGAGTAAGCTAAAAAAC
>JAPPLY010000050.1 GCA_028819305.1 Bdellovibrionales bacterium
TTTGATTATGGGAGAGGGACTTGAAGCGAAGAAGCGACCTTTGTTGACTGCGACCGGATGGGAGCAGATAACAAAGGGCAGAAAATCTTGGATGATTTTCTGAGCGACTGAGGGGAGCCTACGCAGTGAGCGAGCGGGAAGCGAGCAAACGAAGTAGGCAAGTCCCTCTCCCGCTACTTAGTTTTCGGTGGATTATTTATTTCATAAAAAAAATATCCTTTTTTTGATTATGGGAGAGGGACTTGAAGCGAAGAAGCGACCTTTGTTGACTGCGACCTCCTCGTTTTTTTTAAAAACCAACTTTTTATAGCTTTTAGGTGGTTTATACTAGTTACTTATTTCATAAAAATCACGCTATACTGGCAGCATTTAGCTAAAAACTACCCTGGTTGTTACTTCTTTTTCTCTTTTTCCTTTTCTTTTTTTGCTTCACCAGCCTTTTTCTCTGCTGGTTTTGCATCTGCTGAGGGAGCGGCTGATTTAGCTTCAGGGCAATTACTGGCCACCCAATTTGGTTTTTCTTTAGTTCCTTTATTTTGTTTTTTTCCGGTCACATTTTGCATGCTCTGGCATTTAGCTGTGTCATTTTTAGTTTGTTCGCAACATTGATCCCAAGATATTTCCGTCCCTTTTTCTATTGCGGCTTTGCCTTTAGCATGTGAGTGTGAATGTGCATGTTTTCCTTTTTTTCCCGCAAAAGAAGAAGCGGATGTAAAAACAAAAACCATCATTGAGGACATGAGTAATACTGTAATAGAGTGATATAATTTCATAATATTCTCCTTTTCTTAACAAAATCACAAACCTATTTTGTGATCATCAATTGGTGATGAGTGTAAACTCATAAAAGAGGCTATTATGAACCAATTTTTTTAAATGTACATCTTAAAAAAAATTATATTTTTTTGTAAGTGTAAAATATTTTCTTATAATATAAATATTGGAATTTACTCAGGATGTGTCTCTTTTTTATTTGCTTAAAATGACACAAATGGCAATAAATTATATTAATCTTGTTTGATCCCCGTTTCCACGAAGGCAGGATCAATCCCCGCTTTCGCAGGGATAGGGCTTTGTGGTTTCTGTAAGTTCTTTCTCAAGGGTAAATAGTCGGTTCTGAAACAATCCTAACAATTTGATTTTATTTATATTTTTATTATTTTAGATCTCATTTCCGCGAAAGCGGGAATCTAGATTTGCTAAACGGGAATCTGGTCGCCACAAAGAGAGTGATTTATTAGTAAATGTGTCCTTCAGGAAAACAGATTTGCCTTTATACGGGGCTTTGCCTCTCGGGACGGACCTTGTCTTCCTTGGTAGGAAGCCAATAGCCTTAGACCTCAAACGGCAAACTGTTTTTCTGAAGAAATATCAATATATCAAACTTACAAAATTTTAAGCAAAAAGGAAAACCTTGTCCTTGTAGAAGGAAAGATCAAATACAATCAGTATAATACTTGACAAAATTGATTTCAAACTCATCTTTAAGAATGTAAGAAATAAACATAGGAAAGAAGGAGGGGTATATGAACTTAAGATTATATAACAATAACAAACCAGCGGGGTGGTTTGATGATTTTACACATTCTTTAGATAATTTTTGGGACATGCCGGTCACAAAAAGTGAGAAAAGCTTTTTACCGATTTGTGATTTTCATGAAACAAAAGATTACTATTTTTTCAGTTTTGATATTCCAGGTGTGAAAAAAGAAGATATTCATATTGAATTAAATGACAATACTTTGCACATATCTGGAGAAAAGAGAAATGAATATAAAACAAAGCACAAGGAGGATAAACACTTTTATGAAAAGTTTTATGGAAAATTTCAAAGAGCTTTCACGCTGCCTGGTAAAGTAAGAGAATCTGCTGTAGAGACGCATTTCAAAGATGGGGTTTTAGAATTGCTCATTCCTAAAGAAAATGTAAGCAAGGGGCGCACTATATCTGTTACAGATAGTAATAAAGACGGTCTTTTTTCTCGCTTGCTAAAAAACTAAAGGCCAAAGGAATATCTCCTTTTACTGTTAAAGAGATAGGGGGAAAACCTGGAAGATATTCCAGATTTTCCCTATTGTAGGGTCTCTCTTAATTTGATAAATTTTCATAAATCTTATATAAAGAGACGATCGGAAAATTTGATCCGTGTGAAACTTGTCCCCGCAAAGCTCGTGAAAGAGGGAACAAGAGTTAAACCGGACGGGTATAATATAAAGTCCCAGGGAAATGAGTAGAAATGAAAGAAAACAAACCAGAAAGCGACCCCCATCTGGACTCCTCTCCTTTTGCCTCCCATAAGGAGCTAACTTTATCTAAAAAAGTAAGTAATAAAATCTCACATAATCCACCAAAGAACCTTTCTTCTGTTGGGGATTTACCGAAGGAATTTAAACATTATAAACCCAGTGTCTCTTTTTGTATTGATACTGAAAAATTTTTTATTAAGATAGCAGAAACGGAAAAGGAGTTACAGGGAGTTTTTCATTTAAGACACAATGTATTTTATCAGGAACGAAAAGGGGTCACTTTTGAATCACAGTTAAGCATTGATGAACAGGATATTCACGCAGATCATCTGATTATTGTAGATAAAAGTAACTATCAGGTAAAAGGTTCTTATCGTTTTATTTCTTCTAAATTTAAAGGATACGAGCACTTTGGTAATGAGAAGTACTTTGACTTACATCATTTTCTACATAAAAAGAAAAAAGAAAATGGGTTTGTGGAAATGGAGTGGGCCTGTACCCATAAAGAGCTAAGAAGCAGTCAGGCTATTCATTGTATATGGTTAGGGATGGCCAGATATTTCAGAGAGGTGTTTTCTAAATACATGTTCGGACAGGTGAATGTTTTAAACATTAAAACTGAAGAAGCGGCCTGTATATATAACACTTTTATAGATCAGGGGATTGTGGATACAACATCATTGGTTGCTCCCACTAAAAAATATGTTGTTTCAGGAATGGATAAGATGCTTTTAAATGTGAAACCGGATCAGAAAAGTCTTATAAAAATTTCTAGGCTGTTTAAATGGTATTTAAAAATAGGGGCCAGGGTCCACGGTCCACCTATGTTTGATCCTGAGTTTAATTCTTATGGTTTTTTTCTTAGTATAGATTTTAAAAACATAAAATACCCACAGCTCGTCAACCACTATGAAGATGCCGTATATTTAAGAGATCATCTACCGAAATAAATGTTTGTCAGAATCTTTTTATTTTTTCCTCTATATGATAAGTATAGCTTTTAAAACCAAAAGGACTAAGAATAATGAGAGCTTGTTTAGAGGTGGATTTAAAAGCTTTAAAAGAAAATGTGAAAACTTTTTATGCAATGACCTGTAAAGAAAAGGGTTTTTTCTGTCCTATAGTTAAAGCGAACAGCTATGGTCATGGTGCTTTGGAAGTGGCAAAAGCGATGAGAGAGGCCGGTATCAAAAAAATAGGCGTGATTTCCATTGACGAAGCTTTAGCTCTCAAAGAGTTAGCTTCGGATATGGAGATTTATATTTTTGCCCCTTTTGATAAAACACAGATGGAGGTAATAGATTTATATCATTTTATTCCTGTCGTAGGGCAATGGGATGATATAGAAGCTCTCACCTTATCAAAAAAAAAGGAAGTGCCCTTTCATCTGAAATTCAACACAGGGATGAACCGCTTTGGATTTCCTCCTTCGGAAGTCTCTCCTATACTGGAGTATATAAAAAAACATCCTATGTTGAAACTACAGGGCCTAGCTTCCCATCTCAGTGAAGGAGAGTTGGCCGGTTTTAAGAAAAATAGCTCAGCCCTTCGGCAAATTCACAATTTGAAAAAAATACACCATTTTTTTAAACAATTTTTCCCTAATCAAAATCTGCATATTCATTTACTCAACAGTGCCGGCTTTTTTGCTTTATGGTGTCACTCTCAATTGAAGGATTTTTCTTTGGGTTTTAGACCGGGGATTTGTCTATATGGAATCAAACCCCCTGTTCTTTTTTCTTCAAAAGAGGCAGAACAAAAATACCATTCCATCCATTTAAAGCCGGTGTCTTGTTTAAAATCTTTTGTTGTTAGGTCTTATACATTACCAGCCGGTCAGCCTATTTCTTATGGTGGAAAATGGATCACCAAAAAAAAATCAAAAGTGGCTGTGATCTCTATGGGGTATGCGGATGGCCTCCCTTATCGTCTTTTTAATAAGGGCGAGGTTTTGTTTCGAGGTGAGAGAGTGCCTATTGTAGGGCATATTTGCATGGATTTTTTTATGGTAGATGTGACAGCCGTCGTGGGAGCGGCGGGAGAAGTACAAAGAGGAGAAGAGGTGGTTATTTTTGGGTCTCAAAATAACCGGTTTATTTCTGTTGAAGAACAATCTGATGCGGTAGATTCGATTCCTGAAGAAATTTTAACCCGTCTCGGAGAAAGAGTTCAAAGAGTGTATCATTCCTAGCTTTTTTATTCTTATTTCTTAGTTGGTTTTATTTAGCTATATATTGAACAATCACATATAGGGTTCTGATTATTTTTTCTCTTCTATTAAAGACATTATGCCGTCTTTAATAAAGAAAGTATTAATAAAACCTTTTTTTTGTAAGTGTTGGGCTAAACTGCGACTTTGGCTTCCTTTTTCACAAATTAAAATGATAGGTTTTGACTTATCTGTGTTTTCTAATTTCTTTTTAACATCTTGTTCTGTAACAGCTTGTGATAACTTGAGAACAGAGGATACAAAGTTTCCGTAGTCTTTCACCAAGAAATGAGGACTTAGATTGAAAAATAAAAAAGGAATTTTATTGTTGATGAGATTTTCTAATTGAAAAATTTCAATAGAAAAAGAGTCTTCATTTTCTTTTTTATGAATCCATTTTAACATTCTTTATTTTACCAAAAACTCTCATTTTTCTGAAGAAGGACTTTTAAACATTTTATGAATTCAATGTGAGTGTAAGTTTAAGTGTCATTTTTACCAAAGTGCACTGGTAAGGTCACTTAGTGAGCATTTTTGTCGTCCTTCAGTATCGAAGTTTTCAGGTGCAAGCCAACGAATATGGGTTGTATGTACAGCCGGCCATTCTTCTTTTGTAAGAGAGAACCAGGCTGTGTCTCGATTGCGTCCCTTAACAATCATGTGGTTAAGGAAAACACCTTCATAGCGAAAGCCAAGGCGTAATGCAGCAGCACGAGATGCTTTGTTGAGTGCATCGCACTTCCACTCCAATCGGCGATAAGCTTTGGTTTCTAGAATATGATACATCATTAGTGAGAGCACTTCAGTGGCTTGAATAGTATTTTGCCAAGCAAGGCTAAACCAGATATTACCAATTTCAGCAACTCCAGTATTTGACTGGATTCTCATAAAACTACCCATTCCTCCGGTCCGGCCAGTTTTTCTATCACAAAAACTCATAAAAATGGGATCCTTGGAAGCTTCGCAATTAAGTAACCAAGTTTGTACTTCCGCCTCGCTAGTGAAAGGACCGTAACTAAGATAATTCCAAATACTTTCTGATTTTGCACTTTCTGTTGCAGCTATGAAAATATCCGCGGCATCATGTCCTTTGATTGGTTTCACAAAAGTTCTTAGGCCAGAAAGTACAACACCTTCAATAGCATCCAGGTGTTGTGGTGCCACTTTCCTATTGCCAACAGGTCGGCGTCCAGCAGCACTGGCTATTTCCCGTTCGTTAACCATATCCATATCTCCTATATAACTTATTAAGTGATTGCCATTTTACCTTGTTTTGGAAAGCTTTTCTTTAAACTGAATCCGACCAATAAAGCAAAAAGTACCATTAGACCGGATATGTAAAAAGGAGCTGAAGGACTTAAGTCTCTATAAAACCATCCTCCCAGAGCAGGCCCTATAATACGTGCCATAGAAAATACACTTTGATGAACTCCGAAAATACTTCCTTGTTGATCTTTATTAGTTAAAAGGCTCACAGCTCCGGAAAGACAGGTACTGGCCAGACCATAACCAATGCATAAAAGAGTCACACTGAGAGCTAAAAACCAAAGCCAATGGGTCATGCCCACTCCGGCAAAGCCCACTCCACCTATGATTAATCCCCACACCACCGTTTTGTATTCTCCCAGGCGCGGTATGATTTTTCTCACTAAAAAACCTTGAGTCAGTACCATCATTAAACCTATATAGGTAAAGCCAATACTGGCCGGGAAATGAGACCAGGACAGTTTATCTCTCACATATAAAAACAAAGAAGCTTCAATGCCCGCTAGGGCCAAGGTTAAAAGAAAATACATAAGCAGGGTTTGATTTAAGACAGGATACTTTATAGCTAAAAACAATTGTTGAACACGACGCTGATGGCTGTTTTTAATGTTTAACAGAACCTTTTTTATAGAAATAGAGAAAGGAGTTTTTGTGCTGGTTCGATTTGCAGAAAGGAGTTGCTTTTGGTTTTCCCGTGATGGGAAACTTTTTTTAGAGTTCGGAAAAACAAAATCCTTTGATTTAAAAAAAAATAGAACAATAAAAAAATTCATTAAGCAAATAAGGCAAGCTCCAAGAGCAGAAAAACTGGAACCGAAAGGAGGGCCTTTTCCCAATTGTTGGCCCAATAGACCAAAAAGGCCTCCCAGAAAAGGGCCAATAATAAAACCCAAACCGATAGCGGCCCCTACCAAACCCATGTTTCTGGATCGCTCTTTCTCCCCTGTTACATCAGCTATACAAGCCATGGATACCGACATAACCGCTCCAAAGGCCCCAGCCAGTATGCGGGTCAAAAATAAAACTTCAAGAGTGTTGGCAAAGGAGAACCAAAAATAGAAAAGGGAAGACCCTAACAAACAAGTTAAGATAATAGGCTTTCGTCCCAGATGATCGCTTAAATAACCCCAAAGAGGGGCAAAAATTAATTGTGCCAAAGAATATACACTCATCAAGAGGCCCACTTCCAGATCGTCTGCTCCAAAATCCCTGGCTAAATAAGGACTAAGGGGGATAATCATACCAAAGGCAGTGAACTCCATAAGAACTATGGAAAAAATTAAAGATAAAGAACGAAGGTGAGGAGATAGTCGCAACAAGTTATCCTTTTCACTTAAAGGAAAGGAGCTATAATCAAAGCCACTATAGAAAGAAGTTTAATTAAAATATTCATAGCCGGCCCGGTTGTGTCTTTAAAAGGATCTCCTACCGTATCTCCAATAACAGAAGCAGCATGAGTGTCATCTCCTTTACTGGCTCCTTCCAAGCTGCCTTTTTCAATGAATTTTTTAGCGTTATCCCAGGCTCCCCCTGCATTAGCCATTAATAAAGCTATAGTGACTCCAGTTAATAAAGCCCCGGCCAAGGCTCCACTGAGGGTTTCCGGTCCCATGATAAAACCAACAGCTACGGGAAAAAGCACAGCAATAAGCCCAGGTAAAATCATTTCTTTTAAAGAAGCATTGGTGGCAATACTAACGCAACGACTGGTATCTGGTTTTGCCTTCCCCTCCAGGAGTCCTGTGATTTCTTTAAACTGCCGGCGAATTTCCGCTACCATTTTTGAAGCTGTTCTGCCTACTGACTCTAAGGTTAAGCTGGCTGCTATAACCACCATAGCTGCCCCCAGGAACAAGCCCATAACTACAGAGGGGTGACTTAAACTCATGGTGATTTCCGTTTGAGAAGAAGCCCCTACAGCTTCCTTAAAAGCGACAAATAAGGCAAGAGCTGTTAAAGCCGCTGAACCAATGGCAAAGCCTTTTCCAATAGCCGCTGTGGTATTCCCTAAAGAATCCAGATTGTCTGTGATTTTTCTTACATCCGGCCCCAAGCCAGACATTTCAGCGATACCTCCTGCATTATCCGCCACAGGACCATACGCATCAATAGTCATTGTAATACCCACCGTGGCCAGCATACCAACAGCAGAAATGGCAATACCGTATAATCCAGCAAAATGGTAGGCCGTTTGAATAGCAACGGCAATAACAATGAGAGGGGCGCAAGTGGATTCCAATCCCACAGCAAAACCGGAAATGATATTTGTGGCAGGACCTGTTTTAGAAGCTTTAGCTACTTGCTGCACCGGCTTGGAAGAGGTGTAATATTCTGTGATCTTTCCAATAAGTAATCCTGCTATTTGCCCAGCACAAACAGCTATAAATAGACGATAGCCTTTTTCTATGGAAAGCAGCACTCCACCTACAATAGCTAAAAATATAAAACCAGAAATGAGCTGAGAGAATAATAAAGCCAGAGCAGGCGATTTGGTTTTTAAAATTCTTATACTCAGTATGCCTATGACAGAACCAAAAAGGCCAACCATACATAACACCAGGGGGAATACAGTTAATAAGCTACGGGAAAAAGCCGATCCGAAATATTGGTCCATGACGACAGCATCCATAGTAATAGCAATGGTTATGGAAGCCACCATAGCACCAACATAAGATTCAAAAATATCTGCCCCCATTCCCGCTACATCACCCACATTATCACCAACATTATCCGCTATAACTCCCGGGTTTCGTGGATCATCTTCAGGAATACCAGCCTCCACTTTTCCCACTAAATCAGCTCCCACATCAGCCGCTTTAGTGAATATTCCCCCACCTATGCGTGCAAATAGAGCAATAGAAGAGGCTCCCATGGAAAAACCAGAAACGATAGAGGTTATTTGTGTATCCATTCCCGTAAATAGATAATAGACCAGTCCTAGACCCATTAGTCCCAAACTGGCCACAGACACCCCCATAACGGCCCCTCCATTGAAGGCCACAATTAAAGCACCAGCTAAGCCCTTTTCTTTTGCAGCCATAGCTGTTCTGACATTACTTTTAGTAGCTGACTTCATTCCTATGAATCCAGCTAAACCAGAACATAATGCCCCTAAGATAAAAGAAGAACCAGTTTGCCAGCCAAAAGAGAAAAATAAAATTATAGCAACAGCCAAAACAAAAAGGGACAGTTTGGAATACTCTGACTTTAAAAAAGCCATAGCTCCCAATTCGATCTCACTAGCAATACTTTTCATTTTATCTGTTCCTGATGAGTAAGATAGAATAACCCTATACAGGCTGAGAGCGAATATAAGCCCCAGAATCCCAATAATGGGAAAAAGTATTTGTAATTCAAACATAGTGTCACTCCTTATTGTTACATTATCCCTGTTATGATTTTATACTGAACCGGTAGAGAAAAAGGGGTCACCTTCAGAACCTCTCACTTCCTTTTAGAAAAAAAAGAGAAAACCGAAAAACCCTGTCTTCGCCAGAGGCGAAAATCCAACCGGACGGGTATATTCACACCTCTTTTACAAATAGGTAAGGGAACTGTCAAACAAGACAGCCCATTTAGGAGTTAAAAAGTATAAAAAAATACTGACAAAGGCTCCTCTATTCTTTAATACTTATGCATGATGAGTTACGAAGTATATAAATTTATTCATTTTATTGCTATCCTTTTCCTTTTTTTATCTTTAGGTGCTTTGCTGGCTTACTCAGGAAATAAAACATATAAAAAGAGAGTTATGATTTTACATGGTCTATCTGCACTAGCTTTATTTGTCAGTGGTTTTGGTTTAATAGCCCGGCTGAAATTACACTCATTTCCTCTGTGGTTAAACCTTAAGTTATTGGTTTGGCTGATTTTAAGTGTATTAATTCCTATTTTGATATCCCGAAATATCATCAGTAAAAAAGGGGTATGGTTTTTTGTATTGGCAGGAGCTTTTTTAGCTGTATGGCTGGCTGTTTTTAAATTATCGCATTAAGGTTTTTTAACAGACTTTGAAGAAGTATCTTCTGATTGTTCTTTTTCTTTCAGTTCTTTCATAAACTCATTATAAACCTCTTCTTGTACGGCTTTATGGTTAAAATCCACCTTATATAAAGGGAAAGTCTTTCTCACTTTTAACTCTGTACTTTCTAAAAGAACCTCTTCTTTTACTGAAAAGGCCGTGTCTGCGGCAACGGAAAAAAGGATAAAAAACCAAGGAAACGAAAAAAACAGCCTTATACCCATCCGGTTTATTAGATTTTCCGATCGTTTTTTTTCTTCTCCACAGGAAAGAGAATCTCTGAAGCTCCTCTTTTTTTCTATACCAGTTTGGTATAATTTAAGTAATTTCATTTTTTAGACTTTTTAGATTTTTGGTTTTGAGCTGCTGCATTCACAAGACGAATATTAGAGTAATCTATCCATCCTTCTTTTTTTTGTATCCCTTCCTTTTTATCGAAATGGGTTTGCACTCTCACTCCCTGAAGGCGGGCTTTTAGTTTAACCATATCCATTTCCAGCACTTTGGCTCTTTTGCCTTTTTCAGAACCGGCAATAACCAAAGCTTCATCTCCTCTTTTTATTTTTAGTTTCAAGTTCTTATCTCCTTTTTATCATTTTATGGATCTTATTATTGATCTTAATGCAGAAGTCCTTTTTTTCTTATTTCTTCTTTGGATCCTTTTTATGCAGCCTCTTTTCCATATTTTTTCTCAATTTTAAAGCAAAAGGGGAGAGCTGATTTAAAGGACACTTTATCAAAAAATGGTCAATCCCACCGCTTTTATCTATAGAGCGAATCGTACTAGCTGCTACTTTCAGGCGAAAAGATCTCTTCAGACATGAACTATAAAAGGTCTTAGTCCATACATTGGGAAAAGCTCTTGACTTTGTTTTAATATTAGAATGGCTGACTAAATTCTTAACCACCGGTTTTTTACCCGTTAACTCACATCTAGGCACAATAACACTCCTGTTTATCACAATAAGCCTGTAAGCTTACTTAACTGGTGTCCATTCGTCAATAAATCAAAAAAAATATGTTTATTTTCTTAATTTTTATTGTTTTAAAAAGACACTATTGGTAAAGAGATTACTAAGATATACCGATCAAGTCAGGAAATTGAGCCCTTCAGACGAAGCTCTTTCTGTTCCTTTAGGAGAAAAAAAGAAAAGACCAAAAAGAAACCTGTCTTCGGCACAGTCTGTCCCTGTGGAAACGGGGAGCGAGGATCAAACTGGACGGGTATAGGACAGACCAGGATAAGGAAAGGGAAAAATGGAGAAACAGTCATTAAAAAAAGTAAAAAATAAAAAACCAGTAAAGATAGATTATAAGTCTCCCGTTACGCTTTATCAGTTCATATCAGAGGGTGGTAAAATAAACCCTGCTCGCATCACCTTACTCACACATTCTGAACAAAGAGCTTTGCGGAAGGCTATAAAAAAAGCCAGACGCTTATCTTTACTACCTGCCTGTGCTCGAGCCTACGATGATTTTGGATACCCTAATCAAATATCCGCCTCCCCTTTTGAAATAGATTAATTTTATCTTCTCTCAAACTTGGCTCATAGTATTTTCTCCGACTACAGCATAATACAATGCAATAAATGAACAATATAAAATAGATTATTGTCCATAGGACTGTTTAACTTAAATCACCCACTCGATATCTTTCCAGTCTCTATTTTTTTCTGTTGTACCAATAAGACGTATTTCCCGTTCTTTTTTGTGTATAATCATCCATCTATTTTCTTGTTTGAGCTTCTTTAAAAACCAATAGTGCGGGTTGAGACCAAACTCTTTTAACTGTGTAATGAGATCTTTATTCATTATACCTCCTCCTACATGTTGTTTTAAAGTTAGGAAGAGCAAATAAAGAACCTATGTAAAACAAGGTAAAAACAAGTTTATAAGGTATTAAAAATACGAAATCGGGATCACGATCTCGATCTTGAATATTTTAGATAAATTATAAAACAGGATAAAGAGAACAATTTTCAGATGTTAGTGAAAGTTCCCGAATACGGCTTTCTTTCATACTTTTAGTTCCAGGTAACTGCTTAAATACTTTTTTTTCTAAGTTTAATAAACCAACTCTCCCATAATAAAAAAGGATCTCCTCTTTAATAAGGCAAAAAAGGGAAACATCTATATCAGACAGCCAATTTAGTTTATCTTGATGAGCGACAGGGGGGGTATCTCCCCAGGCGATACGAATAATTAAACCATATACCCCGAATAAAGCTTTTTTTACTGCACCTAAATTGGCGAAAGATTCACGACAATCTCTGGAAACCACTTTAAAACCTTTAATGAGCTTTTTAGTTCTTGAAAATAAACCATAGCAACTCCCTGGAGTATTGTACTTTTTACAGTTTTCGATCAATACGTTTATGAGGGGTTTGACCCTTGTTTTAATTTTCGGATCTTTGTAAAGAATGCCTGTTTGTTGGGATTTAAAGTTATTTATTTGTGTGCGGCAAATAGTGTGCGGAGGGTCTTGCACTACTATAAATAAGATAGCTACTCCTAAGACCACAATGACAAATATATTTTTAGGAAGAGATAAAAGCCACTGAACCACAACTACTTACCAACCAAACTCCCGCATAAGCGATAGCTTTGCAAAGATCTTTTTTGTCTTTTTTTCTTTCCTTTTTGTATCCACACACTTTTGTCTTTCGGGCAGAAAAAAACAACGTACTTTCTCAGCCCATATACATGCGCCATATAAGTTAAGGTACGGTTAACAGCATTAATATTATCTTTCCTCTTTCCCCTTGACTCTTTTATAGCTTCCAGTTGGGGTGTGAGGCCTTGTAATAAATTATATGTATAAGATTGCTGGTGGTAAGGTAAGAGCTGGGGAAACTGTTTTAATTCTTCTATTTTATTTATCATTTTCGACAGGGTTAAGTGAATACGATCTTCTTGATTAGAGTAGATAGCATGATGAAGATCTACCGCTTCATCTAATAAAGCAGTAAGAGGATTTTCTAACTCTTCTTTTATGGGAAAAGCATCTCTTTTTATAGCAAAACTAAAAGAAGAAAAAAGGATTAAAGTAATTATACCGATCAGGTCAGACATTGGCGAACTCCAAATTTCTTTTACTCTTGGAAGAAAAAAAGAAAGGATCGGAAAATCCAAAAAACCGGATGGGTATAAAAAATAAAAATGTCTCATATATATTTTACATAATTAAAAAAGGCCGATTTTTGCAAACCGGCCTCTTGTTAAATCAACTCCTTAAAAAAACCACTAAAAATCAAATGTCGTTTGTAATTGAACTTGCCAATAAGGATTGTCATTAGCTAAGTCAAACATACCACCTAGAAATTTAATGGCAAAACCACCAGCATAGCTTTTCTTAATATATACATCTGCTTCAATAACTTGAGATGTATTCATACCTGCCCCATCTTTAGGGTGCTCACCGGTATTACCCCATTGGCCCCAAGAACCGATAGAGTGAAAATAAAGTCCGACTATACCCACTTCAAAATCCTCACTGGGCATATAAGAGATACCACCTTCACCATAGGTAGTTCCATTACCCCACTGGACCACATCCAACAAACCAGAACGGGGGTGACGATTATAGTAGAAAGCGTCATAACTATCTGATTCGTAGTGACCTCCTACATAAATACGCGCATCAAAATCCAGAGTGTATCCCAGTTGGCCATCAACAGCATATTGACTGACTATCTCACCTAATTCTGCTCCATGAATAACACCAGAAAGTTTATAGTCAATACCGGATATATCACCGCCTATACCAATACCTAAACGAATATGGTCATCACCATCATCATTTATAGCATATACACCATATAGGTTAGCCATTTTAAATTCTTCAGGGAGAGAACGAACATCTAAAGACAGCCCCAAGGCTTTTTGATGTGAAGGGGCTTCATTATTCCCTTGCCACACACTAGGTAAATAAGCTCCCCATACATCCACAGCCAGGCTCTCTGTATTGTAACTCAGAAAAGCCCCATCCATAACATAGGGGTAGTCACTATAATCATTCATACCTATGGAGGAACCATCAGCTACCTGGTAAGGAGAACGCCCCAGCCTGAGCATTAACTCATCCGACATTTTCCAGTCACCATATCCATACAGCCTTATTTCATTATCGAAATAATTTTTATCACCCCATTTGTAGTTTGTTAATAACCAGAAATGGCTTTCAAACATTTCGTTAGGACGAAAAGCACCAGAGAACTTAAACCGTTGATTAAAGATATCTTGCATATCTTGTTGGTAATAAATACCTCGGGTGCGGTGCTGACCTCCGAATTCCACATCCATTGCAAAAGAAAATGGAGCTGTGAAAAGCAGGGCCAATAAACAATACAACTTTTTCATAAATAAACTCCTTGGTTTTATGTTTATTTTCTTAACAATAGTTTTTTATACCCACCATTTTAAAAAAGAGTCAATATAAGTATTACTTAAAAACCGGACTTTTTATTGAGTTTTATGCTATTTTCTATATTAAAAGCGATAAAAATTACTTAATTAGTACACTCAGAAGAAAGCAAAATACCCTTACTTGCCCCTTTTTAAGTGATTCATTCGGTCCATTCCTTCATGTTATTAAGAATAAAATACCACATTAGCCTCTCCGATTTAGTTCATTTTCGGCATTCTAGCTTATTTACTGTATTAAAATTTAATTTTTATGGATATTATGGACTTAAATACAGTATTTCTTTAAGTTTTTTGAGGGATGGAGCAATTTAAAGTGAGATATTTTTAGTTTTGTCGTGACATATACTGTCGAAATCTACATTCTGTATAAATATTTATAAGCTATGCAATATGAAAACTCTGCTAAAGTTTAGCTAATTTCATTTTTGAGGTAAGTGATTTTACATAAGGTGCTTTATATTTAAGATGTTTTAGGATTCACCAAGTAAATTGTAAATAATAATATAAGATAACGGGGAGTAGCGCAGTCCGGTAGCGCATCCGCTTTGGGAGCGGAGGGTCGCAGGTTCAAATCCTGTCTCCCCGACCACGGACAGCTATCAAAATAGCTTTCCTTTTTCTACACAAACACAATCTTTTCCTGCGGCCTTGTAAAACATTTCAGGGCATGTCGGGGTATTTCCAATCCTCTGTATTTCTTTGTTAAACAAGCCACTGCTATTTCAACGATTGTCATTAAATGAAATATCAGTAAACTCCTCTTTAATCCTGTGTACAAGAGATGAATGGTGATTCATGTTGCCCTCCTTGATTGAATAGATAGAGACTTCAGAGCACAACAATTTTTAGAATATTTAACGATATTCTGTTCCTCCTTTTCGGGTGAGGTAATTCCCGGACACAATTTTCCTCAGACTACGGTCCCCGTTTTGGTCCCTGGTTTCTGTCGGGGTGCGAAGAACAACCCCTTCCCGGATCTGCTCAACACCTTCAATAGCTGTTTTCCCGTCAGCGAGCTGGTTGGCCCGTTCGATCTCTTTACCCCCCGGACATTCTGTCTCTCCAAGAAGAGGAACACAACGAACCCCTGCCTCCTTAGCCAAAGCCTGTACCTCTTTAAAATCTGCATACTTCCATTCATTTTCACTACCAAATTTTATAATAACTTCAAAAAGGTAAAACTCAGGCTGCTGATGTCCGTAATTGAGATCTTGTATTTTTCGACCCACAATCTCTCCAATCACACCTGTTGCAAAAGCTTTTGGCCATTTGGCATCAAGAGCTTTTTTTATTTCTGAAACCCTGGGTCCTAATATTTTGTGGTATAGATTTTCCTCATCGTGTTTTAAACCCAGATTCTTTGCCGCAAGCCCTTTTGAGGAAATAACCACCTCTTCCTTATAAAACACAACAACACATAGGGTGCCATGCAGCTTTTCTGTAATAAGAACCCGAGTCCCGGGTGTGATAGCTTTAGGATCAGACTTCCAGTTCTCAACATCATATCGAGGAAGCCGAACGGGACTTACATAAACCTGACCTTCCATTCGCACGGGAACGGGCGGCTCGTATTTCGTTATTCCCAAAAACCCGCTTACATCCTCTCCCTCATTGAAGCTTTTTTGTTCCCCTGTTTCCGGGTTTGTTAATTTTCCGTCTTCAAAGGGCAAAATCAAACCCTGAGAGAGAATCTTTCTAAGCCTTATGGCCTTAACTCTGTTCCGCCGGCTTCCCGCGAGCCGCCCCTCCACCCCAAGAACTTTCTGAACAGCTTCAGGAACAAGAGCCTGTTCAGGAATATAAGCCACTTTTTCACCTACACGATGCCGACCTCTACCAACCACAATCTGCCAACCTCCAATACGAGCCACATCTAATTTATCCGCATTGGGATGAGTAGAAACTTCATCAAGATGACATACCTTTACTTTAAATTCCATTGATCCCCCTACTTGATTATACTAAGTTTATCCTATATTGATCCGGTATGAAACCCCCGTTTTCACGAGGACCTATTTGCGCTCTCCGAACTCCATTCACTCTTAGGAAGAAGTTTACAAAAACCACAAAACCTGGTCCTCGCAGAAGCGAGGAACTCCTCACGAAAGCGAGGATCAAACAAGATCAGTATAACACTCAAAACACGACCCTTATGTTACTTTGCCTCTGTCGTCATTAAAAGTAAAAATGTTAAGGAAAGTTAAATCCAAAGGGTATAAAACCTTATCCGTATAACTCTTTTAGTTTTTGGTTTGTTACTGAAAGATTTATTTAAAATATACACCGAATTATCCGAAAAACAACAAAGAAAGAGGGTATAAATATTCTCTCCTATTTTAATCCATTTTGGAAAAAAGAGGTTCCTTTTGAAGGTTTTTAATTGGAATATTTGTGGCCTCCTGATTGTATCAATCCAGAGGTTTTTTTATACGATGCTCAAAACTTCTCCCTTTTTATTCTGAGTTACAAGGCTTAAGTCACTATGAACTTTTTTGTATTTACATGGTTTATCCAGCTTATAAGACTTCTTTTGATTACAAAGCTTAAGTCTAAAAGGTCCTTTATGAAGCTTTTTTTATTGCTCTTTTGCTTATCTTTTCTAGCACAATCCCCTGAAGCAGGTCTTTTACCCCAGGTGGAAAAGAAAAAACAAAGGGAGACCGAAGCTGGCCTTGGCTCTGAGTGTGAAAACTGTAAAAACCCAGATATTGAAGAATTGGTAAACCTCCTTCTAAAACCTTTAAACATAAAGACCTGTCATTTGCTCCCCTGTAAAGAAGAATCAAAGAGAGCTTCCTGTAAGCACTTAATGGAGGGTAAGCTTTCCGATTACTGGGCACAGGAGTTAATAGGTTCTGATTTGTTGAGAGAAGAACTGGAAAAGACCAAAGCGCCGGACATGAAAAACTGGATTGCCGTTTTTGATACTGATGAAGTGGATTATAACAGGGCTGTTAAGAACTTAATATCAGATAAAGGGCCTCATGCGGTTTTACC
>JAPPLY010000014.1 GCA_028819305.1 Bdellovibrionales bacterium
TTCAACATAGAGTGAAAACATTACACTTTTGAAGAAATTTTATACATTATTTTAGTCTGGAAATTTTTGTTTGGTGTTTCTGTGACTAAAGGTTTTTTCAATAGATTGTTTTAAGAATTTTTTATCTAAAAGATTTGTTTCTCGGCTCATAACAATCAGATCGTGGAAATCTTTCATACGGCTATTAAACCCTTTTTTTGATAAAACAGTTTCCAACTTTTCAGCAAACACGGTCTCCATAGGATAGGTTTGTAATGCCCGGCGAGGGACTTGCCTACTTCATTCATTCGCGTCCGGCTCATTCATTGCGTAGGCTCCCCTCTCTCTCTCAGAAAATCATCCTTGATTTTCTGCCCTGTATTATTTGCTTCCTATTGGTCGCAAACAAGACAGGTCGTTCGTTCGCTTCAAGTCCCTCGTGATAATAAAAAAAGGGAAGAGGATTACTTACATCCTCTTCCCTTTTTTAAATGCCCGGCGAGGGACTTGAACCCCCACCTCTTGCGAGACATGATCCTAAGTCATGCGCGTCTGCCAATTCCGCCAGCCGGGCTTATGCCGAACCGGTATAAAATTCCTATTCCCCGCAAAAGCTTGTCCCCGCGAAAGCAGGGAACGGAAATCAAACCGTAAATTCAAACAATAAAAAAACTACTCAAGACTTTTAATTTCCTCTTCTATAAGTTTTTTATAAGCAGCGGGACTCATTAGGTCAGCTAGATCTCCTTCCCGGCTCATTTCTACTCTTATTAACCAGCCTTTTCCCATAGGATCATCACTAATTATACCAGGGCTTAGGCTCTCATTAATTTCCACTATTTCCCCAGATACAGGTAAATAAAGATCACTGACATGTTTATTGCTTTCCACTAAACCAAAGATATGGTTTTTTTCAAAGTTTTGTCCTTTTTTTGGAAGTCTCCAGCTTACTATTTCTCCCAATCGGTCCTGGGCATAATAGGTGATTCCAATGGTCACTGTATTTCTGTCATCCAGTGAAATCCATTCATGTGTTTTAGTGTAGTAATAATTATCTCCTGGAACAATGAGCCTTTTAGGGGTTTCCTCCATTTTTTCCTCCTTATTTTTATTAAAATATTCATATCGCAAAAGTCAAACATCATAACAATTTATACCGAACCGATATAAAATCCCTGCTTTCGCGGGGATAACTTGGTCTTCGTTTGTCCCTCAAACTGAGGTTCTACTAGATCCTCGCTTTCGCGGGGATGACAGTGCTTTCACAAGGATCAAACCAGATTAATATACTTCTTTATAAAGGGTGTGGCAACAATTTCAGCAGGGATGAGATTTTGGTGAATTTCCACTTGAATCCTTTGATTGGGAAAGGCATATTCAATAGGCACATATCCTAAGCCGATCATTTGATTTAAAACAGGGGATTTAGCTCCGCTGGTAACTTCCCCTTTAAGGCTTCCATCAATAAAAATCCGATAACCTTGCCGTGGCACACCACTAGGCTGAAGGATTTTAAAACCTACCCATTTTTTTTTAATGTTCTTTTTCATTTTAGAAAGAACACGAGATCCTATAAAATTATTTTGGTTTTTTACAGCCCAGGATAAGCCGGCAGAGTGAGGGTCAATATTTTCATTTAAGTCTTTTCCGTAAAGGGGATATTTCATTTCCATGCGTAAAGTGTCTCTTGCCGCCAGTCCCACAGGCAAACATCCTTGGGTTTTTCCCTTCTCTAAAATAGCCCTCCATAGTTCATTCACTTTTTTAGTAGAAATTAAAATTTCAACCCCTTTTTCTCCTGTATAACCCGTAGCGGAAACCAAGATCCCTTCACCGGAGAAGGAAAACCATTGAGAATGATTTTTTTTTATGTCCAGAGAAGAGGAAAATCCCAGAACTTTGGTCATTAAAGACAGAGCCTTTGGTCCTTGTAAAGCCAATTGGGCCCACTGATTGCTTTCATCCTGTAAGCTTATGTTATCATTATGAGCTTTATGTTGATTTATACTGATTTTGTTTAATCCTTTTGATCCTGCTATCGCAAAAGTGGGGGGCGAGGAAAGGTTTTGTGTTTTCTGTGAGCTTTTTTCCAAGGGTAAGTGGGGTTCGGAGTTCGCAAGTTTCTGACCGGTTTGGTATAACCAATTAAAATCTGTCTTCAGGCGAGAGGCATTTACACACAGTAAATAATCTTCATCTGGTTTTAAGCAGTAGAGGATAAGATCATCTATGATACCACCTTGTTCATTACATAGGAGATTATATTGAATCTGATTTTCTTTTAAAGCGCTGACATTGTTGGTTAGGCATTTTTCTAAAAAAGGTAAAACATTTTTGCCTCGCACACGAATTTCGCCTAGGTGAGACACATCAAAAAGACCTACCTTATTTCTCACATTCAAGTGTTCTGCTGTGGCACCGCTAAATTCCAAAGGGAGTTTCCAACCATGAAAGGACATGAATTTAGCACCTAAGCGGCGATGCTCTTCTATCAGAGGGGTTTCTTTAAGCATGAGTCCTGCTTTCTGTAGCTAGACAGGCCAATTGAAAAGTGTTTTCCAAAAGCATAGTGACAGTCATAGGGCCAACCCCCCCTGGGACCGGAGTAGCATAAGAAACCCCATTTTTAAGCTCTTCAAAAAGTACATCTCCTTTTAAGATTTTTTTATTATTTTCTACTGTGCGATGGATGCCCACATCCACTACAATCGCGTCTCTTTTAAAATCGTTTTTCCCTAAAAGCCCCTGGCGACCGGCAGCTGCCACAACCAGGTCCGCTTCTTTAGTTATTTGGGATAAATTTTTTGTATATGAATGACAAACCGTTACCGTTGCATTAGCCCTTAGTAGAAGCTGTGCCATCGGGAGACCGACAATTTGACTTCTTCCCACCACGACTGCCTTTTTCCCTTTTAGGGTAATGTTGTAGTGCTCAAATAATTTCATAATACCGGCGGGGGTGCAGGGTAAAACCCTGGCTTGGCCGGACCAGGCTAGCCCTTGGTTTTCTGCTGTCAAACAGTCCGGGTCTTTTCGAGGGTCTATATGGGCAATAACTTCTTTCCACGCGAGGGAAGAGGGGAGAGGGAGCTGTACCAATAGGGCGTGAATAGCGGGATCTGTGTTCAAATTTTGTATTGTCTGTTTTAATTTATCAAAGGATACATCTTTAGGAAGAGAGAGCACTTTGGAGTGGATGCCCACTTGCTTAGCCATTTTTACTTTTTGACGAACATAAACCTGACTGGCGGGGTTGTCTCCTACTAGGATTACTACTAGACCAGGAACTATTTTATTTTTCTCATAAAAAGAATTTATTTTTCTTTTTAGCTCTGTTCTTATTTTTTGAGCTACCAGGCGACCATCTAAAATTTGCATATTAATACCTATCAGTATTTATTTTTTTATTGTCTGTAAAAATCAAGTCCCTATATTACATTGAACCTTCTTTTTTGTGTTAGGTCATTTATGAAAAAAACTCTTTCACTGTTTCATTATCACTAAAAGGGTATCTTTTAGAACCGATAATTTGCTCTTGCTCGTGGCCTTTACCCGCAATAAAAACAAGGTCTGTTTTTTTGGCTTTCTCCAAAGCCTTTTTTATGGCTTTTTTTCTATCCAGCTCGATAATGAATTTCTCTTTGTCTTTAACTCCTTTCATACAGTCATTAACAATAGTCAAAGGATCTTCTTCTCGTGGATTGTCCGAAGTTAAAATGACACTGTCTGAAAGATACTCTGCTATCTGGGCCATTAAAGGGCGTTTTTTGCGATCTCTTTGCCCACCACAGCCAAAAACAGTAATAAGTCGACTGCTTTTATTTTGTTTTAAAAAAGACAAACTAGCTGATAAGGCTTGTGGAGTATGAGCGTAATCCACAAAAACCATAGGAGTATGGCCAGGGGGAGATACTTTTTCCATGCGACCAGGCACTCCTGGAAAATGGGCTAAAGCTTCTGCTGCTTCTTTTAAAGAAAAGCCCGCCGCCTGCGCACAACATAAAGCCGCTGCGGCGTTGGATACATTGTAGGTTCCAGGAATCGGCAAGTGTATTTTTATTTTTTTCTTATCAAAGTGGAGATTAAACCATGTGCCGGATAGGTTGCTTGATAAAATTTCGTAAATGAAACGAGCCTCTTTTTTTCCATAGGAAATATAAGGTACTTTCATTTCCCGAGATAGTCTTATACCATAAGGATCATCTAAATTGACAACAGCTAAAAAATGATTTTTTCCTGTTGCCAATGATAAAGGCATTTCAAACAGTTTTTTTTTGGCTTGAAAATATTCCGACATATTAAGATGGTAATCCAAATGATCTTCAGAAAGATTGGTAAAAACACCTAAGTTAAAATCGAGTTCCGCCACTCTTTGTTGGTCAAGGCCAATACTAGAAACTTCCATAACCAGGGCTTGGGCTCCTTCCAGATAAAAGCGATTAAGTAATTTATATAGCTCAACAGGATCCGGTGTTGTGAGCCGGCTTTTTTCTTCCTGACTTCCAAAACTGTTTTTAATGGTTCCGATCAGACCAGAACGCCAACCGCAACGGGATAATATAAAAGACAACATACTAGATACAGTGGTTTTTCCGTTAGTACCGGTTATACCGATACAAAACATTTTTTCTGAAGGATAGTCATAAAACTCATTCAACAAAACAGGTAGAATAGAGCGTGTATTAGGGACAACACAGATCATCCCTTTAAAAGAAAGGGCCTTTATTTTTTCTTTATCTTCCACAACCAGAGCCTTAGCCCCTTTTTCAATAGCCGACATCAAATAGTCATGACCATCTTGTTTTTTCCCTTTAAGGGCGACAAAGACCGCACCCGGGATGGCCTTTCTGGAATCCGCACAAATAGCGGAGATTTTAAAGTTAGAGTTTTTATCAGGATTCACACATAAAGAGAGCAAACGATTTTCTACATTCATTTTTAATTGTTTTTTAGCCTTTCTTTTTTATATGCCAGGTATTTTTTTATTAAGCAGAACACAAACAGCCAAGCCTTTAAATCCGGAACTTTCAAGCACGATGGGGATATTCTCTTATGAAAAGCGCTATACCTCATTTTTTTTCGGTTCTTTCCTCCAAGCAGTCAAGCTTTTAAATCCAGAATTTTCAAACACGATCGGTATAGTTTAAATAGGGAAAAAGAGCAAGAGTATAAAAATGATTGACTTTTTTAGTCATCAGATTGTAATAAAAATATATACCTATCTGGTTCGGTATATTTCTGATACAAATTTCTTTTGTTATTCTCATGGTCTTACGGTATTTTTATTTTTTTTTATTACCTTTATTTATTACTGTATATATCTATACTCCTCTATCTACGGCCTTTATTTTTTCTTTTTTTAAATCGGAAAAGGCAAAACAGAGTAAATTCCATAAAGAAAAGCAAAGTGTTATAGTGGCTTTAGGATCTGAGCCACGATTGTTGGATCCTCGTAGAGCAACAGATGCCAATAGCATGCGTATTGTAGATCTCCTGTTCCATTCGTTGGTACGTTTAGGACCGCGTTTGGACATACTTCCTTCTGCAGCTCAAAGTTGGAATTATAAAGATAAAGTATATACTTTTATTATAGATAATAATTTAAAATTTTCTAATGGAAGAAAGCTTACGAAAGAGGATCTGTTATTTAGTTTTCAAGAGTATCGTTCGGAAAAAAGTCCTTTTTCCTCTTCATTTCAGATTATTGAATCTGTAAATGTGGAAGAGACAGAAGAACAATTTATTTTGACAGTTAAATTAAAAGAAGAATCCGCTAAGTTTTTACAGTCTGATATTCCTGTACTGAAGATTTTACCAAAACCGGAAGTGTTGTCCGCAGGTTCAAAGTTTTATAAAAACCCCATAGGTACAGGCCCTTTTAAGCTAAAACACTATAGCTCCCGTCAAATAATTTTAGATGCAAATAAGCAAAACACTCCTGCTCCTCATATAGATGAAGTTATTTTTAAAATTGTACGTGACAGTTTTACTCGCTTCCAAAAAATGCTGAATAAAGAAGTGGATATTGCTCAGTCGGAAATGGCTTTTGATAAATTCAATTATTTTTTGGATAGAAAAGAGGATTTTACCGTTTTTCGCCGTCCCGGTTTGACGGTGACTTATTTGCTTATTAATTTTAAAGACGAGTGTCTAAAACAAAGAAATATACGGCAAGTGTTAGCTCTTTCTATTGATCGTTCAAAGATTATACAGTATAAATTAAGCGGTTTTGCCCATGAGGCTACAACAATATTGAGTCCAAACAACTTTTTTTTTAATCGCCATATCAAGAATCCGGCTTATGCTCCAAAGCAGGCCAAAAGCCTTTTTAATCAATGGAGTAGAGCTTGTCGTCAGAAAATTTTTTCACTAAAAACATCTAATGCTCGTTCTGCTGTGGATCATGGTAAAGTATTATCCATGCAATTAAAGAAAATAGGTTTGAAAGTTCGTATGGAGAGCTTTGAATGGGGGACTTTTTATGGGGATTTGAATGCAGGAAGGTTTCAGTTGGCCTTGCTTAAATGGATAGGTGTTATAGATCCCGATATTTATCGGTTGGCTTTTCATTCCGAGGAACATCCTAAAAAAGGAAGAAATAGAGGATGGTATAAAAATAGACAGCTAGACCAGTTGTTAGATCAAGGAGTGACCGTGATGAATAGAGATAAAAGACGTATAATTTACAACCAAGTGCAAAAAATGATACAGAAAGAGATTGTTTTTATTCCTTTGTGGTATGAAGAGCAGATTGCAGTTGTGCAAAAGAATATTTTACATTATAGTTTAAGTGATATAGGTGATTTTTATTATTTAACAAGGATTAGAAAAAGAAAATAAAGGTGAATGTGTTATGCAGAAAAAAGATTGGTATCTATTAATTATATGTTTTTTGATTCTACCTGTATTATTTGATCAATTTACAAAGTGGATAGTCCTGTTTCTTTTAGGAGATAATACGGTTGCCCTGGGGCCTATCGTTCTTGAAGTTTATAAAGAGTCTCTTATTATTTCTAATCAGCTGAATCTAGCTCAATATGTGAAAATTATTTCTTCTTTTGGATTTTCTATACTTTTTCTTTTTTTATTTTTCGTATTAAATCTTATGCTAACAAAAAAAATAATGGGCTTTAGAATAAGTATTACTGTTTTTGTTGCCGGAATGTTGAGTGATACTGTAGATATGATTTTTCATGGTGCTTCTCAGGATTGGGTCACATTATTTGGCGCTCATCTCAATTTATCAGATCTGTACCTATTAATAGGTGTTATATTGGTGTTGTTCTTTAGTATTAAAGATCATGCTCTTATATTTCGAAAAAATGAACTTAGAAAAACCATTCTTATAGAAAAAGATCAAATTGTTTTTCTGCTTAATATGTTGTTTGGTTATGTTTTGTTTATAGGGGCTGTATTTGTATTTTTTCTGTCATTTATTAAAATTATATTTAATCATTTTGTGCCCATTTCACCGGATACGCAGGTTCTCTTAATTAGAGTGTTTTTTATATTATTTTCTATTTTGTCTATTTGTTTTTTACTGATAATGGTGGCCTTTTTACTCTATATTTCTAATAAAATTTACGGCCCCATATATGCCTTTAAGAAACACATAAGGGATGTATTTCTGTTCAGGTCATCCGTACGGCCGTTTAGCACCAGAAAAGGAGATCATTTTAGTGATCTTTCTGAACTGGTTGATGAGTTACAGTCTAAGTATATAAAAGGGGGAAAAATAAAAGAGGAAAAAAGTTAGTTTTTCAATTTTTTCTTGTCTTTTACTTACTATACTGCTACGGTTTTTGAGATTTGTGTTGATCTTGTTTGAATCCTGCGACCCTGCCCCCGCAGAGGTGAGGGACGAGGACAAGTTTTTGTGATTCCTGTCAGCTTTTCTCAAGGGTGAATGGAAGGGCGCAAACATCTCCCTGTGAAGGTGGAGATTCCTTGGCCTGTTTGGTATGGTTTTATAGAAAAGTGAAAATTAGGTTGTGTTATGTAGGTGTGGTTTTTTAGTAAGGAGTAATTTAAAATGGTAGTTATCCGCCTTTCCCGATGTGGCGCCAGGCATCGGCCTAAATATCGTGTCACAGTAGCTGATTCTCGACGCAGCGCAACAGGTTGTTTTATTGAAATAATAGGGCAATATGACTCTAATAAAAAGGAAAAAAAAGAGGGTTTTAAAGTAGATATTGAAAAATATAAACAATGGGTGGTTCAAGGTGCTCAACCCAGTCAAACATTACGATCTTTGGTAAAGAAAGTTTATTCTATATAAAAATGGCAGGAGTGAGAATATGGAAACAACAATAGTTGAAATTATTGAAATGCTCATAAAGGCATTAGTGGATGAACCTGATCAAGTGCGAGTGACCGAAAGCAAAGGGGAAAAAACAACTGTTTTCGAAGCTAGTGTTTCAAAAAAGGACATGGGTAAAGTGATCGGTCGAAATGGGAGAACAATCGAATCTCTCAGAACCATTGTAGGAGCCTGTGGAGCTAAAAAAAAACAAAGATGTATTTTTCAAATCATTGACGAAGAAAATTAGTTCTCTTTTTAAAATAAAAGCAGTTTCTGGGTGTGGGGTATTTTTATTAACAGTATAGGGACACCTTAAAAATCCTGTTTCCGCAAAGGCGAAGATATGTCTTTGCTTTTGCTTCTCGTCCCTCGCTTTCGTAAGGACAAGCTTCGCGAGGGCCAGCTTCGCGGAAAGCGCAGGGGTCAAGTCAGAGTGTTATGTCTTTTCTACAGATTGGAAAAATCACCCGTGTTCATGGTTTGAAAGGAGAAGTTTTTGTTTCTCTTTTTTCTCCTTCAGAAGAAATATCTTCTCTTGTAATAAATCAAATGGTTCAAATATACCGAACCAGTATAGAAAAGGCCCCATCTAGGGCTTCTTTCCCCTTGGGAACTTCTGTTCCCTTGGGAGAGAAAAAAAGACAACCAGAAACCCTTGTCCCCGCGAAAGCGGGAAAACCTGCCCTCGCGGAGAGGCAAGGATCGAATCGGAGTGGTATAAAAGATTATATCAAGACTTCTATTCAGAAGGCTCGTTCTCATAAAGAGGGATTAATTATTAAATTCAAAGGTATAGATACTAAGTTGGAAGCGGAAGCCTTAAAAGGGGCTGTCTTATCTGTTCCACAGAAGATTTTTTCTTCTCTTAAAGGTGAAAATATATATCTTTGTGAAGTTCTTAATTTTAAGGTGTATGATCAAAAAATGGGGGCTTTAGGAACGATACGTGCATTTTCCAGTAATGGAGCGCAAGATTTATTATTGGTTCAGGATGAAAAAGGCATACAAAGGGAAATTCCCTTTATTGATGAGTTTGTTATTCATGTTCATTTTGATCTAAAAAAAGTACAGGTTCATTTGCCCTCTGACTGGCCTTGTGTTAGTCGGTTCTGAAAAAGTTCTAGCAACTTGATTGTATTTATAGTTTTGTTATTTTAAAGGAATAAATATGGCAAGAAAAAAGCCTCTTTCATTCAAAATTTTGCGAACAAGAGGTCTGTCATGCCCGTGAAAGCGGGCATCCAGTCGAAGGCTATTTTAAAAAAAAGGGGTTCTTGTGGAATCAAACAATAAGGGTACGTCTTCTTTACCTTTTTTACTATGTGCTAACTGGAAAATGCATAAAAACCCTGATTCCGTTCGAGATTATATACGTGCGATAAATAAGCTTCCCGCTTTAAAATATCCCAAGCGTTTTATTTTTTTTGCTCCTGCTCTTACTTTGTTTGTCTTAGCAGAAGAGTTAGTGAACTCTTCTTATGGTTGGGGTGCGCAAAATTGTCACTTTGAAGATCAAGGCGCTTTTACCGGTGAAAACTCCCCTTTGGTTTTAAAACAAATGGGGGCCACTTATTGCCTTGTAGGCCATAGTGAAAGAAGACAATTGTTTTTTGAAAGTGAAGAAATGGTTCAAAAAAAAGTAAAATCCCTGCTTAATCATTCTATTCAGCCCATTGTATGTGTTGGGGAAAATATAAAAGAGCGGAAAAATAAACAATCCTTTCAAGTAGTGGAAAACCAATTATCCGGTATTTTAAAAAATATAGATTCTCTTGATCGTATTTGTGTTGCTTACGAACCGGTGTGGGCTATTGGAACCGGTAAAGTGGCTGGAGTGGAGCAAATTACTGAGATGCAAGAGCATATTCGCCATTTGTGTGCAACAGAGGGAAAAACACTTCATTTTTTATATGGTGGAAGTGTCAATGAAAAAAATATAAAAGAGCTTTCTCAAATTCCTGGGGTAAATGGTTTTTTAATAGGGAGTGCCTCACTCGATCCACTTTCTTTTTTTAATCTAGCTCAAAACCTTGTCCCCGCGAAAGCGGGAATCTAGTTCGGTAAACAGAAAGCTACTTTGTTGCTTTTCCGTTCTGTGAAAGAGATATGTATTCAGGAAGGCGAGCTATTATCTTTGGGTTAAAATGTAATAGTAAAAGGGAGTTATGTATATAAAATGAAAGGTTGTTTTTTATTTCTTTTTTTATGGGTCTTTTTCCTTTTGCCTGCTTATGTGGGATCTGTGTGTGAAGACACATTTCGTCGTTATGCTTATGGTGATGCAGATCAGTTATTGTTTTTGCGAAATTTTAAAGTACAAAATATCCGTGATAAAAATGTCTGGTTTATTGTTATGCAAAGTGCAATAACGGAATTTATCCCCCTATCTATAGCTAAAATAATGCAAAAAACAGGTGAGGGTAATCTGAGAGTGCAGACCAGTGAATTAGCAGTGCATGAAATGGTTATAGAAACAAATGGTTCTTTTAGTTTCACAGTCGGTGATCGTAGGTTTAACAGGTGGGTGAAACAGGGAAAACCTGAGTTAAAGAAAATATTTGATTCTCTTGAATCCCCTAAGAAAAAAATAAGCTTTCGCGAATTAAATCTTCCTCCCAGGACTCAAGAAGAGTCCTTATTGAGAGCGCGAGGATATAATGAAGCTTATATTAGAGGGATGGATGAAGGGAATGAATGGATAGCTGTGGCTAAATCGTTAAGAGATTTGAATGCTAATGCTTATATAACCCATATTGAGTATTTTGCGAATAAAATTGTTGAACATACTGAACACATAAAAAAAAGGCTTAGAACTCTTGATCTATCGTATAAGGATAAGGTGGAAAAATGGGATAAAATCAAACTTTTAGAAGAGCAAGCTGAAATGAGGATGGAATCGGAAAGTGTTACTTATAGCTGGTGGATAAAATTTAATTATGAGTTGGTTAGTTTGTTGGGTAGTGAGTTGGTTTCACGATATGATATAGATACGGTGTTGAGTTTTTTCCCGATCAGTATTTTAATGCCGACAACAATAGGGGAACTGGGGATAATAACTATGAATAAAGTTACATCTCATGGTGTTGACCCTGTGGGAGTGGTCAATACTTATAAGTATGTTGATGCTGTAGGGAAAGTATCTCCTCAGTATTTTTTTTTACATGATGTGGGACATGCTATTTCCGGGATAATGAAGAGAGTGAGAGCTAGTTATAATGATCAATTGTATGAAAAATTAATGGAAGCGATAAAAAACGAAACGATTGAAAAAAGAAAAAATGTTGAATTTGCTTATTTTACATTAATGCATGAAGTGAGAAGACCTTATATTGATATGTCACCGAACGATTTGGCTATATATATATCCAGGATGTTTGCACAGCAAATAAGAACAGGGGTTCGTTTTAAAGGTATAATAGATTTTACCCAGGATGTTGAAACGGATCTGGCTATTACAAGTATTATAGATGATTTTGTGGAAGCTTACTCTATCGCTATGAAGGAAACAGGGAGAGAGATTTATTAATAAATGTGTTATTCAGGAAAATAGATTTGCCTTTATACGGGGCTTTGCCTCTCGGGGCGGTCCTTGTCTTTCTTGGTGGAAAGCCAACGGCCTTGGACTCTCAACCGGCAAACTGTTTTCCTGAAGGAATATAATTATACGATAGGGCAAGTTGTTACTTTCTCGTCCCGTGGAAGCACTGTCATTCCCGCGCAAGCGGGAATCTAGTTCTATAAGTGGGATATTAAGGGAGTCTATCAGAGTATGAAAATAGTTTCTGTGCAGGAATTTAAGAAAGCCAGAGAACAAATTTCTCCCTGGATACGGCAAAGTCCTTTTAGTTATTTTCGTACTCTTAGTGAAAGAGTGGGGTCACAAGTATATGTAAAAAAGGAAAATGAGCAGAGAACAGGGAGTTTTAAGGTACGTGGGGCTATTAATAAAGTCTTGAGCTTAAGTGCCAAGGAAAAAAAGCGAGGCTTGGTTTCCTGTTCTGCGGGAAACCATGCTCAGGGGGTAGCTTATGCGGCTCATTGTATGAAAACCTCCGCCTTATTAGTACTTCCTGAAAATACTCCTATTGTTAAGGAACAGGCGGTTAGACATTATTCAGCGGAAGTTATTTTACAAGGTCGCGTCTATGATGAAAGCTACGAATACGCTCTTCAACTTTCTCATCAAACCCGCCGGTGTTTTATACATGCTTATCAGGACCATAAGGTTATTGCGGGTCAAGGCAGTATTGCTTTGGAAATTTTAGAACAAGCTCCAGACATAGATGCTGTTGTTGTGCCGGTGGGGGGTGGGGGGTTGATGAGTGGGATAGCCTGCGTAATAAAAGAAATGAAGCCGAACTGCCGTGTGTATGGAGTTGTGTCCTCTATGGCTCCCGCTATGGAATATTTGTTCCATCAGAGAATATATACTCCTGAGCAGCATTTTTTTATGGGTGGTTTAACCGATGGAATTACGGTCAAACACCCTAGTCAGGAGATGTTTGAAAGCTATATTTCTAAATATGTGGATGATATTGTGAGTGTTACGGATGATGAAGTAGCGGAAGCTATTGTTTTGTTATTAGAAAGAGGTAAAACCTTAGTGGAAGGAGCTGGGGCTGTCTCCGTAGCAGCTCTTCTGAAGCAAGATAAAAAATGGAATATAGGAAAAAAATGTGGATTAATTCTATCCGGTGGAAATATTGATTTAAATATTCTTTCCCAGGTAGTGGAAAGAGGGTTAAAAAAGGGGGGGCGGTTAGGGCGATTATCTGTTGTAACTAAAGACCAACCCGGTAGTTTAAATAAAATAACTCATTTATTGTCACAGATGCAGGCGAATATCCTTTCTATTCACCATGAAAGAAACAGTCCTCATCTCTCTTATGGTTTGGCTGAAATTCAATTTTTGATAGAAACAAGAGGGTCCAGTCATTTGGATCATATTCGTTCTCAATTGAAACAGCAAGTTTATGAGATGAAAGAAGAGTGAGGGCCTTTAAGAGAACCTTTATCTTTTTCATTATTGGAAGATCACAAAATTCTTTCCTTGCCTGGATGATGAGCTAGCTGGAAGAGTATAAACAGTATCTTTGAAGAGTATGTTTCTTTTAAGGAGATATATATTCAAAATCAGAATTACGGATATGGGCTTTAGCGTAGGTCGTAGCTAAGGTATCCGTTATTTCCTTTATTATAAACTGACTACTTTTTTTGGACAAAACGATACCGGCTTGAGACATGAGCATACCAGCTAGGAAAGTAGGAAATTGAGGGGATTGCAGATTTTTTTCTTTATCCCATGAATGTTTTTTTATACTCCAATTACTAATTGTTGGTGTGGATTCAAGAAATGTTTTTTTTTTGGGAATGAGGTATTTAAAAACGCTTTCTGTATCGGGAAACCGGTTAAAATTTACTGGGATGGTTCGTGTGACACTGACTAGTCTGTCTTTTCTTTTTTTTGACTGAAATAACTCGGGATCAGTCATAGGAATAGGGCGCGTCCAGTGTGTTTTCCATTTGGCATTTTTTGTTTTTTTTGCGTAACAGGGAGTACTCAATGTAGAAAATGATATGCTCATTGTTGCTATTATTAACGGCCATTTATACGGTAGGTAGTTGGGTATTAAAAAAAGGCGCGACATTGTATCTTTTTTCATTTGAAAAGGTTTATAAAAAAACGGGTAAAATGCCCTTTATTTTTGTAATAAAAAGCAGAACATTTTTTAATGTTACACGAAAAATAAAAATAAAAAAAGACCTGAAAAATAGGATCTATGGAAAATGTATTTTTCCGATGCTTTAATTAAAAAAACAGTAATTTTAGTATTTTTTTATACCGATCCGGTATAAAACCCCCTACTCCCCGCGAAAGCGAGGATCAAACAAGATCAGTATAAAAGTGGTATATTGGAGTTAAGCATGATATGACAGTTTCATATTATACTGATCGTTCCCCGCTCCTCGCTCCCGCAGAAGCAAGGGGGCGAGGACAAGCTTCGCGAGGGTGAGGTTTGAAATACTGGTTTTAAAGGTTTAGCTGTCCCAGAGGAAAGAACCGAAAAGTTACGGAAAGGCTTGTTCCCGTGAAAACGGAGATAATACCCGATAGGTATGTATTTATTTTTTTGAGGAAATAATAGTGAAAAATTTAACTGAAATGGATAAAGTGGAGAACTACACACCGGGCTTATCTATTGAGGAGATTCAAAAGCGATATTCATTAGATAAAGTGTATAAGTTGGCCAGTAATGAAAACCCTTTACCGCCTCCCGAGGAGCTGGTGAATATTTTACAAAGTAAGATACATACTATTCACCGTTATCCTGCTTATATGCGCCCTGTAGTAAAGGCTGTTAGTGCCTATTACCAAGTGGAGACTCAGCACACTTTGTTGGGTAACGGTTCCAGTGAGTTCATTGACAAGCTTATGCAAGCTTACGGTTCACCTCGTGTTTCTGTTTTGGTATCTGAAAAATCTTTTCCTCTTTATACTATATGTGCCCAGTCTCATCGCTTGAATATATATAGAGCTTCCATGAAGGAGGGGTTAAAGGTCCATATTCAAAAAATGCTGTCCTTATTGGATAGACATAAGGATATTCGCTTGGTTTTTATTAGTAATCCCAATAATCCCACAGGCTCTTATATTACTCATTCGGAGTTAGAAACTTTGCTTTTTGAAACTAAAGGGAAGTCAGTACAGATTGTTCTGGACGAAGCTTATTGGGGGTATGTACGAGCAAAGGATTTTCCTGATAGTGTATCTTTGATGCAAAAATATCCCCATTTGATTTTGCTTAGATCAATGAGTAAAGTTATGGGTCTTGCGGGGTTGAGGGCGGGGGTTATGCTAGCTCATCCTACTGTAGTAGAAACAGTAAAAAAGGTTCTTTGTCCTTTTAATGTAAATATCATTTCTGTAGAGGCTATTTTATATTGTGTTTCTAATCGGAGTTTTCAAGAATATTTGTTTCATTCAAAGGAATTAGTGTGGAATAGTCTCGATTACTTTTATAGTGAATTGCAAAAAATGAATTTGCCATTTTACCCATCCCAGGGAAATTTTTTATTGTTCTCTATAGGAAAACCCTCTGCTTTTTCTTATTTACTTAAAAGAGGTTTGATTTTACGCTCTTTAAATGAACCCGGTTTAGAACACTATCTACGAATGAGTGTGGGTTTGGAACAGGAAAATAAAAAAGCGATAGAGCTGATAAGGGAATTTATTACTCAAACTTAGCTGATTAAGTTCTTCCGGTTTTGAAGGAGTTTCTTATGGATAAACAAACAAGTTCCCTAAAAAAGCTCATTACGATTGACGGTCCCTCTGCATCAGGTAAAAGCTCACTCAGTCGCTCCCTGGCAAAAAAGCTATCTTGGAAATGGCTTTCTACGGGGGTATTTTATAGGGGAGTAGCCTATTTAGCCCTTTCTCGAAAAATCCAAAAGGAAGCACAAATAGCACATTTGATTGATACAGAAGATTGGTTAGTATGTTTGAATGAAGATAAAACCTGCTTTATTTATAAAGGGGTGGATATAACCCATGAGGTATATACAGAAAGTGTAGATGAATGGGCCTCTACATTGGCGGGTTTTTCTTTAGTGAGAAAAGCTCTTTTACCTTATCAAAGAGATTGCTTTCAGAAAAACAGGCGGCAGGGTTTGGTAGCGGAAGGAAGAGATTGCGGGACTGTTGTTTTCCCTTTTGCTGGCTTAAAAATTTACTTAACCGCTGCCGATCATATTCGAGCTGCTCGTCGAACTAGCCAAAGAGGTTCCCTTCCCTTGGAGGATGTGATTACATTACAGAAAAAAAGAGATGAACAGGATATCCATCGTGTGGACAGCCCTCTTCGGCAGCCGGAAGGGGCTTTCGTAATTGATGCCGGAGCTTATGGTTTTAATGAAATGGTTGAGCGAGCTTATAAGAAGTCTTATAAATTATTTTACTTGGGGAGGGACAATGAGCAGTTTGACCCTTGACTTATCCTGAAAAACACCGATTCTAAGAAGTAGTATTCCCATTTGGTGGCTTTCAATCCCGTCTTTACACACCATAAGACTGTTGACTAATATAGGAAAGAGTTTTATTTATGTCTTCAAAGAGTTAGTTTTGAAAAACTTATCTAATCGTAGGAGGTGTACTATTAAGCTATCCATAATGATTTTAATTTTAAGTTTAGTTTTAGCTTCCTGTAAAAAGG
>JAPPLY010000012.1 GCA_028819305.1 Bdellovibrionales bacterium
CGTTCTTTTATCTTTATTTCGGTCAGCGGGAAAAGTAATTTCTCTAAATATTTTTCAAATCAGATTGGCTATTTTCTAAACCATTGATCCAGGCTGTAGCGATTTCCACCAACTTTGGTGAAATATAAAAATACCAGGGCGTATAAGAGAGCTAATTCTTTTTTAGCAAAGGGGTCCGTAGCATGAAAGATGAGGCCGGCTACTAACATGGTAATGAGGAGATTGAAAGCGGCAAATCGAGTAAATAATCCCAAAATCAACAAAATAGAACAAAAAAATTCGGCAAAGGTGGCTAAGGTTAAACTTGCAAAAGACCCTATACCTAAGGGATCTGGGAAAAATTGGGACTTTTCCGAAAAAGAAAATAATTTCCCCCAACCATGAGATGTGAGCATAAAAAAGCCTACAACCACTCGTAATATTAGCTCTGCTACTCCTTGTAAGAATTGTCGTAAGAGAGTGAATAATATCTCTTCTACTTCTTTATCCTCTAGCTCTTTACTTTCTAGCTCTTTTAGCTCTTTGGATGGGATGAAAAATGGTATGAGTTTTCTAACAAGATTTTTTTTTATTTTTTTCATCATTGGCTCCGTTCGTAAGAGATATAGCTTGTTGTCCTAATCTTGTTTGAATTTTCCCGACAGCTTGTTATCCCTGTGCAAGCGAGGAATTCAGCTCTTATAAACTGAAAGGCAGCTTGTTTCTTCTAAAAGCTGTCCTCCTCGAAAAAGCATTATCATTCCTGCGAAAGCCCTGTCATCCCCGCGAAAGCGGGAATCCAGCCTTCCTAAACGGAAAGGCAAATCCTTGCCTTTCCTCCCGCCAGGAATTTTCAAACACAATAATTGTTCATTGTACTGAGTACAGTATAATAATTACAAGTGTATAAAAAATTGACATTTTGCAATATGTGTATGTAGTGAAAAAAATGGGGAGATATAAGGGTTTTGTGGAGGAATGAAAGATTTATATTAGGTGTGTGATCTCCGCGAAATTCTCGAAAGTGGGGGTAGAAGATGATGCGAAATGATCGGCAGATAGTGTGTGATCTCCGCGAAGTTCTCGAAAGTGGGGTGGGAGTAGAAGAAGTTTTTCCCATTAATTTCCCATTTATTCAAAGGATTAACACTCCTGGAAGGTTTGGAAAAGCTAGTCCCTGTGGAAATGGGGATCAAAATCTTAGGTTTAAAATGAAATAAGCGGAAGCCTCTATAAGTTTGCCAATTAAAAAGCCATTTTTGGCTCTCCATTTTCTTTATCTTTCCTTAAGTAAAGGATTGACAGATTTACTGAACTGGCTAAATATTATTCAAAACATTACTTAAGTGGATAGATTTATTTTACGATAATTTTAAATATACTTTGTAAAAATTAAAGAAGGGGGTAAAAAGTGAGATTTTTGATTTTATTAATTGTGAGTTTAAGCTTTATTTCTTGTGGTCATCCTGATCGTGGTAAGCCATTTCGTTCTGGAGCACAGGCTGGTGACACCACTCTACTAAATGTGGATGCGGATATAAATGTACTTATATACAATAGAGGGGGATATGGTCGGAGAGGAATAAAACCCAGATGTCGGGGGATTAATGGATGTTTAAAAGTATGTGAGGAATCTTTACATAATTCAAAATGTAAACAGCTTGCTGCGGATAAAGTAATAAAGCTTTGGTTCGAAGAGATTAAATCTTACGATGGAGAACGGGCAATGCAGGATTTAGCTCTTATTGCCACTCAACCTAAAGTAGCTAATCTATTACAAAATTTAGATAAAGAAAACCAAATAGTGGAGTCTCTTTTTGCTCTCACCCAGTCTCTTAGCTGTCCTTTTTCCAGCGGGCAAAAGATGAGTTATAGTCACAATCCTTCTGTCCAGCTTTATTTGAGCCCCACTCTCCAGGAGGATCATCCTTTGGTTATGGACAAAAGTAAAGCCGAGGCTGATTTGAAAACTTTTACTGAGCTGGAATTAGAACAAAGTAATAAATTAGATTCTTTTACGGCTAATGAGTTGGCTGAGGCGGAGAAAGACGCTAATGGAGCTGATGGTGAGCTTGAGGCAGCTCAAGCATCGGCTGAGAAAGCAGCTCAAGGTGAGTTGGTAGCGACGGAAAACTTAGATAAGGCTGTTAAAGCTGTAGAGGCAGCTCAAGCTGCTTTAGATGCGGCTGATGAAGCCGGAAAGCCAGCCTGGCGCGGGAAGCTCTCGATGTGGATTGCAGCACAATCCCAGGCAGAAGAAGCACTTAATGTCGCAAAGGCGGCAAATGCAGTTGCCCAGGCTGATTTTCAAAAAGCCACTAATAAGAATAATCAAGCACAAAAATTGTTCTCGGATGCTCAGGATATAATTAATAATTTGAACACCAATATTGAACAGCTGGGTGAAGATAAGCTCAAATCGCAAGAGGCTCTGGATAAAGCCATAGGTGAAATAACTGTAGTGGAAACAGAAATGGAAGGGGAGTTCAAAAAAATTATAGATGGTTCTATGCTCTCTTTTGATTTGCCGGTGTTTCGTGGGTTTATAAAACAGTGTTTTGGTTATAAAAGACCCAGATCTTTTAGTCAGGTGGCTGTTGAAATTGAAAATAAATTTGCTTTTGAGCTTGGCCATCAAGCTCTTTTTAAAGCTTGTGGTGGAAATAACGAGTGTGTTCGTTTAGCTTATTGTGCGATGGACTCTGATATGGTGTGGTCTTATGTGACAGAAGATGTAAAAGCTCTCGGCTGCGGATACGATGAGTTTGTCGAAATGCTCCCTTAAATTCATCAATCTCCGCAAAGAAACAGCCTCTCTCGCATCCAGCGCACTCACTGCGTAGGCTCCCCTCAGTCACTCAGAAAATCATCCAGATTTTCTGCTTTGTGTTCTCTGTTCCCAAAGTCACAGACCCCACAAGTCGCTCCTTCGCTTCGAATCCTGTTGTTTATAAAAATGGTCACGGTAGGATTCGAACCCACGGCCTACAGTTCCGGAAACTGTCGCTCTATCCAACTGAGCTACGTGACCCCTGATTTTTAATTTTACACTCCTCTGGTTTGAGTTTTCCAGTTGTTCTTTGTGATATTGACGATCTTTTCAGGAGAGAACTAAGAATTCATAAATATTTCTGCCCTTTTTTTGTTATGCCGGTTGGAAAAAAGAGAGCTTCTTTTGAAGGTTTTTAATCGAAATATTTGTGCCCCCTTAACAAATACAGATGTTTCTACTCAGAAATGTTGAGTGGGTATGAGAATTTTAGTAGATACAGCTTGACTTAAAAAAGAGGACTGGAGTAAATTCACACATTGCATTATGTACTTTTATACGGCTTTGACAAGATAAGAGAGTCTCGGCATAGTGAAGGTTCTGCTTAAGCCAAGGGGTTTTAATGGTTTTGCGCTTTGGAGAGTTTTTGTACTTGAATTCTTAAAAACAAAGATAGCCCTTTATAGTGAAGGTTCTGCTTAACCCAAGGGGTTTTAATGGTTTTGCGCTTTGGAAATTTTTTACCCTTGGAGGGAAATATAAAGCACCAGTAGGTTTTTTTAAGCAAGCCTAGATTTAAAAAAGCAGAGTTTGTTATTTTTTTATATTGTTAATAACAGAGAATTTTTAGCAGGAGGGGGATTTATCATCACCCATAAAGGACAAAAGCAATGGAAATGGAAGGACAAAGAATACGGATTCGTCTTACAGGGTTCGATCACAAACTTTTGGATCAATCCGTTCGAGGTATTGTGGATACAGCCAAGAGAACAGGGGCCAATGTGGCCGGTCCTGTCCCTTTGCCTGTAAAAATCAATCGTTACACTATCTTACGCTCCCCTCATGTAAATAAAAAATCCAGAGAGCAGTTTGAAATACGGCGATATAAGCGTCTGTTGGAAATTTCTGAACCCACTCCGCAAACCATCAGTCAATTAACAAAATTGGACTTACCGGCAGGTGTGGATGTTGTTATCTCTACGGGAAGTCAAAATGGATAAAAAAAACACATCTATAGGTAAATCAGAAGAGGACATGCTATCTTCGAAACCCTCTTCAGATAAAGGTTCTGCTGATCAGAAATCAAAAGTGGAGAATGAAGCTAATAAAAAAGAGGCTTCTGACTCTAAATCTGCTGAACAAAAGAAGCAAAAAGAAGCTAAATCTGATAATATGGAAAAAAAATCTGATAGTGGCATTACCAAAACAACCAAGCTAGATAATTCTGAAAAGTCTGAAATAGCTAAAAAATCTTCTGACAAAGAAATGGCACAGAAAAAGGCAACTGAGCCACTTTCTGATAAAGCATCTCCAAAAAAGAAGGTAGCTGAGTCCTCTTCAGATAAAAAAGAAGATTCAAAAAAGCAATTAACTAAGTCGTCTAATGATAAGGAAGCTTCACATCAGAAAACAGAACCTAAGATGGTGGATGAAAACTCATCTGATAAAAAAAATACTTCCCAAGAGCAGGAATCGGAATCATCTTCTGAAAAAATATCAAAAGCAGCAATCACTTCCCATGCCAAAAAAGAAGAAGTAAAGTTATCCGGTCTTTATGCTTTTAAACTAGCCATGTCTTCTCTTTATGATGAAAAAGGACAGGTTGTGCCTGTTACTTTTTTGCAGGTAAAACCTTGGCTTGTGTCTCAGGTTAAAAAGAAAGAAATAGATGGATATAACAGTGTTCAAGTGGCCTGTATGCCTCAGAAAAACAATCGGTGTTCAAAGGCTTTAAAAAAACATCTATCCTTTGCCGGTTTTTCTGATGGAGCTCGTTATGTAAAAGAAATAAGGCAGAACTCAGTGGATAATATAGAAGTGGGTCAGCCCGTATCTATTCATTCTATTCAAAAAGGGGATAAGGTTAAGCTTCAAGCTACCTCTAAAGGACATGGTTTTGCAGGTGTGGTAAAGCGATGGGGTTTTAAAGGGGGTCCGGCTTCTCATGGATCCAAGACACATCGGACTTCCGGTTCTATTGGCAATCGTACAGAACCGGCCCGTGTGATGCCAGGTAAGAAAATGGCAGGCCATTATGGTGTGGAAAAAGTGAGTTTAAAAAATGTGCAAATAGTGGATGTTATTTCAGATGAAAACTTGATTGTGGTAAAAGGGCCTGTTCCGGGAGCCAGAAACTCTCTCGTGTTTTTAAGTAAACCCAAAGGGTTTTGATTACTTTGAACTTTTGGAAAAGCTACACACTCGGAGGAGTATTCGGAGGCATGTAGATTTAATGATGTGGAAATTGTGTATAAGAGGAAAAAAATATGAGTATGCTTAAAGCAAAGCTTCTTAACTGGAAAAAAGAACAGGTGGCAGACTTGGAACTACCCCCTTCTTTATTTCAGCAGGAAATCAGATGGGAGCTTATCAACGAGGTGGTGCGTTGGCAAAGAGCTTGTGCTCGTCAGGGCACTCATAAAGCCAAGACACGGGCGGATGTGAGCGGGGGAGGTAAAAAACCTTTTCGCCAAAAAGGGACAGGAAATGCCCGTCAAGGTTCTATTCGTTCTCCTCTGAATCGAGGAGGTGGAGTTACCTTTGGTCCTAAACCTCGTTCCTACAAGTACACTTTGCCTTCGAAAATCAGAAAAAAAGCTTTAAGGCAAACCTTATCCTGGTTATGGAATGAGAAAAAAGTTTTCTTTTTAGAAGATATGAAGTCGGCGGAAGGAAAAACAAAAGAGCTTTCGAATCGATTAAAAATTTTTGGATTGAAAAAAGCTTTATTGGTGGATCAGGATGGAGATCCTTTATTTAAGAGAGCTTGCGCTAATTTAAAATCGTTTCAGTTTTTACCGGTGGAAGGTTTAAATGTATATGATTTGTTAAAATATGGTCATCTTGTTATGAGTAAAAAAAGTGTGTCTTTCCTCGTAGATCGGCAAAGCCAGTTTATTAAGGCAAATTCAGAGGAAAAAGTAGATAAGGAAGAAGTAAGTGAGATATAAGAACTGTCGTTCCTGTGAAAACGGGATACAGATTATTAAAAGGAGTTGGGTATTAAGATTAAAAATCTGCCCTAATTAAAAATATGAGTCAGCTGATTAAACGGCCTCTTTTAACTGAGAAAAACAATGTATTGGCCTCTAAAAATATTTATGTGTTTAAAGTGGATCGTTCTGCTAACAAAGCAGAGATAAAGCAGTATGTGGAAAAGTATTTTGATGTTAAAGTGCGTTCTGTAAAAACCGCTATTTGTCGAGGTAGATCGCGCCGGACCAAGATTGGTTACGGGCGGGTTAAGTATTGGAAAAAAGCAATTGTAAGATTGGCTCCAGGAGAGACCGTTAATTTATTTGAAGGGAATTGATATGTCATTCTCGCGCAGGCGGGAATCTGGTGAGAATGGAGATGAAAGGTGTATAAAATTATTTCTGGATTCCGGATCAAAGCTTGTCCCCGCGAAGGCGTAAGGTCCGGAATGACAGTTGCGGGTTCGGAATAACAGTAAAAGGAGAAAGGTAAAAAATGAAACAATTTATAATAATAAGCTTAGGTTTTGTCATTCTTGTTCTCAGTGGATGTAAGAACGCTGAAAAAGGGTGTAAGGAAAAAGGGGAAGGTTGGTATTGGAATGTAGCAAATAAAAAATGTATCGAGACTTCTAAGACAGAGGAAGACTGTACGGCAAAGGGTGAAGGCTGGACATGGGATCAAGAAAAAGAAAAGTGTATCGCTCCTCCTTCTGAAACGGAATTGACTAACAAGGAAAAATGCGAAGCCAAAGGGGATGGTTGGTATTGGAATGAAGATAAAGTAACAGATCAAGGTGAAGAGTATAAAAAGTGCAATCGGGATATTTCTGCGGATTGTAAAGACCCTGCAAAACCTGTAGTGAAAAATCCGTCCCCATTAGAATGTGTTGCCCCTTATATTATTATTATTGAAAGTGTTGGTGACCGTTTACTGAAGTTGGGTTCTCCTGGGCGTGATGATGATGAGACAATACTTTTTAATTGTCATGTAATGGATAAACAAAAGTCTGACTGGTATATTCCTTTTTATATAGAAGTATCTGTTTATGATGGTAATGAAGAATCGTTGTTCGGACTCAGTCAATTTAATATTTGTGAACCTGGAGGTACCGGCTCTCCCCCTTCCTGCCCATCTTCTGAAGGTGTTTATGAAGTACAGGCGGGCCGTTCTGGTTTTTTTATAACAAAAGTGACTAAAACCATAGAGAGATTAAGAGAGCTGGGATGTTTTGAATATATGATACATCAGGACGGGCCATTATAATTGTAAAAAAAGGAGTAAGGGCATTGTGGTTAAGAATCTGCCCTAATTAAAAATATGGGAATAAAAGTATTGAAACCGCGTACACCGGCTACGCGTAAAATGTCGGTGTCGGATTTTAAAGAGATCACAAAGGGTAAGCCGGAAAAGGCTTTAACCCGTCCTTTGAAGAAGAAAGCGGCTCGGAATAACCGCGGAAGGATCACTGTGCGCCACAGAGGGGGCGGGCACAAGCGAAGTTACCGCCTTATTGACTTTAAAAGGCTGAAGACGGATATTCCCGCTCGTGTGGTGGCGATTGAGTATGATCCGAACAGAAGCTGCAGGATTGCTTTGGTTGCTTATAAGGATGGTTTTCGCTCTTATATTTTAGCACCGGTGGATTTAAACCCGGGGCAAGAGGTAATCTCCAGTGATACAGCGGACATCAAACCTGGAAACAGTTTACCTTTAAATAAAATTCCTACAGGGACGGAGATTCATAACATTGAGTTGCGCCCGGGAAAAGGCGGGCAGCTTGTACGAAGTGCCGGAGTGGGAGCGGTTTTAGCTGCCAAGGATAAAAAATATTGTCAGGTGAAAATGCCTTCGGGGGAGCTTCGCCGTATTCTCTCTCTTTGTCGGGCCTCTATTGGCAAGCTGGGGAACGCGGACAACGAGAACATCCGCTGGGGCAAAGCCGGTCGGATTAGGAAAAGAGGCTGGAGACCCAAAGTGCGGGGTATGGCCATGAACCCCATTGATCACCCTATGGGTGGGGGAGAAGGTGTGGGAAAAGGAAACCATCCCATGACTCCCTGGGGAAAATCGTGTAAAGGTTATCGGACGAGAAATAATAAACGGACGGACGGAATGATTATTCGCCGTCGTTATGCAAAGGAAGCAAGAAATTAATTTTTTGCTTAAGGTAGTGCCAGAGGAGAAAGTAATTTATTAGAATGTGTTTTTACGATAGTAAATGCGTCATTCAGGAAAACAGATTTACCTTTATATGGGGATTTGCCTCTTTGTGGTTAAATTTTCGGTTCATTGGTAATGGTGGTGTGTCCTTCAGTGAGAGAACAGAATTCAAAAGGTTCAGACATGCGTTTTGCCACAGAGCAACCTTTGGTTGCTCTGTGCTCAAAGCCGAACTCACTTTTGAATCCTGTTCTCTCACTGAAGGGAATCGCTGCCTTATTTAGGTGCAATCACCGGCGGAGTGGTATAAAAAATCGTTAATGAATTTGTAACAAAAAAGTATGAAATATTCGGAAATACGGAATTTGCAAAGGAATAGGGTATAGTGGTAAAGTGCCAGCCCTAAATAAAAATAAGAAGGAGTTAGGTAGAAGGTTAAGAACCTGCCCTAAATAAAAATATGGGAAGATCGGTAAAAAAAGGGCCTTTTTTAGATTATCACCTGGTGGAAAAAATCACTAGGGCGCAAAAAAGCGGTGATAAAAAGGTGATTAAGACTTGGTCCAGAAGGTCTGTTATCACACCGGATGCGGTGGGATTAACTTTTGCTGTTCATAACGGCAAAAAGTTTGTTCCTGTTTATATATCGGAGAATATGATCGGGCAAAAGTTTGGAGAGTTTGCTCCGACAAGGGTATTTAACGCTCATGCCGGAGGAAAGAAATCACAGATGCAGAAGAAATAAATTTGAAAATTCCGGGGGGAAAGGTTTGGCTGCCAAGAGGAAAGAACCGAAAAGTTACAGAAAAATAATACCCTATGGGTGTATGTGCTGTTTTTTGGTGTTATCCGGTTGTGAGAAGGAGGAGGAGGGTCCGGCAGTGGGTCTTTCTGCGGAGGAGAAAGCGAGACAAGAGGAATGTGAGAAAAAAAGTTCCGGTTGGTTGTGGGATATGATGAAGAAAGAATGTATCGTAGCCCCTAAAACCGAGGAAGATTGTACGGTAAAAGGGGAAGGTTGGTTGTGGGATATGATGAAGAAAGAATGTATCGTAGCCCCTAAAACCGAGGAAGATTGTACGGTAAAAGGGGAAGGTTGGTTATGGGATGTAGTAAAAAAAGAATGTAAAGCTCCTCCTGCCCCGAATTTGAGTAATAAGGAGAAATGTGAAGCAAAAGGGGAAGGTTGGTTTTGGCATGCGATTCAGCCAACAGACCCAGGTGAAGAGTATAAAAAGTGTTTTAAGGATTTGGCTGTGGATTGTAAAGATCCCGCAAAACCGGTAGTGAAAAAGGCATCCCCATTGGAATGTGTCGCCCCTCACATTATTATTATTAGTGATAGGTGGCGTTGGTTGGAGATTGATCCTCCTGGAATAGGAAGGTATGGGAACAGATCGGATGCTAATAGAGGTATTATTTTGACAGGCCACAATCGTTGTTGGGTAATGGATAAGAAAACCGTTGATGGGTATAGACCCTTTTTTGTGAACTCATATAAGAATGATGAGGCTTATGGGGAGGGTCTAAAAGATAAGAAGATAGTTGTGTGTGGGAGAATGCGAGGAAGTAATCGTAATCCATGTCCCACTGTTAAAGGTATTTATAAAGCGCATGTCGATGCCAGATTTGGTTCTTATTTACGTAAAGTGACTAGAACGGTAGAGGAATTAAGAGAGCTGGGATGTTTTGAGCGTATTATAAGTGCGGATGGACCATTATAAAAATGGTCACTCCCCTCTTTAAACGGAAAGTCATTTTGATGACTTTCTGTCCCTTAAAAGCGGGAACCCAGAATTATTAAAAGGAGATGGGTATTAAGATTGAAAATCTGCCCTAATTAAAAATATGGAATTAAAAGCGTCTTTAAAATATACTCGTGTGGGAGCGCAGCGGGCGCGTCTGGTGGCAGACCTGGTGCGCGGAAAAAATGTGAACGAGGCTATCGGTCTTTTGTCTTTTTCAAAGAAGAAGTCGGCGGATTTAATTAGAGCGCTTATTCAGTCGGCTGTAGCCAATGCGGAAGCCAAAAAGGTTATTGATGTGGATAATCTTTATGTTAAAACTATTTATGTTAATCAGGGGCCCCATTTAAGGAGGTATCGTCCGGCTGCTCGCGGTCAGGCTTCCCATAGAAAGAAAAAACAAAGCCACATTCATATTGTATTAGATGAGAGATAAGTAGCTTGAATAATAAATAACTTGGTAATGGAGAAAAAAATTACAAAATAATGTCCCGCTTTGCGGGTGAGGTGAAAGGTAAAAAAATGGGTCAGAAGATTAGTCCTGTTGGTTTAAGAGTGGGAGTGATTAGGAATTGGGACTCCCGATGGTATGCTTCCGGTCAGAAGTTTGCTGATAATATTCATGAAGATTACCATCTTCGCAAATATGTGAAAAAAAGACTGAAAAACGCCGGTGTCTCCAAAGTGGAAGTGGAAAGAACAGGGGAGCAAATTAAGTTGATTGTTTTTACGGCTCGTCCGGGTTTTGTTATTGGTAAAAAAGGGGTGGGGATTGACTCCTTGGCGGCGGATATTCAAAAACAGACAAAACACAAGGTGTCTGTCAGTATTCAAGAGGTGAGAAAAGCGGATTTGGATGCTCAACTTGTGGCAGAGAATATTGCTTTGCAATTGCAAAAAAGGGTGTCCTGGAGGAGAGCTTTAAAAAAAGCGGTTGCAGCGGCTGTTCGGCAGGGAGTGAAAGGAGTAAAGGTTCGTGTTTCAGGTCGTTTAGATGGAGCGGAGATCGCTCGGTCCGAGTGGTATAATGAGAAAAGCATCCCTTTGCATACTTTGAGGGCGAATATTGATTATGGTTTTGCGGAGGCTTTAACTACTTATGGTCTTATTGGTGTAAAAGTGTGGATGTATTATGGAGATGTTTTAAGAAAAGTATCTGGAGTGAACAATCCATCTTAGAAAAATATAAGAGGTAAAAAATGCTCAGTCCAAAAAAAATAAAATGGAGGAAAATCCATCGGGGCCGTTTAAGAGGTCAGGCTAAAAGGGGTACGGAACTTTCTTTTGGTGATTTTGGTTTAATGAGTATATCGGCGGGTCGTATGACAGATCGTCAAATTGAGGCCAGCCGTATTGCTATTTCCCGTTCCGTTAAAAGAAGTGGAAAGGTTTGGATTCGTGTATTTCCTGATAAACCCATCAGCCAGAAGCCTATTGGCGTGCGAATGGGATCGGGAAAAGGGAATTTGGAGTTTTGGGTGGCTTTAATCAAGCCGGGTCGTATTTTATTTGAAATTGAGGGAGTGACAAGGGAACAGGCGCAGGCAGCTTTTCGCTTGGCCTCTTATAAACTGCCTTTTAAAACAAAATTTGTATCAAGGATGTAAAGAGATTTTTATGGAATTAGTGTGTCATTCAGGAACACAGATTTGCCTTTTTCGGGATGGCCATTGATTTTCTTAGGTAGAAAGCCAATGACCTTGGACCCTCAACCGGCAAACTGTTTTCCTGAAGAGGTACAATTATACCAAGTTGTGTTTGTTGGATTTTTGGTTCATTGTTAATGGTGGTGTACCTTCAGGGGAGAGTAGGATTCAAAAGTGAGTTCGGCTTTGAGCACAGAGCGGCTAATAGTCGCTCTGTGGCAAAACGCATGTTTGAACCTTTTGAATCCTACTCTCCCCTGAAGGGAGTAACTGCCTTATTTAGGTGAAATAATCAGTGGAGTGTTATAGCTTAAATTGTTAGTACAGTTGTAACAAAAAGGTAAAGATATGAAATACTCGGAAATACATAATTTGCAAGTCTCAGAGTTGCGAAAGCGTTTAGAGCAAAGCCGTCAGGCTTTGTTTACGGCTAAAATGAAGCACAAGATGCAAAGGCTTTCTAATATGATGGAGTTGAGGGATGTCAGAAGGGATATTGCTCGTTTGGAGACAGCTTTGTCTGCTCTTCCGGAGTCTGCTTTTGTATCTCGTAAGTCTGATAAAAAGAAGGATGAGGTAAAATCAGGGTCTAAAGAGGCAAAGAAAGCGAAACTAAAAGCAGTAAGTAAAAAGCAGGAAAAAATAAAAAAGGTGGCTTCTTCTGAAGAAGCTTCTAAGTCAAAAACAAAAGTCACTTCAGTAAAAAAGAAAGTGGTGAAAAAAGAGGATGCTAAAGAACAGAAACAGGAAAAACAATCCATTATGGAGAAACAGGTACAAAGTCAGCAAAAAACAAAAAAATGGTTTGGTTTTTTTGGTTCTAGTCAGAAACCTTCCAGCACAGTGAAAGACGGCGGAAAGCGCAGTTTTTTCAGAAGAAAAAGCGGTGGTTGATTGAGGTTGATTTAAAAGGAAAAGGTAAATTAAAAAACAATATATCATATTAAATGAACAAAAAAAGGAAGCAGGAAAAAATGGAACAAAATACAGTAAAAGACCAAAGAGGCCGGCGTAATATAGTAAAAGGGCAGGTGGTTTCTGATAAAGGGGATAAAACTATTTCTGTGCTTATTTATCGTTTGATGAAGCATCCTAAGTATAAAAAATATATTCGCAAAAAATCGGTTTTTAAAGCGCATGACGAAGAAAATCAGGCAAAAAAAGGGGATGTTGTTAAAATTTATGAAACTCGTCCCTTAAGTAAAACGAAAAGATGGAAGTTATTGGAAATAATGGAATCTACAGATCAAGAAGAAACTTCAATTAAACGAGGAAAAATGAAATGGACTAAGTTGCATGAGTTAAAAGTTTTGCTTATTTATAAAAAAGTGAAAGAGAATGGTGAACATGAAGATGAGTTGTGTGAGAAGCTGAAAAGCACAGATGAAAGTTTTACTTGCTCTTTGGACAGTATAAAAATGAAACTGCAAAATATTCATTTTCTTGACACGGGGGAAGGCTTGCCTAATCTAAGTCAATTAAATCAAGAGATTTTTAAAAAATATAAGAATTATTCTATCGAAAGATTAAAAGACGAAATAGAACAACTTGAGAATTGAAGACAAGTCTGGATTCCCGCTTTCGCGAGAATGACAAGGTTAACGGGGCCGCGACATAGCTTAAAAAAAGGAAAAGCGAATAATGATTCAAATGCAATCTCGGTTAAATGTGGCTGATAACTCTGGTGCTCGTGAAGTTCAGTGTATTAAAGTGTTGGGCGGATCTCGCAGACGCACTGCCGGTATAGGAGATATTATTGTGGTGTCTGTTAAAAATGCTTTACCTAATTCCAAAGTGAAAAAGGGGGATAAAGCGAGGGCGGTGATTGTTCGCATGGTTCATAAAATCCAAAGAGGGGATGGCACCTCCATTCGTTTTGATGAAAATTCCGCTGTGTTGATTAATAACAATAAGGAACCTATTGGAACTCGTATTTTCGGGCCGGTGGCTAGAGAGTTAAGGACCAAAAGTTTTGTGAAGATTATTTCTATGGCTCCAGAGGTGTTATGATGAGTGATTTAAGAAAACAATATGTGAGGAAAATAAGGCCGGAGTTAAAAAAGAAACTGGCGCTTAAAAATATTATGCAGGTTCCTCGTGTGGAAAAGGTGGTGTTGGGTATGTGTGTGTCCCAGGCTGTGAAGAATGCTAAAATTTTAAATAATGTTTCTCAAGATTTGTCTCTTATTGCTGGTCAAAAGGCGATCATTACCAAGGCTAAAAAAGCCGTCTCTAATTTTAAAATCAAAAAAGGGATGCCTTTAGGTTCTTGTGTGACATTAAGGCGGGAGAAGATGTGGACTTTTTTAGAAAGGCTCATTCATTTTTCGCTTCCTCAGGTGCGGGACTTTCGGGGTTTATCTCCAAAAAGTTTCGATGGGCGTGGAAATTACAGTATGGGTATTAAGGAGCAGATTATTTTTCCGGAAGTGGATTATGATAAAGTGGATGCCATTCGAGGTATGAATATCACTATTTGTACTTCGGCTAATGCAGATGAGCCGGCCAAGAGTTTATTGGAGGCTTTGGGCCTGCCTTTTAGGAAGTGACTTTTATATAGTTATAAGCTAAATAGTAAAACAGGAGCCAGGGTGTAAGGTTAAGAACTGGCCTTTAAATGAAAATAAGAGGAGAATGATTTATTAGTAAATGTGTCCTTCAGGAAAACAGTTTGCCGGTTGAGGGTCCAAGGTCATTGGCTTTCTACCTAAGAAAATCAATGGCCGTCCCGAAAAAGGCAAATCTGTGTTCCTGAAGGAGCATACTATAAATGAAAAGCGGTATGGCCGTTTTACAAAGTAAACAATTAGGAGCCAGGGTGTAAGGTTAAGAACCGGCCCTAAATAAAAATATGGATACAATTAGTCAGTTTTGCACGAGAATCAGAAATGCTGTTATGGCTCAGCATCTTAAGGTGGATATTCCTTCTTCTCAAATTCAGGAGGGGATTGCTGGGCAATTAAAGGCGTATGGGTATATTAAGAATTACACAGTGGTGGACGATGGTAAGCAGGGAATTATGAGAATTTACTTAAAGTACAATGAAAAGGGACAGTCGGCGATTACTCATATTGAGAGGTTGAGTAAACCATCCTGTCGTCAATATGTGAAGGCCAGTCGTATTCCGATTGTGCTTTCTAACTATGGTTTATTAGTCTTGAGCACCAACGAAGGTATTTTAAGTGGAGAGGAAGCGAAGAAAAAAAATGTAGGCGGAGAGTTGCTCTGCCGTATTTGGTAATTTTTTGTCATTCCCGTGCAGGCGGGAATCCAGAAAAATTTTGATATAAACTTAAAACAGGAAGTTGATAAATTTAGATGGAAAAAAGTAACTTTTTTAGGAACAAACTAAAAAACAAAAGGAGAAGTAAAATGAAAAAATCAGTAATAATGATGGGTTTAGCTTTTATGTGCCTTACTTTGGTAAGTGGCTGTGGCAAAAATGAGAAGCGAATATGTGAGGCTAAAGGAGATGCTTGGTATTGGGATGGATCAGATAACACCTGTAAGGAAAAGAGCAAAGAAGCGGATCCGTCGGCAGCTAATACAGCGGAAGCTTGTAAAGCCAAGTCTGGAGAATATGTATGGGATGCCGGTCATTCACAATGCAAACAGATAGATTACTTTATGCTTATCTTCCCTAAAGATACTGACTTACATACTGTAAGTGTTCACCTAGTGAAAAGTGGCGGAGGTGTTGAAGAAACAGAACTGTTTATGGAAAAGGACCAATGTGTAAAAGTGCATGAGTCTCATGTACCTCAGTTGAGGGTTAAAATAAAAACTAGTTACTTTTCATTGGGCTATGATGAGGTATGTACAGGCGCTGCCGCTACGGGAGCGGGGGATAAATGTTTATTAGGTGTATATAAAATAGATTCAGAGGGTAAGTTAAATAAAGTCACATCTGATGAAGAGAGACAAGGTTGTACCACCTTGGAACCCTCTGCGAATGAACAAAAATAGGAAAGATAAAATAGAGGAGCCAGGGTGTAAGGTTAAGAACTGGCCTTTAAATGAAAATAAGAGGAGAATGATTTATTAGTAAATGTGTCCTTCAGGAAAACAGTTTGCCGGTTGAGGGTCCAAGG
>JAPPLY010000080.1 GCA_028819305.1 Bdellovibrionales bacterium
TTATTATGAGACAAAACTATAGATATATTTTATACGGTGAATACAAAAATGGGCTGCTTTTTTGAGTTTTTTCTTTAAGTTTTTAAAACCTTCCAACTGTGCACCTAGAGACTTCAATCTGGATTGGTCTGTTTTGTTTGAGCTTCAAGAAGTTTTGAATTTCCTTATTTTTTTCATAGTGATTATATATATATCAAGATGAGGAGAGGGGAAAAGGTAGGTTTAAAACCTCTCTTGAGAGATAAAAAATGGATTTCTGAATATTTAGAGATTAAAAAAGAGATAAGTAAAAAACCCTGTTTTCGTGGAACGGAGGTTAATTTGAAGTTTGCTAATTTCTGACCTGTTCGTTATAGTTGGTTTTTGACAGATTAGGGGGACTTAAATGGTTGGAAAAAAGAAGAAACTTAAATGAAAAAGACAATTTATTTGAAAAAAGATAAAAGTGGCTATTATATTTTTGGGATAAAAATAGCTTTATTATTCAGTTTACTCTCTACTATATGTTTTTATAGCTCAGCGGGAAAACAGGCTCTTATTACTCGTAGGCACACCCTGTCCTCTGACATAAAAAATATCAGGATACAAGTTCATCAGGTTCATATTCGTTTGTTGAAGATGAAAGGGAAAAAGAAAGAAATTAAAGTGCAATATCATAAAACTTTATCAATAGAGGAAGAGGACTCTACTCTTATTGTCTCTGAGAAAGACTTTCCCAGATCGGAAAAATATAAGGAAGGATTAAAAAAAAAACCAGTAATGACTGTATGGGCTACACGGCTTCCGGTTAAAATAGGTATTTTTGAAGGTACAGTGCAGATAAATCAGTTTTGGAAAACAGATCTGGCTTTGTTTGTGTTAGGCAAAGGATCTATAAATATAAAAAATACGGCCGGTTCTTTACATATTTTTCAAAGCTCAGGGGATATAGGGGTTCAATCTCATTCAGGGGAGCTAATGATTCAATCTGAAGACTCTCGCATCCGTTTACGATCGTGTAAGGGGCAGATGAATATAAGCAGTTTTAAAGGTCATTTAGAAGTGAATAAATCAAATGGCCGTTTATTTGTACAGTCTTTTAAAGCCCCTTTAGTGTTAAAGCACTTTACAGGCCGTTTGGATTTTCGACAAGAAAAAGGAGGTGTGTATCTAAAGCCCTTAGTGGGTTCTGTTTTTGGGTACTCTAAAGAAGGTGAGGTGAGAGGTGTCATCCGGGCTAATGAAGTGGATATTGAAACACAAACAGGTAGGATTCACTTGGATTTTCCCTACTCAAGAGCATGGGTTACAGCAGAAACCTGGGAAGGTCGGATTTTTACGCCTCTTTATTTTAATCGTATTAAAACGGGAGGTATAGATCGCTCAAAAGGTCAATTAAGAGGTACTAAGAAAAAAGGAAGTGTGTCTCTTAAAAGCCATGCCGGGTCCATCCGGGTTTATCAAAGTATCAACTGAATTTGAAAAAAGCACTTGACCGCAAATAGAAAAACTTTCTACTTTTTATAGATTATGGGAATAAAAAAGAAAAAAAAGCTCTTAAAAACCCAAAAAAAAGGGTCCTCTGTAAAGAAGTCGGTAAAAAAAAATAAGCTGGTTAAAAGCTTAAAAAAGGCCGTTAAAACTACTAAATTATCTAAAGCACCTAAAAAATCCCAATCGGAAAAAAAATCTTCTCGTCTGAATAAGAAAGAAGGCACTTCCTCTATTGTAAAGTCAACGAGAAAGAAAAAAACAGCTCTTCAGTTAAGTAAAAAATCCCCTTTAAAAACAACAAAAAGTAAAAGAAAAAAAAATATCACACTGGAAAAAGCAAAAAAACACATTACAAAAAAAAAGAAAGAGGTCAAAACAGCAGGTAAAACATTAGAAAGTGCAGAGAAACGCAAAGTATTGGAATTAAAAAAAGAGTTGGAAATTTTAAATAAGAAAGCACAAGAAAAAGTATTAATTAGGGATACGGAAGGCAGATTATACTGTCATGACGAAAAATGTGACCAACCGGCTGTTACAGATATCTATTGTCGCTATCATTATCTAGCTTTGTGGAAATACCTTCAGACGAGAAAGAGACTATTGGAAGAGAAATATTTGTTTTACACTATTAATGAGCTAATAAAATCCTTTGGTGAAGGCGCTTTATATTTTATTATTCGTGATTTTAAAAATGAAAAAACTTTTGAAACGGCAGCTAAGGAGATGAGTTTTTCCACAGGAAAGGAAGAAGATGTGGTAAATGTAGAAGGGGATGTGGACTTTTAATTCTATGATTTATACAATCTGATTTGATCTCCGTTTCTGCTAGGAGTTTCCTGCTTTCTCAGGAACAAGCTTTGTGGGAGCCAGGTTTTGTGGTTTCTGTAAGCTTACTTCAAAGGGTGAACGCATTTTGCAAATAGAGCGCTATGAAAACAGGAACTTTATACTGATTCGGTATAGGTGGGTATATTATTATTCTCTTTCTTGACTTTCTTTGGCCTTGCTTTTACAAATTCATTATACCCTTCTGGCTCGATATATATTGACTTTGTTTGATACCCGCTTTCGCGAAGAACAGGCATTTTTATACCGATTCGGTATAAGTCACATATAGGATGACTATGGATCGTTTAAATCATAAAATAACAGGGCTTTCTTGTTCTAAAGAAAAATCGAATAAAGTAGGTTCTTATTTCATTCCTCAAAAAAATGTCTATATCTCTAATTATGGATGTCAAATGAATGTGAATGATACAGAGAGAATGTACTCTCTGTTGGAGATGATAAATTACGCTCCGGCTGTCAGCCCCGATCAAGCGCAATTAATTATTATTAATTCTTGTTCTGTTCGTGAAAAACCGGTGCATAAAGTGCGATCGGAGGTAGGTCGTTACTGTCCACTAAAGAAAAAAAATCCTCAATTAAAAATTGGAGTGGCGGGTTGTGTCGCACAACAAGAGAAAAAAAAGCTTCTGAAGGATATACCACTTTTAGATTTTGTTTTTGGTCCTGATGCTATTGATGATCTACCTCATATTGTTTCTCGTTTAGAGCATGGGGAAAATAATATAGTGGAAGCGCGATTTACCCATTCTCAACCTTATCATGTACAAACTCTTATAAGGGATACGCAAGTGTCTGCTTTTGTTAATATTACAAAAGGTTGTGATAATTTTTGCACTTTTTGTGTAGTGCCTTTTACCCGTGGGAGAGAGAGAAGCCGGCCTTTAAATCATGTATGTGAGGATGTTCAAAATCTTGTGAAACGAGGAGTAAAAGAAGTCACTCTTCTAGGACAAAATGTGAACTCTTATCGTTCTGATTGTGGAGCTACTTTTGCCTGTTTATTATTAGCTTTATGTGAAAAGACAGATATAAAAAGGATTCGTTTTACTTCCCCTCATCCCAAAGATTTTAATGAAGAATTAATGGAAATTATACAGTCTAGAAGAGATAAGATCATGTCTGCTATCCATCTTCCGGCTCAATCCGGTAATTCCCGAATTTTAGAGCAAATGAACCGAGGCTACACAAGAGAAGAGTATATTGAAAAAGCGGATATGATTTTAGATAAAATGCCCGGGGCTGTGTTATCTACCGATCTTATTGTAGGTTTTCCAGGAGAGACGGAGGAGGATTTTCAAGATACTTTAAGTTTATTGGATAAAGTGCCTTTTGAAATGATTTATTCTTTTAAATACTCTCCTCGACCTTTTACAAAAGCCGCGCGGTTTGATAATCCCGTTTCAGAGAAGGAGAAATCCCATCGTTTAGCCCGTTTGAATCAAAAACATAATCAATTTGCTTTTTCTCGGTCACAGAAGTATAAAAATCAAGTTTTAGAGGTGCTTGTAGAAAAAAAAGATGGTAAAGTAGGTTACCTGAGCGGGAGATCCTGTCAAAATAAATTAGTTCATTTTCAGGGTTCTGCTCATTTAAAGGGGAAAATTGTTTCCGTAAAAATTAACAAAACTTATCCCCAGGTATTATATGGAGAACTATTGTTTTAATTAATTTTATTTGATCCCCGCAGAAGCGAGGAACGGGAATTTTTAACTTATTTGATGTAGATTAAGGTTTTATAATGAAAATGGTCATTTTGTGTATTAGTTTTGTATTTGGTTGATTATTTTAGTAGTATAATAAAAAGAGAGGATAAAAAAGTATGAAAGAAATAGAGTTGAAAGTATCAGGCCGCACTTCACCAGTTATAAAAAAAGCAGAAAAAGAATTGAAAGGCAGATCAGATAAACAGGTGAGGGAAATAAAATGGGTAGAGGTGATTCCTCATGGTTTAGTAGGGGGGATGATTCCTAATCTTTGTTTAATGGTATTTAAAGAAAAGGAAGGGTCAAAGAGGTTTGCAGTTTCTCTATCCCGCTTCCAAGGGCAAATTGCTGTTCATCAAAGTATGCACAGAGAAGAGCCTTTTCGTTTTATCAGTGATTTACTAAGTATGATGAAAGTGCGAATCGAGAAGTGTTATTTCTTAAAATGCCATAAAGGAAATATTAGTGTTCAAGTGGCTATCAGTGGCCATCCAGAGGTTCATTCTATGAACTTAAATGCCGATCATGTTATTCCTTTTGCTGTCTATTCTGGATGTCGTTTTTACTGCACAGATCAGTTTATGATGGAAATGTTAGATCAAAAAGTAGAGCAACCTTTGAAAAAGGGAGCAATCAGAAAACCTATTTATATGAATTAAATCGTTCTTTTTATTTTAAAAGTGACAGGCTTATCTGAAAAGCAATGAGAAAATGGTTCTTGAAGTTACCAATACTGGCCTGATAGTAAAAGAAATAAAACACTCTATATTAGCTCATTTTTTATGTGTAAGACCGATGGGGAAATAAACTTTACAGTCCCTCTACACTCTAGTTCTTTTTATACTATTTTTTTACATTCTGGATACCATTACTTACATTTTAAACTGCTGTAGTAGGCAGCCAGGTTTTCAATATCCGCATCGGTTAAGGGTTTAGCCATAGGGGACATAGAAGCTTCTTTCCTGGCTCCTGACCGAAAATCCTTCATCTGTTTGATAAGATATTGTGCTTTTTGACCGGCTAGATTAGGCCATATAGGGTTATTACTAATACCATTAGCTCCATGACAGGCGATACAAGTAACAGACTTTTGTTTTCCCAGTTCTGCATTCCCTTTAGCAAATAAAACTGGATGAATAAAAATAAATGAAAGAACAGTAGATAATTTAATTATATTCATTTTTTCTCCTTTATTACTTAGAAATAAGTTAACTCACTTTTAAGTCAACTTAAGTTATCTTGAACCTAGAAATTTACTTATCGTCGAAAAAGCAGCATTTCTTTAATAAAAAATATGTAAAAACATGGATTTTCAAATAAGACAAGTATAAAAAACTGAGATTCTATAAATAAAAATCAAGAGAGCAAAATATAGCTTAAAACAGCGCCCATATAAGCCAGCACATTAAAACTTATAAGCTGAAAAGCGGCAAACCGCCAGGAGCCTGTTTCTTTATAAGCTATCCCCGTAGTGGAGAGGCATTGTAGAGAAAGCATAAAAAACACCAGTAAAGCCAGAATGCTGGCCGTGGAAAATAAAGGTCTTCCATCCGCTAACCGCGCTTTTTGCATTGTCTCCGTCAAAGGAGACTGAAAAGCCTTACCAGTGGATTCCTCAAATTCCGTATTTTTTAGAGTCACAGCTAAAACAGGAACAAACACTTCTCTAGCTACAAAAGCGGAAAGCAAACTTACACCCACTCTCCAATCCCCTCCTATATGTTTAAAAACCGGCTCAATCATTTGCCCGAATTGACCGGCATAACTTTTTTGAATTTGCTCTTCCGGCCTTAAATCAGGATAACGGGGAAAATGAGTGGTGATCCACATAATCAAAGTAAAAGTAAAAATCACTGGCCCCGCTTTGCGAATAAAATGCTTCGTTCGTGACCAGGAGGAAAGAAAGACACTGAATAGTACAGGACGCCGGTATAAGGGCAATTCCATAAGAAAAGAAGAGCTTTTATCTGATTTTAAAAAAATATTTAAAATTCCAGAGGCTAAAATGCCTAGTAATAAAGAAAGTAAATAAATAAGAGACATTATTAACCCGGGTTTCCATGCAGAGGATTCATAAAACAGGAATCCCAATAAAAGAGCATATACTGGCAAACGGGCAGAACAAGTCATAAAAGGCAAGACAAAAATAGTAATCCATCTTTCCCTTTTTGAAGAAATAGAACGAGCAGATAAGGTGGCAGGAATGGCACAGGCAAAAGCAGACAAAAAAGGAAACAAGGACTTTCCACTTAATCCAATACGAGAAAAGGGGCCATCCACTAGAGTAACAGCACGAGACAAATAACCACTATCCTCCAGTAAATAAAGACCTAAAAACAAAATAAACACCTGAGGAACAAATACCAAAAAAGCACCAAAGCCTGTTAATACTCCATTAGCTATAAAGTTCCATATAAAACGGTTTTCCCCCAAATTTAAAATTTTATCCGCACCCCAACTAAAACTACTATCTATAAAGTGCATGAACGGCTGAGCTATCCAAAAAATACCAGAAAAAAAAGTAAACAAAATTAAAGATAAAAAGACAAATCCGAACACGGGATGCAAAAGCCAGGAATCCACTTTTCTAGTTCTTTTTCCTATTTTGTCTGTTGCTTTTTGAATAGAGACTTTATCCACTATTTTTTTTGCTTTTTTAAGATACTCTTCTTGTTTTTTTTTCGACCATGTAGAAAACAGGATATCTGAAGGTAGAGAAGAAATTTTATGCCCATAGGAGGTTATCCCCGTTTTCATGGGGGCAAGCTTTTTCGTGCTTTTTGGTTTTTTTCTCTTGGCAGCCAATTCTTTAAATCCAGAGTTTTCAAACCTTGTCCTCGCGGAAGCGGGGAACATCGGTCTGTCTTTAAAATGAATAGAGGCGGCATCCAGAAGTTGAAAAACACCTCCTCCCAATAAACCTTCTATAGGACAAACAGGGATACCTAATTGTTTTGAGAGAGTGGAAAGATCAAACGGAGATTCCTGTTTTTGAATATCGTACATACTTAAGGCTAAAATAACAGGTAATCCCAACTCTTTTAACTGAAAGGCAAAAACCATTTGTCGTTTTAAACGGGTGGCATCTAAAACTAAAACAATACCTCTTAAGTTTTTATTTTTAATAGCCTCTTTTAGAATATTTTTTGTTACTTCTCCTTCTGAAGATGGAGAAGATAAACTATAAACTCCGGGAGTATCCACTAATGTCCATGAAGAAATAGCCTTTTTTTGACGGACAAGGCCAAAAGAGAGATCTACCGTAGATCCGGGATAATTAACTGTTTGCTTTTTATATCCTGTAATCCAATTAAAAAGAGTGGTTTTCCCGCTATTAGGGGGGCCGATTAAAATAAGGTAGTCACTTTTAGACATTGAGCTACATGTTTCCTTAGCACCAGATGTTCATTGCCTATTTCAATAATGTAATTGCTGCCAAAGAACAATTTTCTAATAACTTTAATAACAGTGTTATTTCTAATACCCATATCCATAAGGTGCTGAGTAGTGAAAAGTTCTCCTTGCAAATCAATGACACGAGCTTGTACTTTTTCGGGTAGATCTTTTAAACTGCAAGTCATAATAAATAAAGCTAGCAAACTTTACTCTGGAAAACCAAAAAAAAGGTAAATTGAGTACATTTGAAAATCAACCGATAAATTTTGCGACGCTTTCAATAGTCGGTTCTGAAAAAGTTTTCTTATTCAAAATTTTGAATAAAAGAAGTGTTTTCTTGCTATATTATTACCCCTTTAGAATAACAAAAATATAAATAAAATCAAATTATTAGGACTTTTTCAGAACCGACTAAATAAGATTTAATTTATAGATAGGAAATGAAAAAACCTTGAATAGCCGGATCAATCAAGGTTAGATGCTTTTAATATGCCTTATAATAATATTTTGGAAACTATAGGTAAAACACCCCTTGTGCGTCTTAATAAAATCAGCGCTCACTTGGATTGCTCTGTCTATGTTAAATGCGAGTTTTTTAATCCAGGGGGATCTGTCAAAGATCGTATTGCCTACAATATGATCTGTAAGGCGGAAAAAGAAGGTCTGATTCAAAAAGGGGATACTTTAATAGAGCCTACCAGTGGCAATACTGGCGTAGGTATAGCTTTAGCCGGGACTGTCTTAGGATATAAGACTATTATTATTATGCCAGAAAAGATGAGCCAAGAAAAGGAAGTTACTCTTAAAGCCTTAGGGGCGGAAATTCGTCGTACTCCGACAGATGTCGCATGGGATCATAAAGATAGTCACATCAGTTTAGCCCGTCGCCTGGTAAAAGAATTGCCCAGAGCTTTTATATTGGATCAATACGCTAATCCTCATAATGTATCAGCACACTATGAAGGGACCGCCGTGGAGATTTTAGCTGATTTGAATCAACAAGTGGATATGATAGTGGCAGGGGCGGGAACAGGAGGTACTTTAACTGGTCTTTCCAAAAAAATAAAAAAAGTATGTCCTAAGTGTGAAATAATAGGGGTGGATCCAGTAGGTTCTATTTTAGCTGGGGAAGGCCCGGTTTATCCTTACGAAGTGGAAGGTATTGGCTATGATTTTGTTCCTGAAGTACTGGATCGTTCCCGAGTAACAGAGTGGGTAAAAACCACTGATAAGGAAGCTTTTTATAATGTAAAAAAGTTGATTAGGGAAGAAGGTATTTTAGCTGGTGGTTCCAGTGGGTCTGTGATAACGGCTCTTCTTAAGGTCGCCTCTCGCCTCAAAAAAGGTCAAACTTGTGTCGCCATTCTCCCTGATGGGATTAGAAACTACATGAGTAAGTTTTTAAACGAGGAGTGGATGCAGGAAAAACAATTTAGTTAAAACTTTAATATGACCCCGCCCTTCTGACTAGATATGGGGTTTTAAGTAAAAGAGCTTGTTTTCCAGGCTTTAATATGATTTCCTCCTCTCTCTGGACACGATATGGGGAGTTATATAGAATACAGAAATATGTTTTTTAAACTTATTATTATTATATCCTTTTTTTTAAGAACAGGAGAAGCTGTTGAGGTTGCTTTTTTGGAAAAAAAAAGAGAATCTTCTTTATACCGAACAGGTCAGGAATTTGCGAACTCCGAACTCCGTTCATCTTTAGGAAAAAGCTTACAGAAACTGCAAAATATGTCTTCGCCCCCCTCTTTAGCGAGGGCAGGGTTGCAGGGATCAAACAAGATCAGTATAAATCATAAACATCAGTCTTCTTCTATTAAACAAAAAAAACAAAATACCGGTATAGAAATAGCGTCCTCAGAGAGCCTCTCCATTCCCTTAGAAGAAAAAAAGAGACAGATGGGAAGTTCAAAACGGATAGGTATGAAAGAGTCAGACACTATAACCTATCATTTAACTATAGATTATAAGACAGTTAATTTTACAGGTAGGGACAGGAAAGCTATGGTAATAAATGGATCTTTACCAGCTCCTACGCTTTATTTTAAAGAAGGAAAAAAAGCGATTATCTATGTCACCAATAAAATGGATGTGGAAACCTCTGTGCATTGGCATGGTATTTTACTACCTAACTTTCAAGATGGAGTGTCTTATTTAACCACTCCCCCTATTGAACCGGGAAAAACACATAAGTTTAAATTCCCTCTTATACAATCCGGCACCTATTGGTATCATTCTCATACTAACTTACAAGAACAAAGAGGTCTCTATGGAGCTATTGTCGTGGAACCAAAAAAGAAAACACATAAATATCATCATGACCTTGTTTTAGTGTTGTCAGATTGGACAGATGAAAATCCCAATGAGGTTTTGCGCACCTTAAAAAGAGGGAGTGAATGGTATGCTATAAAAAAAGGTTCTGCTCTCAGTCTTAGTGAAGTCATTAGAGAGAACGCTCTGGCGGCTCAACTGGCTATGTGGTGGATGAAAATGCCAGGGATGGATATATCCGATGTGTATTACAACACTTTTCTTGTAAATGGAGAAAAGACACAAAGTTATCCTCAATTTAAAGAGGGAGAAAAAATCAGGGTACGCATCATCAATGCAGCAGCTTCCACTTATTTCTGGCTTAGTTTTGGGGGGGATGCCCCTTTATTGATTTCAGCAGATGGAATAAATGTAAAACCTGTTCCTGTAAAACAAATATTGAATGCCATTGCGGAAACCTATGACATGCTTATTACTATACCAAAAAAACAGGCTGTTGAAATTACAGCAACAGCTCAGGATGGATCGGGAATGGCTTCTGTAATTTTAGGGAGAGGGGAATTACTAAAAGCACCTGTTATCCTTAAACCTGACCCTATTCAAGAAATGAGGAAAATGGCGAAAATGCATGGAAGTGACCATGCTCATCATAGTATGCCAGATAATCATAAAGACAAGCAGAAGGAAATTGAAGACAGTACAGGGTCTCCTCCTGGTCACATTCGCAAAAATAGGCACAATGGTCCTGCTGGTAGCGATACAAATAATCATAAAAATAATATTCATCAGAATAAACATAAAGGACACCACCATAAACATATAAATCGTTCTGTTCAAAGTGAATATATAGACCACGGCACCCATAAAAATCACACAATAAATAAACAAGCTGATCAGGGGCAATACACAGTTCATTCTATAAAGAATAAAAAAGCCCATCATCAGAAGCATGCTTCACATAAGATACTCAGTTATCATAATCTGAAGGCAGTTCAAAAAACTTCTTTTCCAAAAACAAACACACTTAAAGAACTGCATTTTAATTTAACGGGAAATATGTGGAGATATGTATGGAGCATGAACGGGAAAACGCTTTCCAAAGCGGATATAATTAAAATAAAAAAAGGGGAAACAGTTCGTATTCATTTACATAACACAACAATGATGCACCATCCGATGCACCTACATGGGCACTTTTTTAGAGTGCTAAATAAACAAGGAGAGTACGCTCCTCTTAAGCACACAGTGGATGTGCCCCCTATGCAGACAGTGACTATTGAATTTGACCCTGATGAAGAGGGAGATTGGATTTTCCACTGCCATGTTTTGTATCACATGAAGTCTGGTATGTCGCGTGTATTCAGGCAGGAAAAAAAAAGAGATCTTCGTATGGTTGGTTACCCTATCTCTGCTTCTTTGAACATGGATAATCATTGGTATAAATGGGGAGAAATCCATTTTATGAGTAACCGGTTTGATGCAGAAGTAGTTACAACTAATACAAAAAACAAAATAATGTTAGAGGGCACTTTGTCTTGGGTAGATGAATATTATAATTTTCATAACAATTTTGAAGCAGAATTAACTTATGAATACTTTACAAGTGATTTTTTTCGAGTTTACGGAGGGGTAGAAATAGAAAACTCTATTGAAAGGGTTTTGGAACAAATAGAAGACATAGATATAGTAGGCAAAATAGGCTTACGATATTTATTACCTTTGTTTTTTGAATTGGATATTAATGTAGATAATAAGGCACGACTCCAAGTGGCTTTAGAATATGAGTTGCTTCTTTTTCCTAGGATAGAGCTTTTTGCTGATTGGGAATGGACAGTGGATTTTGGTATCTTACATGATCTGCCGGAAAGAGAAGTATGGGAACAAGAACAAGAGTGGTCTATCGGTATCGGCTATATAATGAGCAAAAATTTTTCTTTGATCGCTAGTTACAATAATCACTTTAGTTGGGGAGCTGGTCTTAACTGGAAGTTTTAATTTTTGAAACAAAAATAAGACTTATATTTAATACTACACTTTTATATAAAATGTTATTATTCTTATAAAGCTCTTTAATATATTATTAATCAAGATAATCTAATATGAACAAACAAACTGGCTCAAGTAAAAATCCTTTCGATCAACAAAGCCCTCTTGAGGGCATAAAGCATATTATAGCTATTGGTTCTGGCAAAGGGGGTGTAGGTAAAAGCACAGTCGCTGTGAACCTGGCTATGGCTTTGAGTAAGTACCCTAATCGAGTCGGTCTTTTAGATGCGGACCTTTATGGCCCCTCTCTTCCGCGGATGATAGGCTGCTTACATCAAAAACCAGGTATTAATCCTAAAAATAAAAAAGTTATTCCTCTTAAGCGTTTTGGCATTGAACTAATGAGTATGGGATTCTTGGTGGAAGAAGACTTACCTGTGATATGGCGGGGACCTATGTTATTTAAAGCTGTAGATCAATTCTTAAAAGAAGTGAACTGGGGGGCATTAGATTATTTAGTAGTGGATTTACCTCCAGGAACCGGAGATGTGGTATTAACTTTGGCGCAAAAAGTTCCGGTATCTGGTGGGATAGTGGTCTGCACCCCTCAGAATATTGCTTTAGTGGATGCAAAGAAAGCTTTAAATATGTTTGCCCATCTTAAAATACCTTGTTTGGGAGTGGTGGAAAACATGTCTTCCTTCAAAGCGAAGGCAGGTGACCCGCCTATTAGCTTATTTCCAAGAGGGCAACTAGATACATATTTAAAAGCCAATAAGATAAAAAAATTAAGTTCTATTCCTTTTCATCCTGATGTGGGGTTGAGCTGTGAAAGTGGTGTTCCTTTTCTGGAAAGCTACCCTGATTCTGAAGAGGGTTTAGCTTTTTCAAAATTAGCAGAAGTGGTTCAGTCTGAATTGAAAGTTTAATAAATAAAAAGGGCCACGTAGCTCAGTAGGATAGAGCAAGAGTTTCCTAAACTCTAGGTCGCAGGTTCGATTCCTGCCGTGGTCACCACTCGTCTTTAAAACCCTTGGAAATACTTGGATTTTTTTTACGCAAATAAACAATTTGCGTGATTATTCAAAACAACCAAAAATAGTCTTAAAGATGACTGTCTTTAAAAATAATTTCAGCGGTTTTCTCTCCCGTTTCCAAAAAATCTTTATTAAGAAAATTTTTATACCAGTTTAAAACAGCCCTTAAACTTTTTAACTCCTCAATAAAACTCTTTCTCATTTGGAATTGAGCCGTTGGTTTCTTTTTTAACCAATCAATCCATTCAACAACTTTTTCTCCTTTAAGCTCAGACATTTTTACCTTGGCCAAAGGACTATTATAGAAGTAAATGGAATGCACTTCATATTTTTGATAACTGATTTTTAAAATACGAAGTTTGGTATCTTCCAAAAACTTTTTAAAACATTCTTCAAACGTCATTCGGTCGTTCAAAGAAGAGGGACTAAGGGTAAATTTATGTTTTTCTTTCTCGTGCCATAAAACAGCTTCCCGTCTTGTAGAAAAAGTTTTCGCTGATACACGAACACCTTCCACATAAACCTCGGCACGATAAAAAGTAACTGGTTTTTGTTGTTTTTTTCTGCGGTATCTTCTTTTGATTATTGCCATTGTGATTTCTCCTTTCGGTTCAACCACTGCTGTACACTCCTTTTTTGAAAAAAGTGCCTTCGTCCTATTTTGACATAAGGGATTTTTCCAAGTGCTACCCAGTTACGGATAGTTTGAGGAGCTAACCTGAAGATAACCGCCAGTTCCTCTACCGATATTAAATTGACAAAGAGCTTTTCCTTATCTGAAAGACTTTCCTCTGGAGTTTCTACTTCCTGAGTATTATCTTCCAAAGCAGGAGACTTCAGTTTAAGCTCTTTCTCCACCTTTGGCAACAGCCTGCTGACAAGCTGCTCTCTCTGATTTTTTCTTTTTGGCCTTTGTTCTTTCTTACCGGAAAGATGCTGTTCCACTGATGTGTCTTTCTTTTTTCCGGAAGATAAGTTCTCCAGCTCAAAGCTTAATTGTTTTTCCATTTGCTTATCCTCCTTTAGAGAAAAAGTATTTGTTTAACTATCTCCTTTCGTGGAATGTTGTTTTGATTCTGGTGGTTCTTCCTATCCTTCTAAAGACACACCCTCTCTTTCTCTTATATTTTTTTAGCCTCCGCTCACTTGAAGTAAAGGGGCTTCGCTCGCCTACGGCGACGACCTATAGGTCGCCCTTGACTTGCAAGTTCGTTCCGGCTGGTAAGCAAGCAAAAAATATCAGAGTTGTCCCTGACCCGTCTTAATGTATGAATAGCAGATTTAAGAATCTTAAAGTCTAAAATGAAATTGAACCCTAGTGATTTTTACAGGCTAAAAACCAATCTACAAAAATACCCCAAACTGATGACCTATCTCAGACCTCCCACACTTCCCCTAAACTCTCAGCCTGTAAAAATCATCACCATCTTCTCTAATCAAGTATGTACCCAAAATTCCCCTTCTCTCTCTCCTCCTCTCTTGAACCCAGACCTAGACCAAACTAAAAAAAATAATAAACACACATCAAACTCTAACCACCTCCACGAATGGGTGAGGGGGGTGGTTAGAGTTTGATGTGTGTAAAACTCCTTTGTTTTCAATAGTTTGTAAGGATTTCTAAAAACATTAGTTGAGGGGTTACTTAATACCCCCTTAAGATCATTTACTGTTTCTTACAAGAGTGCTCACACCCCTTTTTGAACCAAAATTCAGTGGAAACAAAAAAAAATTTGTGATTCGTTAGTCCTATATCCAGCTAAATAATAACTAATGGGATAGAGAATTTTTGAGGATTAACCAAAGTTCAAAGCAAGTCGTAACTAGTACAGTTAAGAACTCTACTGCCTATTATTGTAAATCATAAATTCTTACTATACCCCTCATTCTATCTATTAAATGTGCAGTATCTTCTTTTCCTAGATAATCTGCAATTTCCTCTTCAAACTCAACTGTTAGACTACTCCTCATGTTTTCAATAATTGTTTTACTTTCATCAAGTTCTCGAAACTCAGAAATTGCTTCTCTAAAAAGATGCACCTGTAGTCTAAAGCCCCTTTCTTTTTTTCCTGTAAAGCCTATACCATTATCTATTGATATAACATTTCCTCCAGGAGATATAAGATAATTTTTATGTAATGAGTGAATATTTCCATCTACTATAAAAATATCTTTGAGGTTTCTGTCCGTGTTTTCAATGAGAATATCAAACACTTCTTGTTTCTTCATGTCCTGACTGGTTTTTACAGAAGATTCTGGTGAAGGGCCTCTTTCCAACCCACGCAAAAACCTAAATGTATAATCCAGATCCTCAAATTTATGTTCTCTATATAACTGCAATGATCCTTTTTTGCCATTAATTGTTCTTTCTACAGTAGGAGGAACAAGATTAAATCCAAACTTCCTGTCTAGCTCATAAGCTAAAACTTCTGCCCTATAATTAGAATACAACTTGTTTTGCCTTGGCTTCCAAACTGCCTTTGTTCCATCTTCAAGTGTTACAAGCGATGGATTATTAGCTCCACCTTTCCATAATTCGGATGGGTCAATACTAACAACCTTACTAAGCTTTAAAGTTTTTTCAGCTTCATCTACACTTCGGCCAGAAAGCCTTCTTAAAGGTGCTGTTCTTACTTGTGATGTACTTAGATTAGGATAAAGCCTAGCTCTTAACTTATCAAAACTCCCGGAATTCGCTCCCTTTAATGCTCCTTTTACAAATTGTGCTGTTCCCGCTGTTGTTCCCCATGCCGCCGTAGGTAACAATGCCAACTCCCAAA
>JAPPLY010000085.1 GCA_028819305.1 Bdellovibrionales bacterium
TTATACACTTTTAAAAAGGCTTAAATGGAGGCCAAGCAGAAAAATGGAACTATATATTTATTCGAAAATACTAGGTAATCGGTTCTGAAAAAGTTTAAATGAAAGAAGTTTTTTCTTGCTAAGATTACCCTTTTAAAATAACAAAAAGATAAATAAAATTGTTAGGATTTTTTCAGAACTGACTAAATAGAAGTGGGCATCTAAATTAAAAAATTAAGGAACTTCTAGGTGTATAGTACTATAAGTAAAATAAAATCTGTTTTTTTATCCCGAACCGGTATAAAATTTTCAAACTCCAAACTTCGCTCGCTCTTAGGAAAAAGCTTACAGAAACAACAAAACATGTCCTCGCCCCTTGCTTTCGCGGGGGCAAAGTCACGAGGATCAAACAAGCTTAGTATAAGCCCTGTGTTTATAGGATCTTCTGTTTTAATCTTTACAGTTTTAGTCTTCTCCTTTGCTGCTCCAGAATTTTTTTTTAATATCTTATCCTGGATTCAAAATATATTTGTATTAAATATTTCCTGGTTTTATGTTCTGCTGTTTTTTTTATTTTTTTTCCTTTGTATTTACTTAGCCTTTGGACCTTACGGGAAAGTGCGCTTAGGTGTAAATGTTAAGCCTAAGTATAGTTACTTTACTTGGATCTCCATGCTCTTTAGTGCCGGTATGGGGACGGGACTTTTATTTTCCGGAGTGTATGAACCTCTTTATCATTACTTTTATCCTCCGATAGGAGTCGGAGGGACTGAAGATTCTTTGCAACTATCTTTTCAGCTTACTTTTTTGCATTGGGGATTTTCTGGTTGGGCGGTTTATACTCTCGTCGGTTTGGCCATTGCTTATTTTTCTTTTTGTAAAAATCGGCCTTTCCGTATCTCCTCTATGCTTTATCCTGTTTTAAAGAAGCAAACAGAAGGTTTTTTCGGAATAGGTATAGATATTTTGTCCGTAACCGTCATCTTGCTTGGTGTAGCTACCACCTTAGGAAGAGGAACAATGCAAATCAATTCTGGATTAAAAGAATTATTTGGTATTCCTTATACCTCGTTAGCGCAAAGTGGGATTATTTTATGTATTACTTGTGTTGCCACTTTTACTTTACTGTCCGGTTTAAATAGAGGGATACGGCGGCTTAGTGAATTAAATATTGTACTTTGTTTTTTACTTCTATTGTTTGTTCTTTTTGTTGGACCTACTGCTTTTCTTCTCAATTCCTTTGTGGAGTATTCAGGGGCTTATCTGCAAAATATGATAAAAAGTATGACCTGGGTTAACTCTTTAGGCTCTGTTGAATGGCGTTCTCAGTGGACCATACTTTATTGGGCTTGGTGGATCGCTTGGGCTCCTTTTGTAGGTTTGTTTATCGCTCGCATTTCCGAAGGACGAAGTATAAGAGAATTTGTCCTGGGATGTTTGCTTTTTCCCACTTTATTATCTTGTTTGTGGTTTGTTGTTTTTGGTGGCACAGCCATTCAACATCATATATCTGGTGAAATGAGCTTGCAGTCCCTCTTAAAAACAGAATACTCCATGGTGGTATTTGCATTTTTAAAGCATTTGCCTTGGACAGGTATGGTTTCTGTACTCACTTTATTAGCTGTAGCTGTATTTTTTATTACTTCTTCTGATTCGGCTTCTTATGTGATTCATAGGATATCAACAAAATCTGATAAATCCCCCCTTTTTAATAAGGTGTATTGGGCTTTATTAGAAGGTTTTTTAGCCATAGTACTAGTTTATTTTGGTGGCATTAAATCTCTGGAGCTTTTAGTGATTATAGCGGCTTTCCCTTTTTCTCTTATCATTTGCCTTATTTGTTACTCTTTTTTTAAAGAACTGAAAAAAGATTTTAACCAAAGTTGATGTCTTTTTATTTTTTAGAGATAAAATTTAATATCTGAATATTAGTATAAAATCATATCTTTATGATAATTTTATCTCTTTTAGATTCTACCAGTCTGTTTTTCCAACTTTAACACAATATAAAGTAACAAAAACCGTATTTTAATCCCTAAATATTACGAGGACACATTCTCTCAGTAGAATATCCCACATCTCTAAGAATTTCCTCTACCACACTTATTTCTACTGAAGTTAATTTCGGATATATATAAATTCATAAAAAATCAATAATGGATTTTCTAACAGATTCTATTTCTAAATTAGAGTTATGGCCAGAATCCTCCCTATCCAGCCATATATGTTGTTTTGGTTCATTTGCAACTTGAAACAACTTACGAGCAAAACGAAAAGGAATTATAGTATCTTTTTTTGAATGAATAAAAAGAAGAGGAGCATTTACTTTTTGAATACGAGACTCAGAATCCCAAGTATCTTTTAATAACCATCGAACAGGGAGAAAAGGATAGGCAGATTGCCCCACTTCAGTAGCAGAAGAAAAAGCTCCATCAAAAATGAGAGACTTAACAGGATACTGAACAGCTAAAGTTATAGCCACTGCGGAACCCAAGGATTCTCCAAAAAGAACAATCTCTTTAGCAGATATTTGCTCTTCTTTCAATAACCACTCTAGTGCTAAAATGGAATCAGAAATTAAATTTGTTTCTGTTGGCTGACCAGGGTTACTCCCATATCCCCTATAACCCACTAATAAAACGGAATACCCCTCATCCACCAAGAACTTAAATCTATAGCCTCGCCCTTCAATATTTCCTCCATTACCATGAAACACAACAATATAAGGCCGGCCTTTTTTAGCGTACCAATGAGTTAAGCTCAACTGATCTTTAGTTTGAGTATAAACTTCCTGATAAACCCCTTTCAACAGTTCTAAAGAAGGGTGTGCCTTAAAAGGAAAGTACATTAACTTTCTTTGAAAAAAATAAGCTACCCCCATCAATGTAACATAGGAGCAAAGAAAAAATATTACTGTATGAATAAATGATTTCATTTTTTTTATTATACACTAAATATCTGATAAATATGATATCAATTTCTCATTTCTTCAATGAAAAAAAGAAGGCTGCTTTTGATTTTTTTAATAGGAATAATTAGGGAACTTATTAATCAGTTTTAAACTAAGTAAAACTCACTCCACACCTATTCCATATTTAACACTTCTCTCAGACGGTCCATAAGCCCATCAGCGGTTACGATTCCGGATGGAGATAGGGCAACGCCACTGACAGACAACATACGCGCCGTCCATGTATTACAAGTATTAAATAAGTGAAACTCCCCGCGTGCATGGTAAAAGTAGCTGTTGGTATAGAGGCCAGGGGATATGGATTTGGTACGTCCACCAGACGGACGATCAAAGCCTGCTGCAAGCGCCTGAAAAAGACGGAAGAACCCCTCCTCGGTCAACTTCATAGAAACCACCTCCAGTTCCAAACTATTATTCTCCTCCGGTGGGGCTTGGAGCGCGGCTATATGCATAACTGCTGGTGTGGGTACCAGTGCAGCCATAAGAGTCATACTGAAAGTTGTTTCCTCCGCTTGATAGTAATTCCGATCACCCCAGCCAAACTCTAAAAATAGAGCATCTGGAAAATCAGCTGCCTCGGGAAGAACACCGGTAGCAACAAGAGCTGGAGCAGACACCACAATCGCCGTATGCCACCCATTACTGACAACATACACAAGATGAGGGCGTGGTCCCTCCTCTACAGGCAGAACAGATTTGCAGGCACAGGTGAGAAAGAACATGAAGACCAAACACTTCAAAATAAACTGTTCGCCAGCTTTAAAAACCAGTAAATTTTCCTTACAATACATGCTGATTTTCATAAATATTTTTTCAATTCTGTACATAATACAAAAACCATAAGAAAAAAGAACATAAATGTCATTAAAGAGTTTCATACATACTTCACTTTAAATGAGTATGATCACATTTATTAGATCTCAGTCCGGATTATATAGGGGGCTAAAGAGCGGACAAGGCTGTTCTTCTATAACAAATTCTTTTCTGTTTTTATCGAACTTGACATCTCAAGAATTTGAAGTCAAATTGAAAAAATACACCCCTTAAGTCACCATGAACTTATAAAATAAAAAAGGCTTAAAATATGAAATTAATGAATTTTTTATTTGGAAAAAAACCGGATATTTTTAATAAAAAAGGTATAGTAGAACACCAATTAAAGAAGGATGTATGGTTAGAGTGGAAAAATCGTTATATTCAAGGAAAAGAATATGACTGGAAGAAGCATAGCGGGATAAGATATACAAAAGAGGACCCCCCTTCCTCAAGACAATCAAAATAGTTCCCCTTTTAGAGTCACAGTCGGTGACTTTTTAACAACTCCATATTATTAATCTAAGAACGCCAGGATTTCCAGTAAGACTGTACTTCTAAAGTAGAAAGAGCTTCCGTCCTATATAAAGTATTTTTAGAATCCAACATCACAGCATACTCATTAGTATGCGTTTTATTTTTAATAGCCTGAATCGCTTTAGGATGTGGCCCGTGCGGGAAGCCCGCCGGATGAAGGCTCATCATTCCCTCTCGCAAATTATCTCGGCTAAAAAAATCTCCTTTATGATAAAAAATCACTTCATCATAATCCGTATTTTGATGATAAAAAGGAACCTTTAAAGCATCTTCATCCTGCTCCAAAGGACGAGGTAAAAAGCTACACACAATAAACTGGTCCGTTAAAAATGTGGTATGCACACTAGGTGGAAGATGCGCACGATGGCTCATTACAGGCATAATATCCTGCATATCTAAAGTAAAAGGAAAAAGGTCTCCTTTCCATTCCACTACATCAAAAATACATTCATCATAAGTAAAATCAGTAACTTTATTTCTGTGATAAACAGCAATTTTTTTAAACTCCAGTTTATTCTCTTTTAAGTAAGTATGAAGAGCTTCTAAGTTCGGCTTTATTAAAGAACTCTTATCGTACAGGGCATGACGACCTAAAAGCCCCCTATCCGGTTCTCGAAAATGGCTTTTCAGACTTTCTATAATAAAAAAACTAGAGGGTTTTGTAGGAATAAAAACATGAGTAAAGCACTTTGGAATCAAAATATATTGACCGGAAGAATATTTTAAAAGCCCATACTCCGTTAGTGCAACACCCTCCCCTTCATGGCAAAAACACAGGAGATCTCCATCCGCGCTACGGAAAGCCGTTTGAGGCTGAGATGTGCAATGGTAAAAATGAACATTTACATTATCGTTATAAAGCAGCTTCTTCCAGCTTTCTCCACCTGCTTTTATCTTTGGTAAGTCAAATAGTCGTGGTTTGAGATCACCTTCAATATGAGTCCATCTCGTGCTCGGTTTTTTTTTAATTAAATGAGAGACAGGACCATAAAAACCCATTTGCCCCTGCTCTTCTTCAAAATGACCAGCTGGTATATTTTTATGAGGATGTCTTTTTTTCATTATTAATCTCCCTTTTTCTAAATAAACTCAATAGTTTTAATAATATCTTTAATTTCTTTTCTAGTACCTATTTTTTCATCCACTCTTGTAGCAGCTCCAATCATAATAAAATATCCATTCTTTGGAATTATCCATAACTCAGAAGATAGGGGAAAATCGGTACCCTCGTTATTTTGCACCTCATATTGGACATGAGCATAGCCTCCCTTTAAGCCATCCACATACACCAGTTCCGGAGGGGTAATAACTTTAAAACTAGAAAAAGCTTTTTTCAACAAATCTACATTTAATTGAACCATCTTCTTTGTTTGAGAATGATCTCTATTACCTATAGGAGTAATATCTATTTCCACTTTAATTTTAATAGAGGGATTAATACCTTTATGGGAGGACTTATATTTTAGCATTGTAAGCCAGGGAGTTTGTTCTTTCATTAGGTTTTTTTGTAGATCTCTGTTACGCAAATGAATATTTTTCAAACCTGGGGTATGTTCTTTTAATTTTATATAATGCCAAGATTCGGGTTTGATTAATTTAATTCCAATGGTTCTATCTTTAAAACAAGCTATGACCTTGATTGTTTTTGCCCCCTGCTCCCAAGAGGAGAGAATTTCCGGCTGTTTCTTTATCTCTTCCCCTAGCTGTTTTTTTTGAGGTTCACATAAATCTGGTTTCGCGGACGCGGAGGTTAAATCAAAATTCCTATTTTTTTTTGCTATATGTGTACAGGAAATAAAGAAAAGTAAAATGGGTACTATATAATAAAACACTTTAACCATCAGTAACCCTTAAAAATAGCCTGTTTTTTTACTATCATAATAAAAAACCAGGGCCGGAAATATTTATGAACTTTTTAATAACTCACCTCAAATAATATAATGCAAAGTATAACAATTAATCAAGTAATATGTATTAATCTGGTTTGATCCTCGCAAAGCTTGTTCCCGCGAAAGTGGGGAGCAGGGGTGAATAAGAAAAAAACTTCAAATTTATTGACTAATTTTAAAAAAAAATCTTATAAGCAGTTTATGTTCACTTTTCTCTCTATAGTTCATATTATCGCTTCTGTTATTATGATTCTCTTTATCTTGCTTCAAGACCCCAAAGGAGGAGGAGGCGCGTTCGGAATAATAGGAGGCGGTGGGTCTAAAAGTCTTTTTGGAAACACCGGGGGCAACCAGTTTCTAGTTAATGTTACAAAGTTCATGGCTGTGATTTTTGCCTTTACCTCTATTTATCTAGCCGCCCTTAGTTCCCAAAAAGCAGACAGTGTAATGGATGAATACACACAAGAAATGCCGGTTAAACCTAGTGATGAAAGTAAATCAAACAATACAGCTCCTGATAAAGTGGACTCCCCTCCTACGCAGCCAACAAAAACAAAAGAGTTAGAAAATAATCAAAACACAACACCAAGTAAATAGTCGGTTCTGAAAAAGTCCTAACAATTAGATTTTACTTATAAGTTTGTTATTTTAAAGGAATAACTTTGACAAGAAAAGAGATTCTTTTATTCAAAGTTTTTTTTAGGATGATTAAATAATATGGGTTTTAAACCAAACTGGTATAAACCAATTCTTTTTTTTCTTTGTTTTTTTATTTTTTTTATATCCGCAAGGAACACAGCCCCTCCCACTGTTCCCTATATGGATCAAGTGATAAACAGAAAAAAAGCCATTATTATTGATAAGTGCTCTAAGCATATAAAAAAACACACAACCGGATTTATAATGATAGAGATAAAAATTTTACCAAAGAAAAATACACAAGCAAGACTGATAGCTACAGAACTAAAAAACAAGGAGTTTTTAAACTGCACTTTATCTATACTAAATAGAATTCAATTTAAAAAAATGAGAAAATACCCTGTAACCCGTATTTACCGTTTTTTTGTGTTATAATCTCACAGATTACCTTACCAACTTACCTAGTGTTAAGGAGGTGGGGTGAACGGATTAGGAGGACGAGGGGCACCATACGGATTAGGAGGAGATGAATTGAGCGGATGCGGAAGAGGACAGGACAAGGACGAAGATGTGCAAGAGTTTTTCAGTTCAGTTATCTTATCATTAATATCTTTTATTTTTTGCTTCGTACCTTCCACATCATATAAAATAATTTTTTTATCCTTATAGTGGGATTTAGAAGCAATGTTATCCCAATATTTTACCATATATTGAATACCAACAGGTTCAAAAGTACCGGTACCTGATTTTAAGTCAACAGCAGTAGTACCACTTGGACACACTTCATTTAAGCCTTTTAATGAAAAAGGTAAATTGTCTTGTACACATAATTGATAATAATCTTCACTTATTAAGTTATGCGATACACTACAGCTCTTCTGTGTAGTGCCAAGAACACTACTACAATGTATTGTCTGCTTTATAGTACTTATATCAGGTAGGGCAAAAGAACCAATCTTACCTTTTATACTCATATATCTACCCACTTTACCAACAGCCTTTCTGGCCTTTTCCCTATTAGATTTTAAAAATAGAGAACCAGTTGGCCAATCACGACTAAGACGCAAATCCTTAACTAAAGGAGCTTCTTTCTCGTTAGTGCCACTTACATGTTTTAAAGCTACCCATGCCATAAGGTTTTTTACTTTTTTCTGATGCAAAAAAGAATTGGTAAGCATATCGCTATCAGAAACACCCGGATCAGGATAAGGGTACTGGCTATCATTGCGATTTAACTTCAGCATTACTTTAACCCAGTCTATACTAGATTCAGGAGGTACAAAATGACCACCAAAAAGATCACATTTAGAGACACCTTCATCGGCTTTACCTATATAAGCATTTGCAGTTATAAAAAACTTTTTTGTGTCTTTCCTCTGACATACAAAAGGCAGTTTTTTACTAGCCGTCTGCGGTACCAGCCCTTTCCAACGAATATTGTGAGACAAAGCCATATATTTTTGTTCACTAAAATTATTAGTAGTGTCCTCCAACAAAATAGGTGAATGGCCAGTTCCTTTACTAAAATAGAAAGAAAAAGGGTGCTCTTTCGCTACCAAGCCCCAAGGAGGAGAGGCTATTACTGCGCCACCAGCATCCCACTCCATAGCTGTCCATAATTTATACCCTGTATTCTTTGCAATGGTACTACTAATAAAAGCTTTTATTACCTCTTCAATACCAGTAGGTAAAATAGACAACTCAAGAGAAGTAGGAGGAGCTAAAAACAAACCCCTGCTCACATTATTAATGAAATCAAATTTTAAACTACTGGGTTTTTCCAGGGTAAAACCAGATGTGTCGTCTCCTGGCAAAGATCTTACTGCTGAGATGGTTTTTTGAGCTGAGTTTCCATTATCATTTGGTTGATAAGTATTAAATAACAAAATAGCTAAATCATAATAATTCCCCTTTTCCCGACCCATTTCAAAACAAATTTTCTGAGCGTCTTTAAAAGGAGCAGTAACAAATTGTAGAGGTTGCGAAGTATTACCTGTGAGTTTCATTGCCGGATAATAATGTCCATTTACAAAACAAAGAACCGGTAATTCAGTATCACAGTCAATAGCCTCATATTCACTATGCTTAAAATTTTTAAAGGCACTAATATTATTCATATTCTTTATAGTTATACCTTTACATGCCGCATTTGTTGCTGAACTAGATAAAGTACCTTTACGAGCAACAGCAGCTGGTGGTAACTCTCTCATACTGTCATATTGATGTTTAACTAAACATTCCGGAACTTGAGCATCCAAAGGCTCATCGGTTAAGCCATATATTTCCTGTGTCTTGTAGTTTCCTTGTTGATTGTGAGTGGCCACTATAGATGTTTCTGTTTTATAAGGACCAAAGGTTCCCAGTCCATAACGATGACAGGCTTTCATGTGACATACAGTACAGCGCACTCTATTACTTACATCATTGCTATAATCCTTTTCAAAAATCATTCCATTATTTTTATTCTCATGAATATTTATAACAGGATACACATAACTTGATTCTTGTGAAGGATCATAATCTTCACATATTTTCTGACAAACAGGCGCTATAGCCGTCTTAACCTCAAAACTACTTGATCCCCTTGGTACATCAAATGTTATATTACTTTTGTTTCCTTCTATCTGCTTCGATTCATTACTACTGTGATACAAAAAAAGACTGCCGGAGTTTAATACCTCGTCATCTGTACCATCAAACTCTGAATCCTCTTTTTTTAAAGTTACGTTAATAGCTTTGATAGGTATGCTATGCGGTTTGTAGTTTATAACATTAAATGTAAATCGGAAATCATCATAGTTAGAACTATCAGTTAATACATCTTGTTTGCATTTGAATTTATTCTTTACACAACTGACTTTTGTATTTAGGCCAGATAAAGAAAATAAATCGAAATCCTCTACACTACCAGCTTGAACAATATCTGCGTTTATATTCAATATTTCCAGATCTTGAGAATGATTGTGACTAAAACTAGGGCTGTTAAATACATTTCTGTCGAAAGTGGTTCCAGGTCCTGTACCTGAAAATTTGACAATGGTCCTTTTCCCTCCTGCCATCACATTGCATTCACCTACCTCATTAGCCCACACAATATCCGATGAGGAGCTTTTATATGCTGTTAACTCCGTATCCATACTATCTGTCTTCATCAATTGAGTTCTTAGATAAAAAATCACTTTTTTAGAATCTATAAGACTTCCACTCTGTTGACCAGTATCAATAGAGTTGAATTGAGGAAAAGTTTTTGGAATAATTTGAGCTATAGCGTAAATGACTGCACTTTCCAGGCCCGTCTCTCCTCGATACATAAGACATCGGCTCAAACCATTATGAAGAAATGAAGAATCTATTTTTTTACATTTTTCTATTGCCGCACTCCTCGACAAAATTTCCCATTCCGACTTTGAAAAAAAATAACTCCAACGGTTTTCATCCCAACTACTGTTATCTTGTATATTAAATAAATTTAGATCTACTTGTTCTATTCCATAAAAATCTTCAGGTGGTTTAACAAGAGAGCAAATGCCATAAGTATTTACTTTATTATCCACTGTCGGAATTTTTCCGTTTTCATCTATATTTTTTTCCATTAACAAAGACTTCATTCCATTAATAATTTTGGCTTTCAAAATAGGCTTATATTGCAGTTGCTCAACAGTACTTTGGCTGGTCTTTCTCACATTACTGGTATAATGTATTAACCCTGCTCCACTGACGGCCAGTAAAGAAAAGGCCACAAGACTCCCCATGAGTGTAAAACCTCTATTAGAAAGAAAGTAGATCTTTTGGCTCATAAGTTTAACTCCAAAATAATTTTCACCCATTCTCCACTTCACCAACTTTAAAGATAATAACCTGCTCACGCTATTCTTGAAATCTTATTCTCCACTTGTTTTAAAACTCTACTCGCATACATCCTACTCATACTGTAAAAAAAGCCCATTTACAGTATCACAAACTATAGGTGTAATAAATTAATGAGGAGAGATATACCGCACTATAGTTGTCAGAAAATCAAAACTTTTAACCGTAACAGTTCCTTTTAATGTGACAGATTTTTCTAACATCTTAGGATAAAAAACTCTCCTAGGCTCAATATGCGGGTATAAACATACTCCACCTGATCCACATGGCGTATTAACTGAATATTGATTATTACAAGTACCAGGTATTTGTTTTCTGTTCCCGTCAGCATCTGCGCTACTCTCCACACAAATGCCTATTGGTGTAGTTAAAGACCCTAATGTATAGGAAAGAGACATAAAAGACTGAGCATGCACATTCACACTACCGCTAGAAGTTGTTGTACTAGTAACTCTAGGATTTCCTCTCCTTGTTGTAGTTATAGTTTGACTTGTTATTTTATATTGTACTTCATCCATACAAGTCACTTTATCCTGAACAATAAATGACTCTCCCGGGTGAATAACTTCTTTATCCTCTCTTTCCAACAAGTTATCAGTGACCTGATAAAACTTAAGAGGGTTTCCATGTTGATCTTTTTCCAATCGAGATACCTGCTCTCTTAACATAGATAAAGAATAAATAGAACCAGGCCCTTTATTGATTAATTTCATCCGTAGGGTAGAATAATCCTGCCCGGAAGGAGGCACAAATTCCCCACGACATTCAGGATACCTTTGGCCAGTATCACTGGCAGCACAAGTTAACTCACACTTTGCGCTACTCTCCAATGTTACAATGACGTGAGCTAAAGGTCTTCTGATGCCAGCATGATGAGCTACCTGGTTTTTTCCTTCCGACTTAACGGAAATTAAAACAATATAAAAATCCTGATCTGCTTCTTTAATATACTCACACACAGAGTTATTTATAGGAGCATTCTTATCATCTATACACTTGTCCTGATGAGGAGAGACACACTTTCCAGGTATCACTTTCAATGTTTTTTTATTCCGGCAGACAGATGTAGGTATATCTCCAATAAGAGTTTTAATGTAAGAGTCCTTCCAATTTACCAGATCAAATTGGATTGTATAATTAAGAGGCTCCCCGTTATTTAAAGTGGGTTCATTTTTTATCTGACCTGCCATTGTCAAAGTATCTTTCCCTGCCACTTTCGTCAACACGGGTGAACTCAAGTTATAGTCCTGAAGTTGGACAGTACTGTCACTGGTGTTCCATTTACACAAAGCTGTAGTATCTTTCCAGCCTGTTTCTTTACATAAAACCAAATTATTAGCAACCAGATAGCCTCCTAAGGTAAAACCATATTTTACGGTAAGATGAGCTTCCCAATCTTCCTTACTCAACTCTGTTTTGGATATAAACCAATTAATATTTTTTTGGCTATGAAATATAGTAGATAACACAGCCCCGGATACCATTAAAGATAAAATAATAGCTGCACTTCCCGCTTTGTTTGAAAAATAATGAGTAGGTCTAAAATTACCCATAACAATGTTACCTCATTAAAACTAATGTAGGAATAAGACTCTCAATATTCCGATTAAAACATCTTAAAAAAAAAACTCTTTTTCCTGATTTCAACAATAAGCAGCAGATAGAATATTATATGAACTCTTTAATAAATACATTCATTGGCTATAAGTAAAGATTGAAAATTTTTACTATTCAATAATTTTTTTTTATTTACAATAAATCTAACTAAAAATCTCATAATGACACAAAATATTTGTAAAGTAAAAAGTCATCTATTCAGTTTCAATACAATACAAAGTGATAAATAAGTGAACTCATATATCTATGAATTTCCATGAAGGATCTTATTTTAAATAATGATGCTAAGAAACAGGAGGGAGTGAAGTTACCTGAACTTCTGTTCATCATATAGGGTGCAGTCCATTCATAAAATAAAAATAGTGGCTACAGCAAGCTTGAAGAAATAAATTTCAAAACGGAAAAACAGTTAAATAAATTAATAAAACCATTTCTGTTCTTCGTCTTTTAATAATCCCTCCACCAAAGGCTCAAATTTAAGCAACAAAGCCATGTCCACATCCTTATCCTCCACCTTCTCTAATAGATCATCCAAATGACCCATATACTTTGAAAAAGCCTCATCCATCTGCTCCTCCTGTTGATAACTGCTAAAACCCTCTGCCAACCAGAATCACGCAAAAATCACGCACAAGTTTTTTGTAGAATTTTTGCTGTTAAATATTTTTTGGAAAAAGTTGTAGTTAATATCTTAGAACCCGTGGTGTGCTTAACCTAGATTGCGGGTAAAAATCATGTAAATATTTTTATAGAATCTCTCTGTTAGAAAAATCTTTTATAATATTGTATGATGTTCTTGACATATCTATATAATATATAGATAATATATAGATGAAGTTTGAGTGGGATGAGAAGAAGAATGAACAGAATCGTGAGAAACATGGGGTGTGGTTTGAAGAAGCTAAGAATATTTTTGCTGATCCTTATTGTCAAACTTTTTTAAAACTGGATAACAATGAAGAACGTTATATTGCAATAGGTTTTAGTGGATTTGAAAGACTATTGATAACAGTTTTTTGTTATAGAAAAAAAGGGGCTGTTATAAGAATTATATCAGCTCGTAAAGCTACAAAAAAAGAAAGGAGGTTTTATGAAGAAGGAATATGATTTTTCAAAAATGAAAAAAGTGAAAAGTCCTTTTACAGGAAAGAAGGGTGTAGGGATCAACTTAAGTCATGAAGTAATAGACTACTTTAAGCGACTAAGCAAAGAGACAAATGTTCCCTATCAACAACTTATTAATTTTTATCTTCTTGATTGTGTAAAGAAGCAAAAAAAACTATCTATGAAATGGACAGGTTCATAAAATAAGAATAGGACCAAGGCAGGAACGAGGCAGGTGGTTTCAAAACACGAAAATAGTTAAATAAACCAACAAAACCGCTTCTGTTAAACTTGTTGATAACTGCCAAAAACCTCTGCCAACTAATAGATCACGCAAAAATCACGCAACAGTTTTTTGTAGAATTTTTTGGGGTTAAATATTTTCTAAAAAAAATTGTAGTTCATATTCTTAGAACCACGGTGTGCTTAACCTCCAATTACGGGTAAAAATCACGCATCAATTTTTGAGCACTTCATACCCACAAGTAGAGGTCATCAAAATTTTATTGAATTTTTGTGTTGACTAATAGAGCCATATATGGCACTATTTTTAAATGGTAGTAGTATCTACTTATGGAAGGGTGTAGGAATGACCAAAAGAAAGACATTAAAAAAGCCCATACGCTCCTTAAGCGATATGCCGAGTTTGAAAATTAAAAATAAAGTAAAATTCACTGAATTTAAAACTTCCAAAAGAATGAGAAATAAGAAATATGTTTCCAAAGCTTTATTTGAATATCTGGCGGCTAATGATACGGAAGGTTTTAAGGAAATTCTTCGTGTGTATTTAGAACTTGAAAACAAGGAGCAATTTGCAAGAGAGGTGGGTATTCCCAAAAGAACTCTTTTTAGATTACTGTCTAAAGACGGAAATCCGACTTTGAGTAATATCTCCAAAATTATTTACCAGTTGAATTCTTAGTTTTCTATGAGTATCTGGAATTGCAGAAAACTAGGAATTTGAAAACAGGATAAAAGAAAGTGAATATTTTACGATGGACTCAGATTTTTATAGTTTTTTCTGTTCTTCTTATCTTTCTTAAAGATAGCCCGTCCTTTTCTGATAAAAAAAGCCTTTTCACTCAACAGAGTCAAAAAGTCGTATCGCTAACACAAAATGCTAATACTCTTACGCAAAGAACCATCAGTTCTACTGGAGTGATTAGAAGAGGTCGGGTTCCTGTAAAAGAAACAGGTTCCATTCAGCCTCAATATGAAAACTGCAAAGGAAAAGATATTTATAAATTGAACTCTGAGTTCCAAGATAGATCTGATCAGAAAAAAACAGAAGCTAGTGGTTCTTGTATAGACTGTTTTATATCTGCTCCCGCTGATGATTCCATAAGTGATATAGAAAATACTATTCACGCAGCAAAGGATGGAAACGCTGTTAAAGGAGAAACAAAAAAGTCTCCCTATAAGTCTTTTAAAGATCAGCTAAGAAAAAGAGTCCTGGGACAGGTTA
>JAPPLY010000056.1 GCA_028819305.1 Bdellovibrionales bacterium
CCTCCTTTGAATAGGAACTTAAGCCTAAACCTAAAATTAAAATCATTATGGATAACTTGTGCATATAAATAAACTCCTTTCTAAAAAGCTTAGGGCTCGTTATTACAACCCTTTTTAAAGAGACATTTAACTTTATCACTTACAAAACCTAAAGAACAGAAAAAATCTTCTAAACCAGAACTGACCGGATAGAATTCGTCGGTCCGGAAAAATTTTGCAAAATAAGAGGGAAAAATGAGTTCGGATTTGAGCACAATGTGATAGAAAGCTTTCACCTTATGATAAAAGTAAGATCCTACCTCTTAGGTTGAAACAGGGTAAGAAGCCCCTTTAAAAGTCGCTTTGTGGCAAAACGCATGTCCGAAATTTTTCTTTCTTATTTTTAATAATTTTAAGTGAAAGAAACTTTTTTTTACTAAGAAAAATCCTTTAAAATAACAAAATCAAATTGCTGGGATTTTTTCAGAACCGACCAGTTAGTTTTCCTTACTTTTTCTCAACCCCTGCGCGGTAACACCAGAAGAAGAGGCCATTAACTCTTTCGGAGTACCTTGAGCAAGAATACGTCCTCCTTTGGGTCCGGCCCCAGGCCCCATATCAATTAAGTAATCCGATTGACGAATTAATTCCAAATTATGTTCAATTAATAAAACACTATCCCCTCTATTAACCAAATCTCTAAGAAGAGCTAACAAAAGCTCCACTTCCTGAAAATGCAGACCCAATGTCGGTTCATCCAAAATATAAAAAGTATTTTTTTTACTATTTAAAAGCTCCCGGGCGAGCTTCAACCGCTGAGACTCTCCTCCAGACAAAGTAGAAAGGTTTTGTCCCAAAAGCAGATAATCCAAACCTACTTTCTTTAAAAGAGAAAGGGGCTTCCATATAGAAGGCCAGGACACAAAAAAATCAGAAGCTTGAGCCACCGTCATATTTAATATCTGGTGGATATTTTTATTTTTCCATTTTAAATTCAAAATTTCTGGACGAAATCTTTTCCCCTGACATTCTTCACAAGGAACTCGTACAGGATCCATAAAAACCATTTCTATTTCTCTATAGCCCAAGCCTTGGCAAAAAGGACAGCGACCGCCCTCCACATTTAGACTGAAAATACCAGGTTTAATATGTAGTTTTTTTTGCTTATCACAATGAAAGACCATTAAACTTCTAATCTGGTCATAAATTTTTAAATAAGTGACAGGCAAACTTCTTCTGGTTTTTTCCACAGGAGAGGAATTTATCCACACCACCTGCCGGAGATACTGTTCTCCTTTTAAACTTTTATAAGGGTGTCCTTCCGGTACTTTATAACCTAAGCCCCGAGCTAAAGCCGGATAAAGAGTCCGGCTAACCAAAGTGGATTTACCGGACCCACTAACTCCTGTTACTGTCACTAAACGATGAAGAGGCACACTTAAACAAACATTTTTCAAATTATGCGCTCGACAGCCAGATATTTCTAAAAAATATTTATATTTCTTCAAGTCCACTGGTAAGTTCCCTTGTATTTCTTGTTTTCTCTTTTTCATAAGATAAGAACGAGTAAGTGAAGAAGTACATTTTAAGAACTTTTCCCTCTCCCCCGCAAAAATAATCTCTCCCCCTTTAACACCGGAACCAGGGCCTAATTCCACAATAAATTCAGCTTGTTTTATCATGTCAGGATCATGTTCCACTACCACCACAGTGTTTCCTTCCTGTTTTAACTTTTTCAAAAGATGGATCAGCCTCAGAGTGTCTTTAGAATGGAGTCCCACTGTAGGCTCGTCTAAAACATACAAAACTTGAGAGAGTCCTAAACCCAGCTGATGAACCAAATTCACCCTCTGAAATTCTCCACTAGAGAGGGTTTTAACAAGACGATCTAAGTGTAGATAATCCAGTCCCATCCCACAAAGCCCTTCCAAAATAAAGCTTATTTTTTGAACAATCTCTCCTGCCTTTTTTTTCTCTTCTTTTGTAAGGGTAAGGGTTTGAAAAAAATCCTTTAAAGTCCCTATATCCATAGACAGCATATCGGGGAGAGTTTTTTCTCTGAACACAATATGAGAAACTTCTTTTCTGAGTCGCTTTCCTTTACAAACAAGACAAGTAACAGAGCTTTTATAACGAGCCAGGAAAACACGTACATGCATTTTATATTTTTTGGTTTCTAAATAATTAAAAAAACCTTCTACCCCTATAAACGAAGAAGAACCTTTCCATATTTTTCTTTTATTCCGAACCGAAAGATTTTTCCAAGGACAATGGATATCTATATTTTGATGACGACAAAACTGTTTTAAGCTTCTTAGTTCCGCGACGGTGGAAGGCATAGTAAAAGGGACGAGAGCCCCTTCCGCCAAAGATTTTTCCGGGTGAGGAATCACCTTCTTTTCATCCAAGGTGAGATGATTTCCAAAACCGCGACAAGCCGGACAAGCCCCTAAAGAAGAATTGAAATTAAAAAGAGAAGTTTGCAAAGGATATGGAAATTCATAAGCGCAAAACAAACAAGCAGGGGTTTCACTTAAAATGAGATTTTTATTATCTAAAGTAAAGATGGCCGCTTTACCAGCTTTAGCTGTCTTATTATATCTAAGAAAAACCTTATAAGCCAATTTTAAAGAATCTGTTAATCTTTCCAGGTCTTTAAAATCGAGACGATCTAAAACAATATAAATTTCTTTTTCCGTAGGAATTTTGAGAGAAGAGTCTAGTTTACGAATAATAGGAAATCCCTTTTTTTTTCTTTTATCTTTCCATCCTATATGCCGCCACCCTTCTTGAAGCAGTTTTTTTTTTAAAATCCGGGAAGAGAGTCCCGTATGGGCTGGATGAATAGGAACAGAAATAATTCCTTTTCCATCCGAAAATATTTTTTGCACTTTTTTCGAAGCCCCAGCCGGAGAATAAGAGCAAAGCGGTTCTTTATGCTCAGGGCACAAAACACTCCCTAAATGAGTAAATAAGAGTCGCAAAAAACCAGCCATATCTGTTAAAGTGGCGACCGTAGGGCGAGAGGAGCGCACCGCATTTTTTTGTTCCAGAGCTAAAGAAGGGGGAATGTTGTTTATACACTGAACCAAGGGTTTAGGAAGTTCTTGAATGTACTGTCTGGCGTAATTAGAAAGGGTTTGTGTGTAATGTCTTTGCCCTTCCGCAAACAAGGTTTCAAAGGCCAAAGAGCTTTTCCCAGAACCACTGGGGCCACAAAAAACAGTAAAAGAACCAAGGGGTATCTTTAAGTTTACGGATTTTAAGTTATTCTGTTTCGCTCCCACAATTTCAATATGTTTCACTGGGAAAAATCCTCTCTTAAAAAATTTTGGTCCTCCTCTTCATTAAACTCCGTTTGCTCCTTAGGTTGTGTGCCCTCGATAAAAGCCTGACGAACAACTTGCCTTGATTTAGTAGAAACCAACTGGCCTGTTTCATTATCAATATTAGTGAAAACAATGCCTTCGGGAGCCAAAAAATCTTCTTTTTCCCTCTGCTCATGCACCGACTTCATAAAATTTAACCAAATAGGTAAGGCGGCTTTAGCCCCTGTCTCTCCCGGCCCTAAAGTTTTTTCATCATCAAAACCCACCCAAACCCCGACCGCTACTTGAGAACTATAACCAATAAACCAGGCATCATAATAGCCATTAGTAGTACCTGTTTTACCGGCTATGGGCCATTCCATCTCCCGCGCGGCTCCTCCTGTACCTTGTGGTTCTCTAATAACCCCACTCAATAAAGTGGTCATTATAAAAGCCGCTTTTTCCGAAATCAGCTGATCCGGATCGGAGAAAAAAAACAAAGGAGAAGTTTTAATTAATAAATCCGGCGACGATTTTTTATGGTTGGCTTGTTCATTTAATTCTTTTTCCTCTTTTTCTTCCTTCAGAGGGTTTTTCTTTCGCTTTTGAAAAAACGTCTCCCTTTTTTCTTCCATTGTTTGATTCCAGGACTGCATTTGTTCAGAAAACCGCTCATCTAAACTCAAAGCCCCTAAAATTTTCTCCTGATAAGCTCCCTGTACTTCATGTAAAATAAGAGGTCTTATTCTTTTCCCCCATCTTCCTAAAACAGAAAACACTTTTGTCATCTCATAAAGAGTGACACTACTGGAACCTAAAGCCAAAGTATAATCAGGATTAAGAGGGCTAAAAATACCTAAACGACGAGCATAATCGCTGACCCATTCAATACCTATATTTTCGATAAGCTTTACTGTAGGAACATTCATAGAACGGATGAGAGCGTTTCTAAACAAAATATCTCCAGAAAAACGTCGACCATAATTATCTGGCTTCCACTTTTTTTCTTCCGCTGCCGCCTCTTCCTCCTCCCTTATCCTATGAGCTTGAGGGTCTTTCCTTCTCCTCCGCGCCGACACAGCTCCCTCCGCCTCTTCCTCAGCATAAACAACCGGTGCATCCGTTATCAAAGTGGCGGGAGTAAATCCTTTATCTAAAGCCGCTAAATACACAAGGGGTTTAAAAACAGAGCCTGTCTGGCGAGCCGCCTGATAAGTGCGATTGAACTGGGAGCGATGAAAATCATATCCTCCCACCAAAGCTAAAATATCTTCTGTTTTTTGATCGAAAGCAATTAAAGCTCCTTCGACTAAAGGCTCCTGCTCCAATGAGAGCAGGAAAAGTTTTTTTTGTTTAAAATCCCTATCAGGTTCTTTTAATACAGGCTTTATTTGCTTCACAAAAAAATCCCCTTTAAACCCTGTTTCCCTAAACTCCGCTTGCTCCTCCTTCGAGGATAGTTGTTTTTCCACTTTTACGAAAACCACATCTCCTTTTTTTAAAGCCTGGGATGGTTTTTCAATAAGAGAAAATTTAAAACTCACTTTAGGATTCGGTTTTCGCGCCCACTTCATATTTTCTAAAGGCAGAATTCCTATACCTTTAAAAGGTAAGCGTACTAAAACTTTTTTACTTTCATCACTGACTTCACTTATCAAAGCTTTGAAAATATCTCCCGGTTTTATTTTTTTCAGATAAGCTTCTCCCTGTTCTTTTTCTCCATCCCTGTTTTCTTCAATAGGTCTGATCACACGAAATTGCCTTCTTTTCTCTATAAGAGTTTTTTCTTCTTCTTCAAAAAATTTCCTTATAACCGGTTCTTCATCCAATTGCGCCAAAGGTCCCCTAAAACCCTGCCTTTTATCTAAAGCTCTTAAACCCTCTCGGAGATGTCTTTGAGCCAACTCTTGAAAAGACAAGTCCAGGGAAGACTTGATGATAATCCCCCCTGTAAGCAGTAATTCTTCACCGATTTTTTTTAATAAGCTTTGACGAAGAGTTTCCATATAGTAAGGAGCTTTCTCCTGGTATTTTCCCCTCAAAAACACTTTTAAAGGAGTTTTATTTACGCGATGAACTGTTTCTTTATCAATATAAGATTCCTCTTCCATTCTTTGTAAAACATAAATTTGTCTCTCTTTAGCTTTTTCCGGATTATAAATGGGCGAAAACCGACTGGGAGCCTGAGGAAGCCCGGCGAGCAGGGAGCTTTCTTCCAAGTTCAAGTCTTTTACTTTTTTCCTAAAATAAATCTCTGCAGCCATACCCACACCGTAAGCGCCATGTCCCAGATAAATTTGATTTAAGTAAAGATATAAAATCTCCTCTTTACTGAGGTGTTTTTCCATACGTAAAGCCAAGACCGCCTCTTTAAACTTTCTTTTATAAGTTTTTTCTGAGGACAAAAGTAAAGAACGGGCCACTTGTTGAGTGATAGTGGAGCCTCCTTGCACTTTTCGACCCGCCTTGAGATTGGCTAAAAAAGCCCTAAAAATAGCTTTTAAATTCAAGCCTTTATGCTCAAAAAACCGTCCGTCCTCAGCAGAGACAAAAGCCTGTACTAATACCGGAGGAAATTCAGAATAAGGAACCAGTATGCGCCGTTCCTTGAAAAACTCGCCCGCTTTACGCCCCTCTCTATCCAAAACAGTCGAAATTAAAGGGGGTTTATAGTTTTTCAGATTTTCCATAGAGGGAAGCTCTCTAATAAGAAATAAAAAATAGAGAGCATAAATAAAAACCAAGCCGATAATAAAAAGAAAAGAAAAGAAAGCTATCGTTTTTTTCATGTAAAACAACCATTATATAATCGGTTCTGAAAAAGTTTTAAAAAAACTTCCTCCTCCAAAAAATACCTCTGTTAAAGCAGTTTAACCAAAAAAAAAGAATAAGAAACAACCGTTTCAAATTATAAAAAATAACATGAGGCGTTAAAATAAAAAAATATTAAAGAAAAAAGCCCTTTATACCGAAGCACATAAAAGCAATGCACGGGGAAGAACCTCTATATTCAGCGTCGAGCTGAGGCTTATAGAGCCTTTCCCTTGCTTGCCTTTTATATAACAATTTATGGCTTACTCTAAGTATATTAACCAAAACAAAAACCTTTTTCTCCTTTATCAGTTGGAGGTATTTGGAAAAGGTTAAAATAAAATTAAAAGAAGTTATGTATTTCCTATTAAAAAATATTTTTATAAGCAGCAGTTTATCCCTATTAATCCTTTTTAGCTACGGTGTTTTAGGAGATTCTGCCCTATCTATAGAAGCTTTCTGTGCGCAGAATCCAAAAAACCAAGACTGTAAAGAGAGAAGAAGACAAGAGCAACAACGTCTGGAATGGGAGCAAGAGGATCGAGAGAAAAGGGGAGAAGAGCGGGAGATGGAAAACCGCCGGCAAGAAGAAAGAACGAAGATAGAGGCTCAAAGAGAGGCCGCTCGACTTCAAAAAGAAGCTATGAGGGAAAGAGAGCGTAAATGTGAACAAGCGGAACGCGACATGAAAACCGACATGGAGAAACAAAATCAAAAACAAAAAGATCTGGAGCAAAAGTTTTTTGATCTGGAGCAAAAAATCACAGACTTAGAAGGGAAAGCTTCAGAAAATAAAGTGAGTCTCAATAAGGACATGGAGGACTTAAAAAAAAACTCTAGCGAAAATATACAAGCCCTTAAAGACGATATGGGTGCACAGCTCAAAGAAACAGACGAAGAAATAAAAAAAATAGAAGACAGTATGGTTCAATTAAAAGAGACCATAGACAAAGTAGCCGACGATCGTTTAACCGCTTTTTTTGCCCGGCGTAAACAACAAAATGAATTTTACAGTAAATGCTTCGGTCAAGCTTTACAACAAACAGAGCAGAAAAGAGGTGATTGGTATAAAAGAAAAGCTACCGGCACTTTAAAAAGAAAAAGTATGGGAGACCTGATTTCAGGAGGAAAAACACAAACCAAAAGTCAATTTTCCATACAATTTGAAAAGCTGTTACACCTTTGTCTAAATAACCAGGCCGCTTTATTGGAAAAGCAAAATCAAGAAAATGAATATAAGCTCATGCTGGAAAAACTCCGTCGTCAGGAAGAAAGAGCTAAACAACAAATAGCGGGGTTAAATGTGCAAATCCAACAGCTAAAAACACGAGGAAAAGCAGATATAATGACTAAATTCAAAGGAAAAATGGAAGCGGAACTTCAAAGCTTCCAACAATCTTATGATAATTTAAGCAAAAACTTCAAAGAACAATCCCAAAACATTATTCAAGACATTGGAAAAGTAAAAAAGCAACAAGCTATGGTACTTATGCAACGTTCTCAAATAACATCTCAAGATACAAGATCTCTTATGGTTAATAATAAGTGTGAAATGGATTCTTTTAACCTTTTTCCCACAAATAATTCCGGATACAGCCCTTCTCTTTCCTATCCTCCCGGGGCTCTTCAATAATTTAAAACTATCCGTGCTGTTTTTTTATACCGAACCGGTATAAAAGATATCTTAATAGAAAAAGAAGAGGAGAGTGTGGATGAGGACTGAATCCGTTTTCATTTCAGGTGGATGACTACGGTAAGGACTTTAGGCTTCCTGAAGAATAAAATATCAGGCCTGCTCACCATCCCCAGAGGCGGTCTCCTTTCTATTTATTGTAGGATTCACCTTTTTACACTCTCTCTTCCTTACTATATAAGGATAGCACAAAAAGAAAACTCTTGCATTGACTTTAATAAGAATATGTTCGTAGTTTTTCTAATATGAAGCAGGATTTTTTTTCTCAATTTGAAACACAAGAAAATTCTACATATTACTCCGTGTCAGAAGTTACTAAAATGATTCAGGATTGTCTGGAATCCTCTTTTTCGCTCCTGCGGCTAAAGGGGGAAATCTCTAATTTTACAGCTCATGTATCCGGGCACTGGTATTTTACTCTAAAAGACGATTTTTCTCAGATAAGAGTAGTAATGTTCCGCTCTGCTAATCAAAGCCTCAACTGGAAACCAGAAAGAGGAGAAAGTTTAGAAGTCCAAATTCAAGGACATGTAAGTGTCTATAAATCCAGGGGGGAGTACCAAATTATCTGTAAAAGTATGGAAAAATGCGGCAAAGGAGCGGAAGAATTTGAAAAGCTAAAAGAAAAACTCCGAAGGGAAGGCTTATTTGAAAGAAAAAAAAAGCTCCCGTTTTTACCTCATCACATTGTTATTATCAGCTCCCCCACAGGGGCAGCCATACGAGATATTTTAAATGTTTTAAAAAGAAGATATAAAGGAGTAAAAGTGACTTTAGTTCCTTCCTTAGTTCAAGGAAAAGAAGCTCCTTTCCGTTTAATAGAAGCTTTAAAAAAAGCCCGCAGTTTAAAGACCGCCGATGTGCTTATTCTCACTCGAGGGGGGGGGAGTACAGAAGATCTATGGGCTTTTAATGATGAAGCTTTAGCTAAAACTCTATTTGCTTTTCCTTTACCGATCATTTCTGCCGTAGGACATGAGATTGATTTTACCATAAGTGATTTTGTGGCTGATATGCGAGCTCCCACTCCTTCTTCCGCAGCGGAGTTAGTCGTACAAAATGTCTTTGACCTAAATGAACAAATTCGAAAAATCACACGACTGCTTTATCAAAACATGCAAGGAAAAATCCAAACTTTAAAAGAAAAAGAAAACTATCTTCGTCAACACCTGCCCCATCCCCAAAAAAGAATACAAGATCTCCAACAATATCTGGATGATCTAGGTACAAATTTAAAACGTGCCTTCTTTCAGCAAACACATTTGAGAAAAGAAAAACTAAGCCATCTTATTTCTCTTTTAGAAAGTCTTAGCCCTTTAAAAATCTTAAAAAGAGGTTATTGCCTTGTGAATAAAAATGATAAACTGATAAAAAAAGCCCATGAATTAAAAAAAGGAGAGGAAATATCCATTCGATTCTCTCAAAGCTTTGCCCTAGCTTGTATAAGCCAAGTGGGTTTTATAGATAATAAAAACGAGAAAGAAAAATAATAACTATACCGATCGAATTTGAAAATGACAAAAAAGCTTGTTCCCGCGAAGCTTGTCCCCGCGAAAGCGGGGAACGGGGATAAAACCCTATGAGTATATCCACCACATATATAGGAGGTTTATAAAATATGGAATTTGAAAAAAAAATAAAAGAGCTGGAAAACATAGTGGAAAAAATGGGAAGTGGAGAACTTTCTCTTCAGGATTCCTTAAAATTTTTTGAAAAGGGCATTCGATTGTCGCGGGAATGTTCAAAACAATTAAATAAATCAGAAGAAAAAGTAAAGCAACTTGTAGATATAAGTTCAGAAGGAAAAGTGATTACAAAAGACTTTGAGGAAGAAAATACATAGTCGGTTCTGAAAGAATCCTAACAATTTGATTTTATTTATATTTTTGTTATTTTAAAGGAGTGATATAGCAAGAAAAAGAAAGTGTCTTATGGGAAGAAAAAAAAATAAAACACCTAACTACAAAGCCTCTTCAGAAGGTCTTTTTAAAGATAAAGAAATTCAGGTTTTTCTAGATCAGTTTAAGGTGTTTTTAAAAAAGCATACAGACCGTTTTCTACCCCTCGGGTTTGAAAATACCGGATTTAAAGGCGGGGCTGCCCGGAGTAAAGAACCAACCAGGGGCGGGAAAATAATACCCGATGGGGATTCCTGCCTGCCTTTTAGAGGACATCAGCAGTTACGAAATGCTATAGAGTACAGTTTATTTTCCGGAGGAAAACACTTTCGCCCTTTACTTATACTAGCCACAGCTCGTTTAATGAAAATAAAAGTCCCTCTTATTTTACCTTGGGCTACAGCTATTGAAATGATTCATGCTGCCTCTCTTATTCATGATGATCTTCCCTGCATGGACAACAGCGCTCAAAGACGGGGAAAGGCTTCCTGTCATCGCCAATTTGGAGAAGATATAGCATTGTTAGCTGGAGATTGTCTTTGGATCGAAGCTTTTCACCTCATTCATGTACATACAAAAGAAAACAAACACAAACTAAAGTGGCTTTTTCTTCTTTGCCAGGCAGCGGGATTTCAAGGTTTAATGGGAGGACAAGCTTTAGATTTAAGACCCCCTCTAAACCCGGACGAGTTTTATTATAAAAAAATGCATTTTATGAAAACAGGAACTTTGATCTCCACCTGCATAGAAGGAGTGCTGGCTCTTCGGGATAAAAGTACAGAAAAAACAAAAAAACTTAAAACCGCAGCTCCACTCATTGGAAGAGCCTTTCAAATTTCCGATGATCTACAAGATAAGTCCGAAAAAATCACCTCTAACCTTTCTTGCACTTTGGGAAGAAAAAAAGCCTACCAACAACTCAACACATTAAGTAACAAAGCCCTTCAGCTGATAGATTTTGCTCCCTCCTTTTCTCTTTTTAAAAAATTAATTATTTTTAACCAAAAACGCGCTTTTGCCGAAAATTAAGGAAAAGCCTTATGCGCCTTTTTTTACTTATTGTTTTCTTTTTCTGTTTCAATAGCTGCCAACTTCTTTCTTCCAAAAAAAAAGAGCCTTCTCAACGGCTGGACACACCGAAAAAACAAAAGCAAAGAAAAAAGTTAGGTCTTTTTATTTCAGGAGCAGGGGTGCACACTTTCTCCTCTCTTTCTTTGTTGGAGCTATTACAAAATATTCATTTTGACTTCACAGCGGGTACAGGTTGGGGAGCCTGGCTAGCCGCTCTTTACGCTAAAAATCAAAGTGTAGATGAGCTGAAATGGAATCTCTTTAAACTTCAGGAACAAGGTATTTTTGAAACAAAGTGGTTTGACAATAAAAAAACACGAACGAGATTATTAAAAACTCTTATAGAAGAAACACTTCCCTCTTCTTTACAAACTTCTTTTACTTGTCCCGTTTTGGATAAAAAAGGCCATGTTTCCTGGTTAAGGGAAAAAACCCCGGTTCACAGTCTGCTCAGCTGTCTAAATTCACTTCCTCCTTTGTTTTTTTCATTTGATAATAGGGAAAAACAAGGAAGTCTTTTCTCTGCTGAATCCACGATGAAATATATGGGGAGACAAGGGATAGACATTATTATATGGGTTAAGCCTTTTTTTCACCCCAAGCTTAAAGAAAGTAATAAGCTGCCTTCTTTGTTTTGGAAAGAGCTTTTTTCTCACTTAAATGAAGTACAAAAAAAAATTTTACACCTGTCCCCTCAAATAAACCCCCACGGGATAGATTTTTCTAATGAACTTCCCAGGCTTTCTTCCGGTGGAAAAAAGGGAAAAACAACTATCCCTCTCGGGTTTGAAAATACCGGGGTAAAAAAATTAGCTATCAAGAGGCAAAAACTAAAAAGGGACGAAAAAACAACAGCCTCTGGGTACAAAAACTTCAAACAAACTCAGTATATAATACTGAAAACCCCAGCTTCTTCTGTCTCTCTTGATGATTTTTCCAAGATAAATGCTATAATGAAAACCCCTCCTCCTCTCTCCGAAAAGAAAAAAATAGATCAACTAAAACATCTAATAGAAAAGAGAATAAAAAATGAAGAGACTTTCTAAGCTTGATAAAAAGTATGAAATTTATAAAAAAAGAAGATCTCGATTAATAAAAACTCTCCCGTCCGATTCCGCTTTTATTCTTCCTTCCTGGCCTTTAACCAGCTACCCCGGCAATATAGAGGGGGCTTATCAACCTTGCTCTCATCTAATTTACTTCACAGGATGGACAGAGCCTCATTCCTGCCTGGTCATTTTATCTGGTCCTCCTTCCAAGTGTCTCTTATTTGTACAAAAAAAAGATCCAGAAAAAGAACTTTGGACCGGCCCGGTCTATGGACCAAAAAAAGCCAAAGACCTATTCCAAATGGATATGTGTTACCCTTATAAAGATTTCTCTCAAGTAGCTCCTTCTATCTTAAAAAAAACTCATTCTCTTTATTATACCTTTGGAATCAACCCTTACTGGGACTTTCAAATAAAAAACCTTATTCAAAATCTCAACAAAAAGAAAAACAAATCGCTTTCTTTGCAAGATCCCTTACCTTTTATAGCTTCTCTGAGAATGAAAAAAAGCAAAGAAGAAATACAAATGATTAAAAAAGCAGTAAATATCAGTGGGGGGGCGCATCGGGCTGTTATGAAATACGCCCGCCCGGGGCTTAATGAACGAGCTCTTTACGGAAAATTCTTATTTGAAATAAGAAAACGAGGGGCTCAAAAAGAAGCTTATCCCGGAATCTTCGCTTCGGGACCTAATGCTTGTATTTTACACTACACTAACAACAATCGAATAATAAAAGAAGGAGAGATGGTATTGGTAGATGCGGGAGCGGAATATAAGCATTACGCTTCCGACATTACGAGAACATGGCCAGTGAATGGTTGCTTTTCCAAAATACAAAAAAAACTTTATACAAAACTTTTGAAAATACAAAAAGACATGATCCAAATGCTTAAACCAGGTCTTTCCTTCAATGACATTCAAAAAAAATTAGTAGAGTTATTGTCTCTTTTTATGAAAGAAGAAGCTCTACTATCCTCTCCTCTAAAAGAAATCATTAATAAAAAAGAATACAAAAAATACTTTCCTCACTCCTTTGGCCACTTGTTGGGTTTAGATGTACATGATCTTACTTTCTCGGAAAAAAACAGACCGAACAGGCAAGGCCTTCTTCATCTGGAAGAAGGTTTTGTTCTCACAATGGAACCGGGACTCTATTTACCAGAAAGAGACAGGACTTTAAATCCTGAGTTAAGAGGTTTAGGATTTCGTATTGAAGATGATATTCTCATCACAAAAACGGGGGCCGAGGTTCTAAGTCATGGGGCACCTAAAGAAGTGGAGGAATTGGAAGACCTTATAAATTCCAGGAAAAATTAAAAACATCCTGACTTTATTAAAAAACCGCCCTCTTTTCTAAAAAGATTTTCGCCCTATTTTACTTTATCAAGTCGGGCATCTGATCCTGATAAAACCAATGTTTTTCTTTAGCTATATTTAGCAACTTTCTCTCTGATTCATAGTTCCTACCTCCCGGACGAGCGGTGGCCACCACTAATCTAATATAAGAAGATAACTCCAAGAGAGCTTGATCGGATAAGGTGTTACCGGCCACAAAAATAGGGGCTTGTTTTTTAAGCTGCTGTCTTTGAAAAGCCTCCACTTTATCTGCATGAATAGGGGCCGGCTGGATAGGCTTATCTGTAATAATTCCTCCCTCTACCTGAGTTTTTACACCAATAATATTATTCTTTGGGATAGGATAGGCTTTAAGAGCCTGATCTAACACCCATTTTAAGGAAGAACTGACTACAAAAACGGAAATGTTTTTACTTACCATCCATTCTATTAAATTTTTTTGAAATCGGAAAACAGAAAAAGGGTTTTCTTTTAGGAAATCCTTAACCCATTCTTCCATCTGTTCAAGGGAAACGCCCGATTGAATTTGAGCTAACCACATTAAGGCTATTTTACGGCTTTTCTCTTGGGAAAGACGATTAAATTCCACAAAAGGATCCTGAATTTTTTCTTTAAATAAACCTTTTTCTACCTGATATTGAAAAAAGTTTTTTCCCATATCACAAGGCCAAAGAGTTCCATCAGCATCAAAAGCCGCGCTTACAGGAAGGTCCGTGTTTTCAAGCGCTTCTTCTATCTGATATTGTATTTTTTTTAATATTATTTTTTCCATATCTTTTTATTTCTAATCATAAATAAAAATTCTACTTAGTCGGTTCTGAAAAAACTGGCCCCCGGGGAAACAGGGAATCATAGAATTTACCTAAGTTTATCAAATAAAATCCATTGAATTTAAAAAGACATATTTAAAATAGTCTTAGAAGGAAAAGATAAAACAAACACACCCAATCCAATAACTATCATAAAAAAAATAAAACATAATAAAACAAAGAGCAAGTACTTCGTTTTTTTACTTTTAGAGTAAGTGGCTATTTGATCCACTTCCTTTGGTAAAGCTTGCTGAGCTAACCAGTCACAATACGCTATAGCTTTAGTTCCTTCCTTAAAGGGTTCTCCTAAACTTTTCCCCTCATCCAAAAGAAAAACTCTTCCTTCATCACCTTTATACTGATCTGGTTTCATCCCCGAGACTTTGCCCTCGTGAAAGCGAGAGGCAGGGATTAGCTTTGTCGTTTCTATACTCTTTTTCCCAATAGGAAAGGGAGGGCAGAGTTCTTCATCTCCTAACCGATTTGATATATTTTTTTCTTTTTCCATATTAAGAAACTCCTTTTCCAAAGCCAAAAGACCTTGATGAAAACGCCAAGAAAGAGTTTCCGGTGGAATTTTTAAAAGCCATAATATCTTTTCTTTTGGGTATTTTAAAATACGATATAATATAATTGGCAAGATTTCTTCATAAGAGTGTGCTTTACAAAAAGCTCTCCATGCCAAAAAAGAATCTTTTTTAAGAGAGCAGGAAATAGATTTATTTTTTATAAAAAAAGATTTACTGTTTTTTATAAAACTTTTCGGGAAACTTTTATTCTCTTCAACCGGAATTTTATATTTGTTAAAAAAACAAATCGTCTGTTTTGTATCACAAGACAAAAGAAAGTATATAATGTATTTTACTGTGCTCAATATTTCTTCTCTCCTTTCCAGGCAGATATAGAGAGGGAATATATTAAGTTTACTGACCTGGCGTGATTTTCCTTTTTCAAACAAAGGATCAAATGGGAAAAGCACATATAGTTTTATGACTCAAGAAAAGAGTTTTTTTAAGTAATAGTCAATTCTCTAAGCAAGGCCAGCTGATCCAGAACCTGCCCGGAACCACGCACCACACAAGATAAAGGGCTCTCCGCGACAGAAACCGGCAAGCCGGTTTTCTCTCTTAGTAAAGTATCCAAGTTATTTAATAAAGCCCCCCCCCCTGTTAGAATAACTCCATTATCCACAATATCCGCTGCTAATTCGGGAGGCGTTTTTTCCAAAGCTGTTTTAACGGCATCTACTACTTCATTTAAACTATCTTTTAAAGCTTCAAAAATCTGAATATTAGTGATGGTAATTGTTTTCGGTGCCCCTATCATCATATCTCGCCCTTTAATATCCATCGTTTTTTCTTCGGACCCGGGATCTGCTGTACCGATGTTTATTTTTATATTTTCCGCTGTTCTCTCCCCTATCAAAAGATTTTTCTGCCGACGGACAAAATTGATAATAGCTTCATCAAATCTATCACCGGCCACTTTAATAGATTCACAATGCACAATTCCATTAAGAGAAATAACAGCAATACCTGTTGTTCCTCCCCCAATGTCCACAATCATACTGCCCTTTGCTTCTGTAATAGGAAGACCCGCCCCTATAGCTGCCGCCATAGGTTCTTCAATTAGATATACCTCTCGCGCCCCGGCTGAATAAGCCGACTCTTTTACCGCTTTCTTTTCCACTTGGGTAATTCCAAAAGGGACACAAATGATAATACGAGGACGAATTAAGCGACGAGAGGGAGTAGAAGAGCGGGTAATAAAATATTTAAGCATTTTTTGAGTAATTTCAAAATTAGCTATAACCCCATCTTTAATAGGACGAATAGCTTTTATACTCCCAGGAGTGCGACCTAACATAAATTTAGCTTCCCTGCCCACTGCTAAAACTTCATCTTCTCCTCTAACCGTCTTTTTTACTGCCACCACAGATGGCTCATTTAAAATAATACCTTGCCCTTTCGCATAAACCAAAGTGTTAGCCGTGCCCAAATCAATAGCTAGATCCTGCGAAAAATATTCATATACTCTATTAAAGAAATTCATACTTCAACCTTTTATAAAAACTAAAAATACTAAGGGTTTAATCCCTCTTTACTATCTTCCCCTATTTATTTTTTACCTGTTTTACACTAAAAAGTCTAATTCTTAAAAATTGATATCTTATCTATTGATGATTCATACTATATAACGAAAGTCTTTCTTCTCAGAAGCGAGATCCAAGGAAACTTAAAAGGAGGATAAAAAAATTAAGAAAAAAACTCACTTTTTTCCATTTACCCATTTTACTTTAAATTTATGCAGTGCATCTTTTGGAGATCAAAAAATCTATACCTCTCCGGTATGGAAATGGCAAACTCCGAGTCCCTCCCCAGAAAAAGCTTGCAGACACTACAAAAGGCAAAAAATATATATCCTCACTGATTCACTTGAAAGTACTCTAAGGGAATATTTTGATTAAACTGAATATTAGAAAAAGTATATTTCTCTTCATTTCCCAAGTTTTTCCATTTAATCCAGGCTGTCAAAATTCTTGTTCCATCCACTTTTACAGAAAAAGATTGAACTTCAGAGTGATTGTGAACAGGTTCAAAGCTTAAAATCCATGTTCTCCCCTTAGGGCGAGAAAGTACAAGCCGAAAATTTTGAAATAATAAATCAGGGCGAAACAAAAAAGAAAGCAGTCCTCTACTTTTAGGAGAGGTCTGCGCATCCCACTCCAAAATTTGTCTTTTTTCTCCTAATGGCGAAGTGATGTACCATAAACGTTTTCCATTAAAGATAATTTTAGTTTTTAAAGGATCTGCCATTTTTAATAGAACAGAACCTTTAGAAAGAAAAACCTCTCCTTCCGTAGTTTTTGTTTTATGAAGTAGTTTCAAGTAGGTCTTTTTCTCAAAACGCATCTTTACACCCGAGTTTTTCACATACCCTTGAATAAGGCTCTTAAAATCAGGAAAAGAAAGAGAAAAGGAAGCAGTACTAAAAAGCCCTACACTGAAAAGCCCTATATAAAAGTAATAAATCCATTTCATTTTTTTCCTCTTTCTAAAACTTTAAAGCTCATAGAGGGTTTTATTTTTTCATCCTCTTAACCAAGAAGATCAGAACGCCAAGCTAAAGTAAAAATAACAAAATATCTCGGTTTTTTCAAAGCCTGCCAAGCGGCTCTAGCGGTAGCCCCTGTAGTCAATATATCATCCACAAAAATAATTTTCTTTTTTTGGAAAAAATCCTTATTTATACTGATCTGAGTTGATTCCCGCGTTCCTGCTGCGGAAGAGGAAAACAGGCCCCGGGTGTGTGGTTTTTGTAAGCTTTTTTTGAGGAAGGAAGGAAACTCGGAGTTTGCCATTTCCAGACCGGAGAGGTCTATATGAAAATGAATTTCTTTTCTTTCCTGTCGGTTTTTTTGTTTTTGAAAAGCCTTTTTTTCAACAAAATCACCCCTTCTAAGCGGATTAAATAAATGAAGGCCCATTAAACGAGAAAAAGAAAGCGCGAGGCTAAATGCGTGGTCAGAAGAAGGCTTATAAGAGCGAGTGGGAGCTGGCACTAAAACCGCCTCCAGAGGAATAGGGTACTTTTGAACAATACGATGTACATACTCTAAAATAATTTTATTAAAAACATCTCCTGGACCTCCTTTTTTTAAACTTTTTAAAAAAAGCCGAATAAAAAAATCATTTTCTCTGTTCCAATCAAAAAGCCGGATATGAGTCCAGCCATCCTGTTCGCGAATTATGTCTTCAGGACTTAAATAAAAGCTCCTTAACTTTTTCCAACAATCGGAACATAACCAATAGACAGGAGGCGCGGTTAAGCGACAAATACAACAGCTTCTAAACCAGTTCCCTAACCTTAATTTATTTTGCCAAAGATTTTTCATCTCTATTAAATATAAGCAAAAATCATACCACCGATAACAGGCTGGCCAAGGGCTTTTTTTCGATCAGATATAATGATATTCTTTCCGCTTGAATTTCTATCTAAACTAGAAAGTCCTGAACCATAGCCTCTTTCCATAAATCTTCAAGACGATAATACTCCCTAGTATAATCATAAAAAATATGAACCACCAAAGCTCCATAATCTAAAACAATCCACTCTCCACTTGCCTGTCCTTCCATTTGATCGGCAAAAACAGAAAATTCTTTTTTCACCTGTCTGCGTAAAAAATCAGCCATAACTTTAGTATGCCGTGTATTCAAACCAGAAACCACTAATGTAAAATCAAAGGGCAAAGAAGAGGAGCTTCTTAAATCAAAGGTTTTTATTTTTCGCGCTTTTTTGTCCAGTAAAGTACGTACACAAAACTTTATTAACCCTGGTATATCCTGAGCTTTTTTAGGAAAAGGAGGGGCCTCATAGAGATTATTTTTTCGAATCCATTGATTCACAGCCGGAGGAACTAAATGAGCAATAGCCTCCCCCTGCCGAATACGTTGACGAATTTGGGAAGACGCTATGTCCATATCATTCAAAGTTAAATAATAAATACTTTTTCCAGATTTTAAATGAGCCTTATATTTTATCTGTTTTTTTTGAAAAAGACTCTCATGGAGAAAAAAATCGCTATCTCTTTTTCCTCCCTCTTCTTTTCCCTTTCTCAAGGCAGAAGGAAGGAGAGAAGGACTCCATTCATATCCTCCTCTGCTACAAACTATTAAATGCGCCTTCTCAATAAGAGTTTTAAAATCCTTCCATTTATCAAACTGCATTAATTGATCTAAACCTATAATTAAAAATAATTCTTTATTGGAAACTTCTTCTTTTTCCATGGCCTTAATCGTATCAATAGTATAACTGACACCCTTTCTTTTTATCTCTTGATCATCTACTTCTACAAAGGGATAATCTTTAAGCACCTTACGAAGAAGAGCCAGGCGCTTTTGGGGAGAAACTTCTGGAAAGCGGGAAGCCAAAGGACTTTGCCAATTAGGTATCACCTTTATTAAATCAAACTCAAAATTCTCTTGTACCTGAGTTAATAAATTCAAGTGTCCCAAATGCAAAGGATTAAAAGAGGAGCCAAAGACCCCTATTTTAAAATTATTTTTATTTAATGTATCCATTAAGTTCCTTAGTTTATACTTAGTTGATTCTAAGTAGTGACTAGACTACTCCCGTCCCGTGAAAGGAGGAGCTTATTAGCCCTTTGTTATATTTCTATTTTTTTTAAAACTTCATCCATAAAAGGCTTATATCCACTTACTAAGCCTTTTTTTACAAAATAAAACAGGCTTATTTTACTTTTATGAAAGAGTTTTTCCTTTTCCTTATATAAAGAGGTATCTCCTCCCGTTAAAAGCACAAAGAAAGGTTTTTGAGTTAAATAACTACCTTGCTTTTGATCATAGGATAAAAGTTCTTTTCTCAAATTCTGATAGGAACAAAAAGGATCTTTATCCATCAAAGATACAACAAAGGTAATGACTTTTGCTCTTTCCGCTTGCTTTAAAAACCTTCTGGTAGAGGAACTCAAGCCCGGTAGATCTACAACTAAGATGGGAGCCGAAAACGGGATGGGCTTTATAGAGAAAAGACGAGGGTAGGAAGAAGGATAAATTTTTGATTCCTGCTGGCTAAGATCCAAAGCAAAAGAAGTTTTTCCTGAACCTCTAAAGCCAACTAAGCAAATATCGCTCACCCATTTTAACTGTAAAATGACCTCTTTTTTTACAGACGGCTTTCCTGATTGAGCTATTTGAGGAGCTTGAAGGGAAGCTCTTTTAAAAAAAGCATTTCCTTTACCTCCTTTACCTCCTTTTAAAAAGCACCAGTCTTTCGTCTTCAATTCTTTCAATAACCGAGCTTTAGAATCATAACATATCGTCCCCTTCGGGACAGACAGAACCAAGCTTTTTCCTTTCGCACCTTTTTTTTTTCTTCCTGCTCCCGGATGACCATCTTCGGCTTTATAAAGCCGCTTTCTCACTAGGTGAGAGAGATCTTTTAAAGCTGGCTGAACAGATAAAATAATATCTCCCCCTTTGCCCCCATTTCCTCCATCCGGTCCACCTCTAGGAGATCGGCGCGTCTTCTGAAAGTGAACAGCTCCTTTACCTCCACGACCGCTCACCAATGTAACTTGAACATGATCTACAAAACTCATATTGTAAAACTATCCTGATTTTTTCCAAAATCTAAAAGATTTTATTTTTTTCTACTCCCGTCTCAAGAAAAAAAACCTTGTTTATTAAAGAAGGCCATAAATATTCTGATCAAAAATCTTTCAAAATAGCCTCTTTTTTCTTATTAAACGCCATAACAAAAAAAAGGGAGGGGATATTTATGAACTGTTTTATTATTGATCTAAAGGGAAGAAGAAGGGATGGGAAAAACACTGATCTTTTGTCTTTTCTTTCCCAGACGTTCAAATTGAACCTGTCCCTTAACCCGGGCATAAATAGTAAAGTCCTTACCCATACCAACACCTATACCCGGATAAAAACAAGTACCTCTTTGCCGAATGAGAATTGTTCCTGGAAGAACACTTTGTCCTGAAAAACGTTTAACTCCTAGTCTTTTACTCTGAGAATCTCTTCCATTTCTAGTACTGCCCGAAGCTTTTTTAGAAGCCATAATTTACTCCTTCTGTTTATCTTCCTTTATTTTTTCCCCTGATTTTTCTGTTGTGGCTTTCGAAGAAATAGAATATTTTTTCTTTAACCATTTTCCAGATGGACTACAAAGAGCTTCTATATAAACTTCTGTAAACTCCTGCCGATGTCCTTTTGTGCGACGATAACCTTTTCTCCTGTTCTTCTTGAAAACCAGAACTTTCTTACTTTTTCCATGCCGTATGATTCTAGCCTGAACTTCCGCGGTCTTAATATAAGGTTGCCCCGACACAAGATGACCATCTTCTTCTTGAAAGAGGAGCACTTGTTGACACTTCCAGTTTTGACCGGGGCGGAGCTGCAATTTTTCCAACTTCAAAAACTGGCCCAAATGGACTTTATACTGATGTACCCCTTTTTGTATTACCGCATACATAAATAATAACCTTTTATCGTATTATTCCTTTTCTTACTCTTAAGTAAAGAAGAGAGAATAACACCCAATGAGAGATTTTTCTTCTTTTTTTGACATTCCGGCAGGCTGCACCTTCGTCTTTTATAAGACAGTGAGGTCTTCCCTATTTTAGATACTTCGCATAATATTCTCTTTCTTGTCAATAGTTAGTCGGTGCTGAAAAAATTTTCTTGTAATAAGATTCTGCTCCAAATGAAAAGCTTTAAAACTCCCGAAATCTCTGTTTCTACCAGCTGATCGGCTTCTTCACATAAGAGAGTCCATTACAATGAGGACAGGGTTCACAAAGTGTTTCTAACAAAGAAGAGCGGGTTCTTTTTCTTGTGATCTGAACCACTCCCAATTCCGACATAGGAAAGAGGCGCGTGGAAGAGCGATCTTTTTGAAATTCCTGGGATAAACATTCCATCACAGCTTGCCGAGATCGTTCCAGCTCCATATCAATAAAATCAATAAAAATGATTCCTCCACAGTTTCTCAGTCGCATTTGAATGGCGATTTCTTTTGCCGCCTCTAAATTAATTTTTAAAATAGTTTCCTCTGGGTTCTTTTTTCCCATAAAACGTCCTGTATTCACATCTACAACCACCGCCGCTTCTGTTTCTTCAATAACAAGAAAACCACCAGACTTTAAGTCCACTTTTTTATTCAATAAAAGCCCCAGTTTTGATTCTAAGGAATATTGGTTAAAGAGAGATAGCCCCTCCTTCTCTGTGTTGTAAAAAGAAATTTTATGTCTTTCCTTCGGTATTTCCCGATCGACAAATTGTTGAATATGGTCCCCGAGTTTTTCATCATCCACTAAGACCTTTTCTACATCCTCTGTTAAAAAATCTCTTAACACCTGAGAGGGAAAAGAAACGTCAGACCAAACCAAGCCGGGAGAGGGGAGAGAGTGGTATTTTTCCCGAACATGATGCCATACGCTTTGTAAGTGTTCCCCATCTTTTATTAAGTCCTCCGGCCGGGCTTCCCTGGCTCTGGTCCTAATCACAAAAGAGGATTTCTGATTCCATTCTCGGACATAACGAATCAATTCTTCTTTTAACTTTTCATCTTCAATTTGTTTAGAAGCTCCAATATAAAAAAGGACCTTAGGTAAATAAACCAAATACGGCCCCGGCAAACTAATTTTATCACTGACCCGCACATTTTTAGTTTTTAAAGGGTCTTTTATGACCTGAACCATAAGGGTTTGGCCTTTCTTCAGTCGCTTTAAGCAAGCTTCTCTCCCTCCAGTATCTTGAAATATTTCTCTTTTCGGAGGGTTTTGCTCGGCATGCTCCTCAAAAAACTCATGTTTTTTTGCCCCCTTTTCCCGTGCCATCTGTCGTTCTGGCGAACAAAGGTTCCTGCTAAGGTAAAGAAAGGCGGACTTTCCTGAACCTATATCTACAAAACAAACATTTAAACCTTCTTGTTTTTTTATGACACGAGCTTTATATATAGATCCCACTTGAGAAGGAACATTTAAGCATTCTAAATGAAAATGAGATAACACTCCTTGTTGTAGTTGAGCAATACGAGTGTAAGAAATACTCTTATTAATTAAAATAAGATTCTTTTTATGTTTTTGAGTTAATTTGGTTTTTTTCACTTTCTTCCTTATATTGATTTTGTATGATTCCCGCCCCTGGTGAGGACAAACTTTGTGGTTTCTATAAACTTCTTCCCAAGGACAAGCAAGTTCGTTCAGAGGGGAAGGACCAGTCCCCTTAAAAACAGGGATTCTGGACTGATTTGATATAAGAGTCAAAAAAAACCTTATTTTTAATAAGCGCTATCATCTACTGTTTTTTTGTCACGCAGAACAAAAAATTATCATCTCTTAGTAAAAATTAAAGAATTATATATAAAGGAAAGGTCTCTAAGTAAATAAAATTATTTAATTATTCTTTAAAATGTAAAAAGAAGGAAAAATGTTTCATCTTATACTAGTCGTGTTTGAGTTTTCTTGTTAATTTTCTATTTATCTAAAGGTTAAAACTCCTGAAAAGTCGGAAAAGCTGGTCCCCGTGGAAATGGGGATCAAAGCCTTTGGCTTTGATGCAGGCAAAACACCTTTTTCGCTTAAACACTGTAAAAAGGACATTTCGTGAAAACAAAAATAGAGAGAGTTTCTTCCTCCCCCGCACCTGAAAAAAAAACGAACATCCAGGCAGCTCCTCCTCCGCTCACTCCCACTTATCAAAAATTAAAAGAGCTAAGGAAAAAAAATAAAGCCGCTTTAAACAATTCAGGGAAAGAACAAATCCGAGGAAGCTGTCTTACGGCCCGGGAACGTTTAAACTTATTACTAGACCCAGGTAGCTTTACGGAACTAGACCGTTTTATTATACATCGTTCCTCTTATTTTGATATGCAAAAAAAACAAATCCCGGGGGATGGAGTTATAACTGGGTATGGAAAAATAAATCGTCGAAAAGTTTTTGTCTATAGTCAGGATTTCACTGTTTTTGGTGGAAGTATGTCACGCACTCAAGCTAATAAAATTCTAAAAATAATGAACCTAGCTCTTAAAAATGGAGCACCTATTATTGGACTTAAAGACTCAGGAGGAGCCCGTATTCAAGAAGGTGTAGCCGCTTTAGGAGGATATGGAGATATTATGCGTTTAAATGTGCGTCTTTCCGGGGTAGTGCCACAAATTAGCGCCATCATGGGACCTTGTGCGGGAGGAGCGGTCTATTCTCCGGCTTTAGCCGACTTTATATTTATGGTGGATAACTCCAGCTATATGTTCTTAACAGGCCCTGAAGTTATTAAAGCTGTCACTCATGAAGAAATTAGTAAAGAAGATCTGGGCGGGGCAAAAACACATACGGAAAAGTCAGGTATAGCTCACTTTGCCTGTCAAAATGACAAACAGTGTTTAATGATGATCCGCACTCTCTTAAGTTTTTTGCCAGATAATAATTTAGATGACCCTTTTCATCAGGAAAGCAAAGATCCTGTGGAAAGACGCTCCGAAATCTTAAACCAGATTATTCCAGATCAACCAAAGAAACCTTATGATATGAAAGCCGTCATTAAAGAAGTAATAGATGATTCTTTCTTCTTAGAACTAAAAGAAAAATTTGCTCCCAATATTATTACCGGATTTGCCCGTTTAAATGGTCATAGTGTAGGTATTGTGGCTAATCAACCTCAAGTGCTCGCTGGATGTATTAATATTGCTGCCAGTCAGAAAGCAGCTCGTTTTATCCGTCTGTGTGATTGCTTTAACATCCCTATCATCAGCTTTGTAGATGTGCCGGGGTTTTTACCTGGCACAGACCAAGAACATGGAGCTGTTATCTCCCATGGAGCTAAACTTCTTTATGCTTATGCAGAAGCATCTGTACCTAAAATCACTCTCATCACACGAAAAGCTTACGGGGGAGCTTATATAGTTATGGGGTCCAAGCATTTAGGGGGAGATCTTAATTTCGCCTATCCCAGTGCAGAAATTGCCGTTATGGGAGCAGAAGGAGCTGTTAACATCATCGCCAGGAAACAAATAAAACAAGCTTCTGACCCGGAAAAAGAAAGAATAAAGCAAACAAAAAAATATGAAATGATTTTTAATAATCCTTATAGAGCGGCGGAACTAGGCTACATTGATGCTGTTATTGAACCTTCCCAAACCAGAGAACATATAATAGGAGCCTTAGAGATTCTACAAAATAAAAGAGAAAAAATGGCAGAAAAAAAACACGGTAATATTCCTTTATAACTATATAAAAGAAAAGGAAACCAAAGGGAGAGGGTATCGCTCTTGGTTAAAAAATATGTTTAAAAAAATTATGATCGCCAATCGGGGGGAAATAGCCATTCGAGTTATTCGTGCTTGCTCAGAGTTAGGAGTAAAAACGGTAGCTGTATATTCTGAGGCTGATCGCAACAGTCTGCATGTTATGCTAGCAAGCGAAGCCTATTATATTGGACCGGCAGACAGCACTCTTTCCTACCTCAATATCAATAAAATCATTGAGACAGCCTTAAAAGCCCAAGTAGATGCTATTCACCCTGGGTACGGATTCTTAAGTGAAAATCATGAATTTGCTAGAGCTTGTGAGAAAGCGGGTATTCATTTTATAGGTCCTAAACCAGATATTATTGCCCGGATGGGGGACAAAATTAATTCTAGAAAATTTATGCAGTCTTTAGGTATCCCTGTCACACCTGGCACCAATTACCCCTTAAAAAGCCAAAAAGAAGCCATAGAGATGGGAAAACAGATAGGCTGGCCCGTTATGATAAAAGCCAGCGCCGGAGGGGGAGGAAAAGGCATCCGCCTGGTTTATAACAAAACAGAAATGGCACAAGCTTTTAAATCCTGTCAGTTAGAAGCAAAAAATTTTTTCGGTTCTGAAGATCTCTTCATAGAAAAGTTTATACAAAATCCAAAGCATATAGAAATACAAATTTTAGCGGATCATTATGGAAATGTATTACATCTATTTGACCGAGAGTGTTCTGTTCAAAGAAGGCATCAAAAATTAATTGAAGAATCCCCTAGTCCTACCTTACCACAGAAAATAAGAGAACAAATGGGAGCTTTAGCCGCTAAAGCCGCAAAAAAAATGGGATACACCAATGCGGGTACTATTGAATTTATTTACGACTATAAAGAAAAAAAATTTTACTTCCTGGAAATGAATACAAGACTTCAGGTAGAACACCCTGTAACAGAACTGATCACAGGAGTGGATCTGGTAAAAGAGCAAATTTTTATAACGGCTAATCACAAACTCAAATTAAAACAAGCAGATATAACACAAAAAGGGCATGCTATTGAATTGAGGATCTGTGCAGAAGATCCAAAAACTTTTTTGCCCAGCCCTGGACGTATACGACGTTGTCGGATCCCGCAAGGCCCTTTCGTACGCGTGGATGGTTATTGCTATATGGGATATAAAGTGCCTGTTCACTATGACCCTATGATCGCTAAATTGATCTGCTGGGGAAAAGACCGCGAAGATTGCATCAATAAATTACAAAGAGCTTTAGCGGAGTTTTCTCTTACGGGAATCAAAACCAATATACTTCTACATAAAAATATTTTATTACACAAACGTTTTTTAGATGGCACTTATACTAACCACTTTATAGAAGAAGAAATCATTGGCAAAAATAGAAAAGAGTTTTCTAGTTTCGTAGATGAACGTGTTTTTTTAATCTCAGCAGCTATCATGGCCTATCGGCAACATAAAAAAAGATCTTTTGAAAACCCTTCCAGCCGATGGAAAGAAAAAGCACGAAGAGAAAATAGGAGGTTCTAATGCTCCTTTTCGCTAAGATGAATAATAAAGAATATCAATTGGAAGTACGTGAAAGCACGCCAGAATGGGAAGTGATCTTAACGGAGATCAAAACCGAAAAAAAAGAAATCCATCGTCTTTCCAAAAAAGACTATCAGCAATTTGGAGAAGTTATCAGTCTTATTTTCAATCATCGGTCTTATTTAATTGATATTGTTATCCAAGGGGATGATTACACTATTTTTACAAAAGGCTCACACCAAACTATCCAACTTTTAACAGAAGAACGGCTTCTTTATAATGAATTAGTGGGAATAGATTCTGAGACCAGAGGCAATCTGATTAAAGCGGGAATGCCAGGGAAAATAGCGGAAATTCATGTAAAGAAGGAAGATATAATAAAAGAAGGAGACTTATTATTAGTGATAGAAGCCATGAAAATGGAAAATGAAATTCGTTCTGACCGGGATGGGAAAGTTAAAAAAGTTTATATCAAAGAAGGTCAAAATGTGGAGACAGGGGCCCATTTATTATCTATTGATAACCTTTAATATAAAAAGTTAAGCTCTCTTCACTTCAAACAAACCCGTTAACCATATAGATAATTCATAAAGACCGATCAGCGGGAATAGTAATAAAAACAGACTGAGTATATCCGGCGGAGTAATAAAAGCCGATAAAATAGATAAGATCAAGACAGCTTGGCGACGATATTTCTTTAAAAAACCAGAGGATATAATACCTCCTCGACAAAGAAAAACTAAAATTAAAGGCATTTCAAAAACAAAACCTAAAATCAAAATAAAGCGTATAATAAAAGATAAGTAGTTTTTAATAGTAATAAAAGGTTGATCTACCCCACTGCCAAAATTCATGAGCACGGAGAATATAATAGGAAACACCACAAAATAAGCAAAACAGGCGCCAAGCAAAAATAGGATCAGACCCATGAACCAAAAATATATAAACAATTTCCTTTCCTGTTTATAAAGACCTGGAGAAATAAAACACCAAAGCTGAGCCAACCAATAAGGACTAGACAAAAAAAGAGCAGCAAAAAAAGAAATTTGCAGATGAGCCATAAACTGATCTAAAGGAGCTGTAAAAATAAGCCCCCCACCTGTGCCTTTTAAAAAAGGCTTCAAAGGTTGGCGAAGAATATCTATCAAATCATCACTAAAAAACCAACAAACAGCAAAAAAAGGAATCAGACCTAAAAGACTTTTTAAAACTCTTATTCGAAGCTCTATAAAGTGTTCCTGCAAAGAAAGCGATCTTTTTTTACTGTCTTTCACATTCATGATTTACGAGAAAAAACCACTTTTAGAGGTTTATAATTTTTTTTCCTCAGAAGGAGCCTTTTTTTGATCTTCAAATAAACACCATTCTTTTTCCAATTTTTGAAAAAGACTCTTCATTTCGTAAATAAAGCGGGCCATCAGTCGGGCCAATTTAGGAAGCTCCTTTGGACCTAATAAAAGCAAAGCCAAAAGAAATAAAAAAACGAGTTCTGTAAAGCCCAATCCCAACATATCTTAATGTGCCTGATTTTTCCAATCTTTTTTGAAAGGAATATGAATACCCTGGTTGATTAAGTCCTTAGCTACTTGAGTGGAACCTGTTTCCATGTATTGATCGAGTAAAGAAAGCATATCCTTATCTGTAGAATGTTTTTTTCGAATTTGAAATAAAACTATAACCAAATCCGAAAAACGCAGAGCTAACTCTTCAAATACATCTCCATTTTGCTGAAAGTCAGATAAGCTTTGATAAGCTTGTCGGCCCATATTAATATAATAATCTATCGAAACCAGTTTTTTTTTCAAAGATTCTCTAAAAAAACCACTTATATAGAGACTTGTATCTCCCATTTGTTTTAAATTGCTTTTTAAAGAGGTTCCAGAGTGCTGACTATGCAAATATAACTCCGCCAGGGTTTTTACCTGCTTCTTTCCTGAAGTATTCAGTTCAGAAAAAAGATGATCAGAAAAAATATAGAATTGTAACAAATCAGATAGATAGTTTTTCACTGGCAGAGAAACGGAAACACCAGTTTTAACCAAACTTTCTTGCACCAAAGTATCAAAAAACTCCGAAGGTTTTTCCAAAAAAGTCTTTTGTGACATACTTTCATTGTACAAAAAATAAGAAAAAAATGCAAATATCGCCCCTAAAGACTTGATTTTCGTTCTTTAGCCAGTAAAAATAAATTTAAAATAGGAATTTTAATTAAAAAACTCTACCTTAAGTACAAATGAAAAACAACCGAGCTTTAAAATGAAGCTCTTATAAATTCCTATTTATAAAGTGGAGATTTAAAACTCCTCTTAAATTTCAATAAAGAAAAACTTAATAACCGGTACAGGGAGAAAAATATATGAAAAAAAGAAAAAATATAAGACGTGCTCAACCCAGAAAACTCAATAAAAAAAAAGCGCCTCTTTCTATTCAAACAGAAGGGCAAAATACTTCTGGTGAATCTCTTTCCTTGCAAGAACCAACACAAAACCCGGATCTTCTTATCAAAAAAGAGCATGAGTTAAATCAAGCAGAACAAAAAAGAAAGGAGGAATACGCAGCCCTTAATACTAAATATCATTTTTTAATGGCGGAATACGCTAATTATAAAAAAAATAATATAAAAAAACTAGAGTCCATAAGAAAGTACGAAGGCCAACACTTGATCTACAAAATACTGACTTCCGTAATAGATGACTTTGACCGCGCCGTAGAGCAAGAATTAACAGAGAAAAACCTACTTGATTTTAAAAAAGGTATTACAATGATTTATAATAAGTTAAAACAACTTTTAAAAGAAGTGGGTGTAAAAGAAATAGATTGCACGGGGGCCCTTTTTGACCCTGCTATTCACTGTGCTGTAGATTCTGTCGTCAGCAAGGAGGTTCCACCCGAACATATTATTCATGTTATTAAGAAAGCTTACTTTTTTCATGACAAACTGATTCGTCCCGCGGAGGTGATTGTCTCTCAAAAAAGCCCTATAAAAACTCTGGAACAAAATAAAAATGTCAACGGATAATAAAAAAAATTACTATGAAATTTTAAAAATTTCTCCTCTGGCTAGCCCTTTCACAATTAAAAAATCCTATCAAAAGCTAGCCCGTATCTATCATCCTGATAAAAATCCCGGCAATCCTGATGCGGCAGAAACCTTTAAACAAATAAATGAAGCTTATCAAATACTCAGTGACACTTTTAAAAGAAAAGATTTTGATCGTCAAAGAGAACAAGAAAAACAAAAAGAAGAACAAAAAAAGCAAAAAGAAGCTTTTTCTCCTTTATATGAATCTTATCATTCTTATTCTCCTTTTAGGGCTCCATCGGAGCCCTCTTCCACTCCCTCCCATCCTAAAAAAGAAGAAGATCCTTTTTCCATAAAAGGTTTAAAAACTTACTTCAAAAAAACAAACCTTCCTTCCTCCGATCAAATACGTGGACAACTAGAAATATCTTTAGAAGAAGCTGCTCTCGGATGTAAAAAAACCGTTTCTTTGAATTTCACACAAAAAGAAATCTTTTGGGTTCACATTCCTCCAGGGACAAAAGAAAAACAAAATATAAAAATCCATAATCAAAATAGTAAGTTAAAAGAAGATATATATGTTTCCATCACATATAAAAAACACCCTTTATTTACCTTAGAAAAAGAAAATATTTTAATGGATTTACCTATTTCCTTTACTAAAGCCATTTTAGGCGGAGAAGTGGAAATACCCACTTTAGGGGGCCGGGTTTCTTTTCAGCTACCAGCCGGCACTCACGGGGGTGATGTAATTCAGTTAAAAGGTCAGGGATTCCCTGTTTCTTCTCCTCACAAAAAAAAGAGAGGGCACATGTTTATCTCCGTACTTATTGATATTCCTATTCATTTTTCAGAAGAAGAAAAAAAATGGATCCAAAATATACAAAAGAGAAATCAATCCTGTCCAAAGGTAGCTGAATTCAGTATAAAAACAAAACTTCTTCTCAAAAAAAGAAAAAATCCCAATCGCTTTCCTGAAGAATGAGAAAAAGGCATGATAAATATATATTCCTTTTTCCCCTTTTAAGAGAGCTTGCTTTCTTTAAGAAAAAGACCTATATAAGTAAGGATATTATGTTAACCTTTAGTATGAAAAATAGACCCATCCGATGGTTCCTCACCTTCCTAAAAACCCGGCTTTCTGGTTATCTTCTTGTTTTCGCCGCAGGAAAGAGAGAGGGTCTGAGGACGACCCCGTTTTCTACACCGATTCGGTATAAATGTTTTTTTTGTTTTTGTTTTCTTTTTCTTTCTTCTTGCACACTGCTCTCTAAAAAACACAAAGTGATACCTATAAAAGAAAAAAAAATTTCTTCTACCAAAAAAAAAGAAACAAACACAGCAGAGTATCAATTAGTAAATAAAGCTATTAAAAACACAGCTTCCTCTTTTTTAACAAAAAAACAAATAAATCAATTACAGAAAATATTAAAAAAGAAAAAAAGTTTTGTTTCAAAAGATTTAATCAAAATGATTTTAGGCCGCCATTTCTTAAAAAAGAAGGCTTATAAAAAAGCCCTCTTTTATTATTCCCAAATACAGGTCTCTCCCTGGAAAATAAAAGCTCTTTTAAAACAAGCTCAAATTTACTATAAAATAAATAAGCTAAAAAAGGCTCTCACATTGATTCGGGCTATAAGAAAAGAAAAGGACCCTCCCCCTGACTTATTATTAGAGTCTCAACTACTAAAATTATCTTTGGTTTTAAAAGAAAAAAACTCAAGCTCAAAAGAAATATTAGAAACTTATTGTTATATATTAAGTTATGAAACTAAAAAAAACCCTATTTACAGAGAACGAGCTAAGCAAATCATTTTTAAAATGAGTGAAAAAGATTTACTCGATCTTCATTCAGAAGATTTCATTGAACCTGTAAAAGATCTGATCTTCTTTCGCGCCGGAAAAATTTTATTTTTTAGAGAAAACTTTCGACAAGCTTATACTTTCTTTAAAAAATTTCTACGATCTTCTAAAGAGAGTTTCCTGGAAGAAAAAGCTCTTAAATATATTCAAGCTATTGAGTCAAGAAAAAAGGTAAATCGGAAACGGCTGGGAGCTATTTTACCTCTCAGCGGTCCTTCTGCAAATATAGGAAGGAGAAGTCTTAAGGGTTTAAAAATGGGATTAGGGTTACACACAGTTGACAATAGCCCTTTCGAATTAGTGGTTTTAGATAGTCAAGGACAAGCTGATAAAACAAAAAAAGCGGTTCAAATGCTTATCACAAAACATCATGTTATAGCTGTTATAGGTGGCGTATTGAGCAAAACGGCTTCTGTTTTAGCGCAAGAAGCTCAAAATTTTGGAGTGCCAACTTTACTTTTGTCACAAAAATCAAATCTAACCAAAAGGGGCCACTACATTTTTCAAAACGGCCTGACAGCGATTTTATTTGCTCATCAATTAACAGATTATTTAATTAATGAACTTCATTTCCGACGCTTTGCCATTTTATATCCTAATGACCCTTTTGGAGTGGATTATGCCAATGCCTTCTGGGATGCGGTAGAAAAAAAAGGAGGTAAAATCACAGGGGCGCAATTCTATAAACCAGGAGAAACCGACTTTAATGGCCCTATTAGAAGACTAACAGGTATCTATTATTTAGAAGATCGTATAAAAGAATATATGGATAAATTAAAAAATTGGTATATAAAAAAGTCTTATTTATCTAAAAGCCGGTCCTCGCCCCCGGAAAATGTTTTACCCCCTATAGTGGACTTTGAAGTCTTGTTTGTTCCCGACTCCATTAAAACACTGAGTCTTATAGCTCCTCATATTACTTATAACGATATAAAAAATATCACATTAGCCGGACCATCTTTATGGAACCAAGAAAAAAAATTAAAAAAATATTCAAAATATGTTGATTATATCATTTTTGCCGACCCGGGCCTAAATACGAAACATTTTAAACAAACCGATTTTTACAAAAAGTTCCTTCGCACTTTTAACTATAAACCAGGACTTTTTGAAATCCTCTCTTATGAGTCTGCTCTCCTTCTTCGCCAAATGATTGCCAGTGGTGCCGACTCACGACATGAATTAAGAGATAAACTAAAAGATATTAAGAAATTTTATGGACCAATGGGAGAAATAGTAATTTCTAATGAAAGAGAGTTTATACGCCCTATGCCGATCTTTAAAATGGAAAAAGCTGTTTTATCACCTGTCACCACCCCCTCAAGCTCCCTATGAAAAAGGCAATAAAAGCAGTCTATATCCAACTCTTTTTTTCTTCCGAAGGAAAAAAGACTCAGAAACATTCTGTTTTTCTATACCGGTTTAGTATAACTGGACCTCCGATTATATTTTTACTACCTCTTTAAACTTTACTTAAAGCCTTTTTTTCCTCATCCGATAAAGAAAGAAAAAGGACACAATATGGAAAGCAAGATTCATATCCCACAAACTCTACCTCTTTTACCCGTACGAGATGCTGTCGTTTTTCCTTATATGCTCTTATCTCTTTACATTGGAAGAGATAGTTCAAAAAAAGCAATAGAAGAAGCTTTAAATAAAAGTCGTATTATTTTTCTATCCACTCAAAAAAATGCGGAAGAAGAAAGCTTATCTGCCAATTCTGTTTTTAAAACAGGAACAGCTGGTATCATTTTAAGAATGCGCACCATGAAAGATGGAAGAATGAAAATCCTTGTACAAGGGCTATCCAGAGGCTTAATTCAAGATATGTATGAAAAAAATTCCCATTATGAAGTACGCATTCAGGAAGCTCAAGATTTAGAAACAAGCGTTTTGTCCGAAAGTTCTCTACCTGTAATAAACAGGGTAAAAGACTCCCTTAAAACTATCACTGCTTTAGGAGGGCCCTTTTCCCCTGATCTACTTATGATTTTAGATGAAGTGAATCAACCTGGAAAACTAGCTGATTTGGTAACAGGACATTTTGAATTAAAAGTCCATGAAATGCAAAATATTTTGGAAACCCTTGATCCAGAGAAACGTTTAAATCAACTACAAAGAATTTTAAATAAAGAAGTAGAAATTATTCGTATGCAAAATAGAATAAAAAAAATGGTTAAAAATAATCTATCTAAATTTCCTAATGAACCTTCTCTACACAACCAAAGTCTATCCTACAGTAACCCCACCGATCCTAAAGCTGAGGAAGTGCAAGAATTGATACAAAAAGTAAAATCAGCACAAATGCCAGAAAAAGCACAAAAAGAGGTTTTAAAACAAATTTCCAGAATGGAGAAAATGCATCCAGAATCAAGTGAAGCTTCTATGATTCGGGGCTATCTGGACTGGGTAATAGAGCTTCCATGGAATAAAAGTACAGAAGACAATTTAGATTTAGATCGAGCACGTAGTATTTTGGAAAAAGACCATTTTGGCTTAAATGAAGTAAAAGAAAGAATACTCGAGTTTCTCGCTGTCCGACAATTAAAAGTGGACTCTCAAGTAAAAGGGCCTATTTTATGTTTCGTCGGCCCTCCTGGAGTAGGAAAAACTTCTCTTGGAAAGAGTATAGCCACCGCAATGAAAAGAAAATATTACCGTGTAGCTTTAGGGGGAGTAAAAGATGAAGCTGAGATACGGGGTCACCGTCGCACTTATGTAGGATCTATGCCTGGAAAAATCATACAAGCTTTAAAACAAGTGCAATTTAATAATCCTATTTTAGTTTTAGATGAAGTTGATAAATTAGGCGCTGACTTCCGGGGGGATCCTTCGGCAGCCATGTTAGAAGTTTTGGACCCGGAGCAAAATTGTTCCTTCAGAGACCATTACTTAAATCTTAATTTTGATCTCAGTAAAGTAATGTTCATTGCTACAGCAAACTTAATTGAAAATATTCCCTATGCTTTAAGAGATCGTATGGAGATTATTACTCTGTCTGGCTACACCCCAACGGAAAAAGTGGAAATTAGCCAAAAGTATATTATAAACAAAGAAATGAAAAACCACGGAATCAATGAGTCCCATATTTCTTTTACAGAAAAAGGAATTAAATATCTTATTTCTCACTATACGAAAGAAGCTGGACTGAGAAATCTTTCTCGAGAAGTAGGTTCTCTTTGCAGAAAAATAGCTAAAAAAGTAGTGATAGGAGATGCTCTTCAACAGTATCTCATCACACCAAAAAAAATAACAGAGCTACTAGGACCTGCAAAATATCTAAAAGAATCACAGCTAAAAGAAAGCAAAATTGGAGTCAGCACAGGTTTAGCCTGGACACAAGCGGGAGGAGAGATCCTCTATGTAGAAGCCATCCGCATTAGTTCTTCTACAAACAAAGGCATTATTCTTACCGGCCAATTAGGAAAAGTCATGGAAGAATCGGCTCAAGCTGCTTATTCCTATATTCGCATGTATGCTGAAAAAATGGGGATCGCCAATCATTGGTTTAAAAAAAATGAAATCCATATTCACCTCCCAGCCGGGGCCACTCCCAAAGATGGTCCTTCTGCCGGTGTTACTTTAGCGACCACTCTTATTAGTTTAATAACAAATACTCCCGTCAGAAAAGATATAGCTATGACAGGGGAAATCGGTCTCCAAGGACAAATTCTTCCGGTAGGAGGCATTAAAGAAAAATCTTTAGCCGCATTAAGTCATGGCATTGTGAATGTCATTTTACCTCTAAAAAATAAAGCGGATATCGAAAATACCACCTCTAAAGACAGGACCCTAAAGGAACTGAGAGAAAAAATGAATTTTATTTTCGTAGAAAACCTGGATGAAGTTTTTGCTATCGCTTTAGAAAAAGAAAATACCAGGCAAGTTAGAAAAAAACCAGATATTTCTATGGCCTCCTAAATTACAAATGATCCTTTATTTCCAACCATTCCTCCATTTCCTTCTCTTGATACAATAAAGATTTTAACTCTTTATTTTCCTTTTCCAACAAAGCCACTAAAGTATTTAATTCTGCTATTCTATTTTGCTGCTCACCGATTTTAAGCTCTTTTTTTTCCAAACGTTCGTAAAGCTCTTTTTGAGCATCCACCACTTTATTTAAAAACAGATCCTCCGGCGGCAACATAAAAGAAGAGTCTTTTAATGACTTGTTAGAAAGAGGACGGCCTTCTTGTTTTTTCGTCGCAGACTTAAAAACTTCGGTTTTTTTATTATTTTTATTCTCTTGGCTATAGGGTTCCCTCTGCTGCTCTACTTCTAAAGGAGAACCTTCCTCTGCTAAAATAATTTCTTTTTTTAAAGAAAAAGGGCTGATACTTAGATCACTTTTATTACCGACTATTTCCTTTTCTTTTTTTAAATCAACAAGGTTTCGGTCTTCTAAAAAATATTTACCCATTTTAAAACTAAAAGGAATTTGCCCCGCTCGAATTCTCCGACGAAGAGTAGAGATACTAATACGGTATTTACCAGAATACTCACCCAAAGATAACCACTGATTATTCATCATAGCTGAGCTTTCCTATATTAATGATGGCTCTGTTTTGATTATTCAAAAGATCCCTTCTACGACCATCCACAGGATTTTTCTATTTTGACTATTCAAATGAATATAACAAAAGAAAAACATTTGAATAGTCAAACCTTACTTTTTGGAATTATTAGTCATTATTAAAGCACAACGCGACAAGTTAATAATCAAAAAAAGAAGGAATACTTGAATCCATTAAATTGACTATTCAATAATAATTTGACTATCCAAAAATGAAGAGGGAGGGGATAAGCCCACTAGCTAAAATAAAGCCCGACAAAAGTAATAAACAAGAAGTCAAAAAACGGGGTAAGCGAATAAACACCTTTTTTTCTCTTATTTGCAGATCCTTTTTCATATACATAAGAGCTATGGGCTTCAGATAATAAAAAAGAGCTATGCTGGAACCTAAAATAGCCCAAAATAGCATCCACCATAAACCCTGATCCAGCAAAGCCTGAAAAACAAATAATTTTGAAACAAAGCCTCCCGTGGGGGGAATACCAGCCAAACTCAATAAAAAAAGAGTTATTAAAAAAGCATGAAAAGGTTTTTGGTGAACTAATCCATCTAATTCACTGAGATTCAAGGCAACACTGTCTTTTTTTTCAAAAGGTCTTAAACATATAAAAATACCCAAAGTTGTACCTATATATACTATTAAATAATAAAGTAGGGCTGTCCTTCCAAAGAAAGAACCCATTTGGGAGACAATTAAAATCATAAGTAAATAACCAGAATGAGCCACTGTAGAAAAAAGCAGCATTTTTTTAAAGTCCTTTTGAAGCAAAGCAATAATATTTCCAAATAAAACACTCAATACGGCTAACCACTGAAAAAGAGATAATAAAACCGAAAACTCCAGAAGAGAAAACATATTTCTTGTCCATTCAAAAAGCAGTATGAATATAACCAACTTAAGACCTGTCGCCATAAGAACTAAAAGGGGAGTAAAGGAAGCTCTATATACATCCGGCAGCCAAAAATGAAACGGAAAAATAGATACTTTAAATAAAAAACCCACCAGAATAAATATAAGACCTAAGGTCAGAAGACGAGAGCTTGTAATTAATTCAGGACTTTGTTGAAAAATTCTCTGCAAATCAAAATGCCCAGAAGAACCCACAACAAAAGAAATTCCATAAAGTAAAATAGCGGAAGCCACGGAACCTAAAACAAAGTATTTAAAACTGGCCTTTAAAGCTTGTGACCCTGTGCGTCCCAGAGCAATTAACAAATAAAAAGATAAAGAAGCTAATTCCAAGCCAATGAAAGCGATGAGTAAATTACCCGCCCACAGTAAAATTAATAAACCAAAAAGGGAGCCTATTTTTAAAAAGAGAATTTCAGAAAAAATATTTTCATTTACCTGGGGTTGTTGAATACTCATAAGCACTATAAAAAACCCCACCAATAACAAAACAAGAGAAGCTATAGCTCTCAGTTCATTAAATACCAAAGCTTCTGAAAAAAGGGTTTTTATCTCTATATTAGAAGAGGGCCAAATCAAAAATAAAAGAACAAGGGAAGTAAAAATACCTATCAGAATAAAACCCGAAGATAAAAACAAAGAGCTCTCTTTATTTTTATTTAAAACCTTTAAGCTGATGGGGATTAAACTAAATAAAAAAAGAGACCATAAAGGAGAACTTAGAAGAAGATCACTCATAACCCCCCCTGTCTCCTGGTGTTATGGGTTCCAGACATATCTGATATTAATGAAAAATGTTTTTGCCCTAAACGGAAATTTTTTGTTTTGATATTCAAATTATAGTTTTCTCTGCTTTCCTGTAAGTGGTTTAAAGAAACAGTAGAGTATTTAAGAAATGCTTTAGGGAAAAGACCCATTCCAAAAACGAGAAAAACAAAAGGGAGAATAATCCCCATTTCTCTTTTTGATAACAAAGAAGTTTTTTGAGACAAAACAGACACTGAACCAAAAAACACACGATGAATAAGATATAACATATAAGAGGCTCCAAAAATGACTCCCCATAGAGCTAAAAACAAAGCTCCCCAGTTTCTAGCTGTAAAAGACCCCATTAAAACAAAAAACTCTGAAATAAAACCTCCTGTGGAGGGAAGAGCTATAGCAGAAAGAGAAATAATAACAAAGTTGATAGCTAAAATTGGCATTTTTTTAGCCAGTCCTCCATAATCTGAAATATTTAAACTCTGCGTTCTTTCATAAAGGATTCCCACTAATAAAAACAAACCAGCAGAAGAAACCGCATGTGTGAGCATTTGGTAATAGCCCCCTGTTAAGCCATACTCATTTAAACTAAAAAGACCTAAAAGAACATAGGCCATATGAGATACAGAAGAGTAAGCCACTAGTTTCTTTATGTTCTTTTGCGCCAAAGCCATAAGAGCTCCATAAAAGATCCCCACACCGGCTAAAAAACATATAGAAGAGGCAAAAAACTCCACAGATTGGGGAAAAAGAGGCAAAACAAAGCGTAAAAATCCATAAGCTCCCATTTTTAAAATGACCGCGGCTAATACAGCCGATCCGGGAGCAGGAGCCTCCACATGAGCCAGTGGCAACCAGGTGTGAAAAGGAACAAACGGGAGTTTTATCGCAAAAGCTAAAAAGAAACAAAAAAACAAAACATTTTGAGTGCTCAGCAAACTCGCTTCAAAGGGTAACTCCAACTTGTAAAAATCCAATAAACTAGCGCTCATTTCCCCTGTCGATTGTAAAGTAAGATGCATTAAAGCCACTAAACCTGCCAGTAAAAATAAAGACCCAAACGCCGTATAAATAAAAAACTTAAAAGCCGCATAGATCCTCTCTTTACTACCCCAAATCCCAATAATGAAATAAAGAGGAATAAGAGAGCTTTCAAAAAAAATATAAAAAAGAATAGTATCCATAGCCAAAAATGTGCCCATCACAGAAGTAATCATCAAAAATAAACAACAATAAAAAGCAGATACCTTCTCCTTTATCAAATTCCAAGAAGCTCCCACACAAACTGGCAAAAGAAAAGCCGTTAAAATAACAAACCAAAAAGAGAGACCATCCACCGCTACAAAATATTCAATGCCCAAAGCCGGAAACCAGGAAAACCGCTCCCCTAATTGTAGTTCCTCTGTTTGAGAGTCAAAAAATAAAAATAAGCTCAAACTAAACAAAAAGTACGCTACGGAACAAAAAGCAGCTCCTTTACGACATAAAGAGGGGTTTTTTATAAAAACCAGAATTAAAGCAAAAACCAAAGGTAAAAAAATTAAAGCACTGAGCATAGCTATTCACTCCCTTCAAAAAAGGAACACCGAGAGAGTACAAATAATTAATCCTAAAAGCATAAATAAAATATAACTCTGGGTTTTTCCGTTTTGAGCACTTTCAAACAACTCTTGTAAAACAAGTAATTTTTTTTGAATCAATATAATAAAACCTTGAATCATCTTTACATCTACACCCCACCAAAGATCATAACTGACATTTAAAACCGGGCGCACCATTTTAGAATAACAAAAGGAGTCCACACCCAAGGCAGCCTCTAAAGCATCAAACACAGTTTGGTTTTTCTTTTTTAAAAAGAAAACTGTTTTTTGCCTTTTTAAATAAAGCCAAAAACTGATTAAGACAATGGATAAAATGAAAACCGAAGACCCTATCATTAAAATACCCTCTGCTAAATGAGTCCCCTTAAACTGTTTTTGAATAACTATTGGTTTTAAATATTCTGCAAGTAAATGAGGAGGATGACCTGGTAAATACTCACTGATTAAATGAGGAATACCTATAAAACCCCCTAAGACAGAGAGAGTCGCCAATATTCCCAAAGGAAATTTAGCAAAGAACCCCCCTTCATGGGGGGTTACCCCTGATTTTAAACGACTTGTACCATGAAAGACCAAAATATAAAGCCGGCTCATATAAAAAGCGGTTACAAAAGCCGTTAACAAAATTAAAGAAAATACAGCAAATTGTCCAGAAGCTAAAGCCGACCACAAGATTTCATCCTTACTAAAAAAACCCGAGAAAGGAGGCAAGCCAATAAGGGCTAAGAATCCTATAAGAAAGCACAACCAAGTAAAAGGAAGTTTCTTCCTCAGCCCGCCCATGTTATAAATATTTTGTTCCCCATTTAAAGCATGAATCACGGACCCGGCGGTTAAAAACAAAAGTGCTTTAAAAAACGCATGTGTAAGAAGATGAAACAAAGAAGCTGTAAAAGCCCCTAAACCAGCCGCTACACACATATAACCTAACTGAGAAACAGTAGAATAAGCCAGCACCTTTTTAATATCACTCTGTGCACAAGCAATAAAAGCAGCCAACATAGCTGTCATAGCGCCCACCCAACTAATAAGAGTTAACACTTCCGGTGCTAAAATAAATAAAGAATGCATCCTCACTATTAAGTAAATACCGGCAGTGACCATGGTAGCCGCATGAATCAAAGCAGAAACAGGAGTAGGACCCGCCATAGCAGAAGGAAGCCAAATATATAAAGGAATCTGAGCCGATTTACCGATCACTCCCATAAACAAAAAGAAACAGGCCCACTTTACAGCACTTAAATGAACGGAACCAGGGGCCCCCTCAGATAAAACATCAAACTGCAAAGAAGCAAACTCTTGAAACAAAAGAAACATTCCCAACAAAAAACCCACATCACCTATACGATTAACAATAAAAGCCTTCATACCGGCCGCGGCTTTTTGCTTATCTGTAAACCAAAAACCTATGAGTAAATAAGAACAAAGCCCCACTCCCTCCCAACCTAAGAACATGAGAAACAAATTATCTGCTGATACTAAAACAAGCATACTAAAAATAAACAAATTGAGATAAGAAAAATACTTCGCAGGCCGATCATCATGTGACATATAATACAAACTAAAAACATGAATCAAAAAACCCACTCCCGTTATCAACAACAGCATTAAAACACTCAAAGGATCTACTAAAAAAGAAAAGGAAACTTTAAAAGAGGATATATTTAGCCACTCAAAAAAAGAGACCAAAAAATCAACTTTCTTTTGGGATAAGAAAGAAAGAAATAAAAAACCCGCGCTCAAAAAAGAAATAAAACAAGATGTAACACCAATAAAACCCGCTATTTTAAGATCAGGCTTTTTCCATCTAAAGCCATTTATCAAAGCTCCTATTAAAGGAGCCAACAAGAGAGCCATAAGGGCTATTTTCATCATAACATTTTTCCCTATACCTATTAGGTATTATTGTTTCTATAACTTTCCGGTTCTTTCCTCCAGGCAACCAAGCTTTTACAATCAAAAATTTTTAAACAGGGTCGGTATATTTAGAATCTTCTAAAACAAAAAGATCCATCTGTGTCCACCTGCGACTGATAAGCACAATTAAGGCTAAACCCACTCCCGCTTCCGCCGCCGAAATAGTCATTACAAAAAAAGCCGCCACTTGAGCCGAAAGTAAATTATAAAACTGACTAAAAGAGACAAAAGAAAGATTAACCGCATTCAACATCAACTCTATGCTCATAAGTATAATCAAGAGATTCCGGCGCGCTAGCACACCAAAAAAACCAATAACAAACAACAAGAGAGAAACTATTAAAAAGTGATTTAATTCTATTTCCATTTATTATTCCTTTTCCGAAGGAGTTTGCAAAAAAGGTCGCTGGCGACATAAAACAGCGACCCCTACAGCTATCAGGAGAAGTAAGATCCCCAGCACTTCAAAAGCCAAAACATAATCTATAAACAATAAAGAAGAAAGATCCTTTGTAGAAGTCTTTTGAATCGTTTCCATGGAACGAGGAGGAAATAAATGAAGAGAAAAAGGAAAAATGCCTACGATCAAACCAGACAAGAAGAATAAACTGGCTAACTTCATCCAAAGCCCTTTACTAAATAAAGTTTCTTTTTTTCGTTTTAAGTCAAAAAGCATCACGACCATAATAAATAACACCATAACAGCACCTGCATAAACGAGGACTTGCACTCCCGCTATGAAATGCGCTCCTAAAATAAAAAAAAGCCCTGCTAAAGCCAGCATAGACCCCGCCAAATGCAAAGCGCAGATCACCATATCTTTATGAGTGACGGTAATAACAGCACCATATAAGGCCAAAGCGGAAAACAAGATAAACAAAAAGTCCATTAATTAAACCCCTCTCATTAAAAAAACCCCTATTCCTGTTATAACTGTGTTCACTAAGGCCCAAGGTAAAAGGGTTTTCCATCCTAAATCCATGAGTTGATCATATCGAAACCGAGGAAGTGTCCAACGCACCCAAATAAATATCCAAAGAAAAAAAAGCAATTTTATCAAAAACACCAAATGCAAAACTAAAGCTGTCAAAATACTCTGACCTGTAGAAGACAAAAAATGAAAAAAAGACTTCAGTGTATCCGGTGTTAAAAAAGGCCATAAAGTATATCCTCCAAAATAAAAAGTCACCATTAAAGCCGAAGCCACCAGCATGTGACCATATTCCCCCATATAAAACATAATAATTTTTACTCCTCCGTATTCTGTATGGTAACCTGCTACTAACTCTGCCTCCGCTTCTGGCAAATCAAAAGGAAGCCGATTGGCTTCTGCAAATAAAGCCACAAAAAGCAAAAGAGCTCCTAAAGGTTGGTAAAAAATTCCCCAATTAGGAAGAAAAGCAAGTTTTACTGGTTCTCCAAAAAAATAAAATTGCAATGGGCCATTTTGAGCCGCCACTATTTCAGAAAAGCTAAAAGTATTAAAAAGGAGAAGCACACCTACTATAGAAAGACTTAAAGCTAATTCATAGCTAATGGCCTGAGCAGAAGCTCTTAAGGCGCCATAAAGAGAAAACTTGCTGCCAGAAGACCAGCCCGCCAATAATAAAGAATACACAGCTAAGGAACTTACACCTAAAACAAAGACAACACCAATACTAATAACAAAAGATTGAAAATAAAAAGTATAAGGTCCCCATGTTTGTCCTAACCATTTAAAAGCTTCCACCTCTATAGGGGTAGAAAGAGGAATAGCACCAAAAGCTAAGGCCGCGGGAATAAGAGATAAAACAGGGGCTGAATAAAAAAAACTCTTTCGTCCTTTATGACCCAAAAAATCTTCTTTACATAAAAACTTTACGAGGTCCGCTAGATTCTGCATCAGTCCTAACGGGCCAATCCGATTCGGACCAAAACGGTTTTGAATAAAAGCAGATCCCCTTCTTTCCGCCCAAACCAAAAAAGGCACCATTTGCACCATTAGTAAAAAAATAAAGGCTATTTTAATAAAATTAATCCCTACTTCAAAAAGATCACTTCCCATATTTTTTTCTTCCTTCGTGGGAGATTCATTATCCTCTTCCTATTTTTTCCCTTCTCCTTAAAGACAATACCCCTCGGGTATTATTTTTCCGGAGTTTTCAAATCCAATCGAAATACATAGCTAAAACAACCACTTTATTCTTCCGTCCCTATTTCCATCGTAATGCTTTAGAACCGATTTCCCAAAACAAACCATAGACGAAAATGAGAAGAAACACTATCATGGCCACAAGCGCTTCTAATCCCTGACCTTGATTTAAAAAATCTTTAAATGTTAAAGCCCAGGGATAAAGAAAAATGATTTCTATATCAAATAAAATAAATAAAATAGCTGTTAAGTAAAACTGTACTGATACACGTGAACTGATTTGCTCTTCTCCTTCAAGACCACATTCATAAGGCAAACTTTTAGCTTTGGAGGCCGGTTTTTTCACCTTCGCGCCAAACCAATGAGCAAGGGATAACATAAAAGCCCCAAAAGTAAGGACAATTAAACTACAAATTAAAACCGGTACTAAAGAATCCATTTTTCTCCTATAAGATAAAAGAGTCTAGCCTCTCTTTTTTTCTCCACCTTTACGAAAAATTAAAATATACTTTTAAAGTACTCCCTATTCATCCTAGCAATGGAATGAAGGGAAATCTCTTTAGGACAAGCGCGAGAACAAGCCCCTGTATTAGTACAAGCCCCAAAGCCTTCTTTTTCCATTTGTTTCACCATTTTTAAAACCCGTGCCTTTTTTTCCACCTTTCCTTGTGGCAATAAAGCCAGATGAGATACTTTAGCAGCCACAAACAAACTAGCAGAAGCATTTTTACAAACAGCTACACAAGCTCCACAGCCAATACAAGCGGCATGGGAAAAAGCCTCCTCCGCTTTGGCTTTTTCTACGAGTATACTATGCGCTTCCGGAGCTTGACCTGTATTAACAGAAACATAAGCACCAGACTGAATGATACGATCAAAAGCAGAACGATCTACAATCAAATCCTGAAGAACAGGGAAAGCTTTAGCCCGAAAAGGCTCTATCCATATTTCTTCCTTATCTTTAAAAGATCTTAAATGCAGCTGACACACCGCTGATCCAGCATGAGGGCCATGAGGATTACCATTTATTACTAAAGAACAAGAACCGCAGATTCCTTCCCTACAATCATGGTCAAAAGCCACAGGCACTTTTTTTTGCCCAACCAGATCTTCATTTAACTGATCCAGCATTTCTAAAAAAGACATATCCGGTGAGAGATGATCCATTTCATAATTTTCAAAGCTCCCTTTTTTCTGACCTCTTTTTTGTCTCCAAATTTTTAGTTTTAATAACATAAACTCTAGTCCTTTTTTATACCCAGAGGGTATTATTTTTTCGTAACTTCTCGGCCTTTTTCCCTTGTTAGCCAAGCTTTTAAAACTGAAATTTTCAAACACGAGCAGTATAATTCATCACACAAACTTGTAAAACATTTTTTTCTTATTTATAACTCCGCACACTTAAAGATACTTCTTTAAACTCTAAAGGTTCTTTATGCAAAAGAGCCTTTTTTCCTTCTGTATGCTCCCAAACGGATACATGACAAAAATGTTCATCATCTCTTAAAGCCTCCTGCTCTTGACTTTGATATTCCTCGCGAAAATGAGAACCACAAGACTCCTTCCGTTCCAAAGAATCCTGAGCCATTAGCTCGGCCAATTCTAAAAAATCAGCCACGCGTAAAGCTTTCTCTAGTTCCGCGTTTTTATAGTGCTGCTCTCCTGGAATGAAAAGCTCTTTCCAAAACTGATCTTTCAAACCTTGTATAGCTGTTATCACCTGTATTAAACCTTTTTCATTCCTTAACATACCTACATATTCCCAAAGCAAATACCCCAGTTCACGATGAATGGCTCCTGCCGTCTTACCCCCTTTTATTTGCAAAACCTTATCCAGTCGCTTTTGAACTTCTTTTACACTCTCCTCCAACGCTTTTTTTACCTTCTTCTCTTCCAAAGAAGAACGCTCGACCAAATGCCGAGCTATCGTCCTGGGAATAATAAAGTACCCATCCGCCAAACCCTGCATAAGAGCAGAAGCCCCTAAGCGATTAGCTCCATGATCGGAAAAATTAGCTTCTCCTAAAACAAAAAGCCCTTTCACTGTGCTTTCCAGATTATAATCTACCCAAAGCCCCCCCATCGTATAATGTACAGCCGGATAGATACGCATGGGTTTTTCATAAGGGTTTTCTCCTGTTATCTTTTCATATATCTGAAATAGATTGCCATATTTTTCCGAAAGAAAATTTTTACCCCTTCTCTCTAAAGCTTCTTTGAAATCCAAATACACCGCTTCTCCTGTAGGGCCTACCCCTTTTCCCGCATCTACTTGAAATTTAGCCTGTCGAGACGCCAAATCTCTAGGAGTTAAATTACCAAAAGAGGGATAAATTCTTTCCAGATAATAATCTCTTTCCCCTTCAGGAATATTTTCCGGCACTCGTTTATCCCCGGATTTTTTAGGAACCCAAATCCGCCCATCATTTCGAAGAGACTCAGAAAGCAAAGTTAATTTAGATTGGTGATCTCCAGAACGGGGAATACAGGTAGGGTGAATTTGGGTAAAACAAGGGTTAGCAAAAAAAGCCCCTTTTTTATAACATCGCCAAGCCGCACTAGCATTGGAGTGCATGGCATTAGTAGAAAGATAAAAAATATTGCCATAACCCCCTGTAGCTAAAATCACCGCCTGAGCAAAATGGCTTTTTATCTCCCCTGTTAACAAGTTACGAGTGACAACTCCAGCCACTTGTCCTTCTACCACTGCTAAATCCATCATTTCATGGCGAGGAAAAAGCCTCACTCCCCCTTTATCCACCTGCCTCATTAAAGCCCCATAAGCTCCTAATAGAAGCTGTTGTCCTGTTTGTCCCCGAGCATAAAAAGTACGAGACACTTGCGCCCCGCCAAAGGAGCGATTCGCTAAAAGCCCTCCGTACTCTCTGGCAAAAGGCACCCCCTGTGCCACACATTGATCTATGATCTGATTAGAAATCTGAGCGAGGCGATAAACATTAGCTTCCCTGGAGCGAAAATCCCCTCCTTTGATAGTATCATAAAATAATCTCCTTATAGAATCTCCATCTCCAGGGTAATTCTTAGCTGCATTAATACCGCCCTGAGCCGCAATAGAATGCGCCCTTCTAGGAGAATCCTGAATGCAAAAAGTTTTTACCTGATAACCTAGCTCTGCCAAAGAAGCCGAAGCCGAAGCCCCTGCCAAACCCGTTCCTACTACAATTATATGGTGTTTTCTTTTATTAGCCGGATTCACAAGAGGTAATTCAAAACAATGACGATCCCACTTTTGTTCTAAGGGACCTGAAGGAATATGATTGAAAAACTTCATTCTCTTCACCCCCCTTTTTCTGTCATAAAAAAGAACACATACAAAGGCAAAGATACATATCCCATAGTAACAAATACAGCATAACCAAAACTCAATTTCTTTATCCAAAAATCAAACCGAGGATGACTTAAACCTAAAGACTGAAAAGAGGATATCAAACCATGAAATAAATGAACACAAAGAACCAACAAGGCAATGAGGTACCATAAAACAGTCACCGGTTTTTGGAACTCCTCCACCACGAGCTGAAACAAGTTCCTTATGGTCTTACCCTCATAAACCACCTCATAATAAGTTCCAAATTTAAAAGTAATAAGATGTAAAACCACAAAAACCAAAATAATTGCCCCTTGAAATATCAAACTTTTTTGATACCAGGCGGTCGCTTTCCAGCCGGAAGCCTGCCGAGCGTATTTCTCAGAGCGAGAGAAATAATTTTTTACACTTAAAAAGAGAGCTAATATTATATGAAGTAAAAAAGCAGCCAAAAGCCCCACTTGAATAAAAAAGGCGGCTTTCCCATGCACCATCTGATGCATATATAAATTATAGGCTTTATCCCCAGCAAAAATAAGCAAATTCCCTAGCATATGCAGTAAAACAAAAAGGGCCAGGCCCAGACCTGTTAAGCCAATTAAATATTTTTGCCCTATAGACAAGAAAAACCATTTTCTCATATTGCCATAATCCCCCTTACCAGGATATTATACAAGAAATTTTTCATTTATACTGAATGGGTATAAAGAACAACACTAAAAAAGGACTTTCTAACATTGAACATTTTGGTTTGTATAAAACAGGTGCCGGATACCGGAACCCGTATTCAACTTTTAAAAGAGGGAAAAGGGATTGACGAATCAGGAATAGAATGGATCATCAACCCTTATGATGAATTTGCTTTAGAAGAAGCCTTAAGAATCAAAGAAAGAATACCCAATACAAGGGTTCAGGTTTTAAGCCTAGGCCCCCCTCGAGTAGAAAAAGCCCTTCGTACAGCCTTGGCTATGGGAGCAGACAAAGCTGTTTTAATCGAAACACCAGTGAGTCCCTCCTCGTCAGAAGAAAAACCTTCCTTATTAAACAAAAACCCCGCCCTTGTAGCGCAAGCTTTAGCTCAAATCATATCATCACAAAAAGACTTTACCTCGCCAGAAGGTTTAAAAAAAGCCTCCTTTGAAGAAAAAAAGAATCCTCCCGCTGAAAAGATAAAGTGGGACCTCATTTTGACTGGCAAAGTAGGTATAGATGAAAGTCATTTCGCTACAGGCCCCATGTTAGCCGAAAAATTAAATATTCCCCATGTGGGTTTTGTAACAAAACTCCAAGAGAAAATTAAAAATATTTGGTTATGTGAGCGACAAGGGGAAGAAGGAATAATAGAAGAAATTACATTGCATCTTCCCGCTCTAATCACAGTAGAAAAAGGCCTTAACGAACCCCGTTATCCTTCTTTACCAGGAATTATGAAAGCCAAAAAGAAAGAGTTAAAAAAAATAAAGCTTTCTACTTTAGACATTCACTATGATAAGCAAATGATAACTTTTCATTCTTACCAACTACCAAAAGAATCACCCCCTCCTCGGTTCATTTCCGGTTCCGCTGAGGAACAAGCAAAAAAATTAATTCACATACTAAAAGAAAAAGAAAAATTAATCTAGATTTATAAAAAACACAAACCTCTTTAAAAAGGAAACTTATGTCTCAGGTAAAAGCCCTTATTTCCGTTGACTTTCTAAACCAACAAGCCAAAAGCTCTAGTCTGGATTTACTCTCCTTCGCTCTTCATCAAAACTGGCAAGTTTGCGCTTTATGCCTAGGAGCCAACAAAGAAGCTATAGAAACAGTAAAAAAACAAGGAGCGCAGGAAATTTTTTTCCATCCAGATAAGGCTTCCAACCCCCAAAATCTAACTCCTTTTGTATCCGGCTTTATAAAAGAGCAAAAACCAAATGTCATTTTAGCTTCTTCCTCCTCAAAAAACCTAGAACTCTTCCCCAGAGTCGCTTTTCGCTTAAAGCTGCCCTTTCTCTCTGACTGTCTCGACCTTCAATGGCAAAAAGATTCTTGGATAATTGAAAAAAGTTTTTATGCGGGAAAATGCCAAGCCCGATCCCACTTAAATGTGTTACCTGATACCCCTCCTGTTGTTTTAATACGCCCCCATCAAGTCGGACAACAAGAAGCCTTTACAAACAGTAAAGATAGTTCTGTAACGGAGCTGACATGGAACATTCCAGAAAGTACTAATTATAAGCTAGTCCGAACAAAAAAAACGCAAAAAAGTAAGCGACCAGAGCTAACAGAAGCTCAGATCATCATCTCAGGGGGAAGAGGAATGCAAAGCCCTGAAAATTTTAAATTACTGGAAGACTTGGCTAACTGTTTAGGACCTGAGGTTTCTGTAGGAGCTTCCCGCGCCGTCACGGACGCTGGCTGGGTGCCCCACTCTATGCAAGTAGGACAAACAGGAAAAACAGTTAGTCCTCAACTTTACATTGCCTGCGGTATTTCAGGTGCTATTCAGCATCTAGCTGGAATGAACCGTTCTCGAATTATTGTTGCTATCAATAATGATCCCTCCGCTCCTCTGTTCCAAAAGAGCCACTACGGACTAGTAGGAGATCTCTTTAAAATCATCCCCTGCCTCATAAAAGAATTAAAACAACAAAATAAGAATTAAGCCTTCTTTCTTAAGTGCTTTGTCTCTTAATCTCCCCTTCTCTCCCATAAAAGACAACAAAAACCAGGACAAAAGTCTCATTTCCTTGATCCAAAATCAAAACTCAGTATATACTAAAGCTCAGGTTTTTATTTATGTTTACATATATCCTTCTTCTTTTTAGTTTTTTAATAGCTTTCCCCTCTCAAGCGGAAGTTTTAGCCACTATATCTTACACAGGAAAAAAAGGGCCTGTTAAAATCCAAATCACCCATAAAGAATTTAGAAAAACTTACAACACTGTAAGGCAAGTAGCTCCTAATGCTCCTTCTATTCAGCAATTCTTTCAGGAATATTTACGTTATCGCATAGGGGTGGAAGCGGCCTACAATGACCCCCGGTTTATTAAAAACCCGGCCTTAAGAAACATGTTCGCCGACCCTTTACTTAAAGAGGGTTTTGAGCAATTATTATACAAAAGCTTTGCCGATAAAAAATTAAAGAAAAGAATAGCTCAACTAGATAAAACAGCTAAAAAATTATCTAAAAATGTAATGCTTAAATTTTATAGAAAAAACCCTGAATATGATATGCACTTTATCGTTATCAGTTTACCGGCTGACCCCAAGCCTTTCCAAGTTAAAGCGGCTCAAGAAAGGGCTATAAAAGTCTATAATGAAGTAAAGAACAGTAAAAAACCTTTCCCAGAGTTAGTGGACATTTATTCAGATGATCGCTTAAGTGGCCGTATTAATATGCCTCGTTCTGCTAATACTATTTATCCTACTATTTATAAACAGTTAAAAAAAATGAGAGCAGAGCAAGTCTCCCACCCTATCCGGGCCGGTAATGGCTTCTATATAGTGAAATTAAATCGCAAAATTCCTTTTGGAGAAGCTAACCGCACCCAAATTAAAGCGGCTTACTTTGATCAAAAACGCAGTCGAATTTTAGCTCGATATTTTGATAGCTTAAAATCAAAATATAAAGTACAAATAAATAAAGCCTCCTTAAATAAACTTCGTTAATGAAAACTCTTTTTCTTCCCACTCTTATTTTAAGTTTGTGGGTATTTAGTGGCTGCTCTTTTTTTAATAAAAATCCGGTCGTTTTACAAATCAACTCAGACAAATTAACGAGTCGTCAGTTTGCAAAACGTTTAGCTCAAAAAATACACTCTTTAAACATTCAAGAGGTCAAAAACCAAGAACTGATAGAAAACCTTAAAAGACAGCTTGTTACAGACTTAATTATGGAAACTCTCATTAAGCAATGGGCCAAATCCCATTCGATTTCTATATCCAAAAAAGAGCTTCATCAAGAATTACAAAAAATAAAAAGCAAATATCCTGATAAAGAAGCATTCGAATGGTATTTAAAAAGAAAAAAAACAAAAGTAGAGGAATGGACAGAACATATAAAAAATAACTTGCTTAGCCAAAAAGTTATGCAAAAAATGGGTTCTAAAACCCCCCCCCCTCTTTAAAAGAAGTAAAAGAATATTACCAAAATCACCTCCCCCTTTTTACACAAAAACCCCGTGTTCTGATTTATCACATTTTTCACAAACAAAAAGAAGTGCTTATTAAAATAGAAGAAAGTTTAAAACAAGAAAAGAATTTAGTAAAAATAGCTAAAAAATTCATCAAAGACCCTCAAATGCTCAAACCCCAATGGGTGGAAAAAGGAGTTTTAGAAATATTTGACCAAGCTCTTTATCTAAAAAAAAAGGAGATCAGTCCTATCTGGTCCAGCCCCTACGCTCACCACATTATTCAAGTCTTAGATAAAAAACCGAAGCAACAAATACCTTTTGAAAAAGTGAAACAGTCTATTAGCGGGACATTGCTGAAACAAAGGCAAAAAGCTCTCTTTATAAAATGGCTAGATGAACAAAGCAAAAAAGGGGTTATATTAAAAAATGAAGCCGCTTTAGAAAAAATAAAAGTGGATTTACTGTAGATTTCCACAGATACCTCTTTTTCTTTTCCTCCCGGAGTATTTTACTTGACGGCGACAGAGAAAGTAGATTGAAAAATAAGCTATTTCAGATAGGAAAAAGGCGGGCCTTTTCCCATTTTTACTTTTTTCCCATTTGCTTTTTTCTTTTTTTAAGTTTAAATAAATACGAGGATTTCTGATCCATTCGATATAAAATCGAAATTTATTTTTTATTAACTATATAAGTATGGAAAACCAAATTATAACTTTATTTTAAACAGTCATTATGAAATATTTATCTCTTTTTTTATTCTCTTTTTGTTACCTTACATCTGCTCAAACCATTGAAAAAACCCTGGCTATTGTAGAAACAGAAATGATAAGTCTTATGGATTTAAAAGAAGCAAAAAAAAGATTAAACAGAGGCTTTTTTGAAGATTCCCTCTTGCTCACTTTATTTGAACCATCTCAACTAAAAAAAACAGAGGCGGCTTTTCTAAACTTTCTTATTTATGAAAAAGTTTTAGATCTTCTTGTAGAACAAGCTGAGTTAAAAATAGCAGACGCTCACTTAAAGCAAGAAATAAACAACAGAAGAAAAAAAAGAGGTTTATCGAAAAAAGCTTTTAGCCGATACTTAGTTAAAAACCACTTTACTTCTTCCTCTTATAAAGAGTTCCTAAAAAAAGACCTCTTAAGAAGACTCTTTGTTCAAAGAGAAATCGCAGAAAAAATAAGGTTTTCCGATCAAGACTTAAACGAATACGCCCGCCAAACACAAGGAACAGCTCTTTTTACCTCATTTGAATATGAACTCACCTACCTGTTTTTTCCAAAAACAAATAGAGGAAAAACACGCTCAAAGGACATTTCTCATCTTATTTTAAAAGAAGCTTCTTTTTTTGATAAATGGGAACCAAAAGAAAAAGGAGAAAAAAAGAAAGTTTTAAAAAAAATAAAGTTATCTAGCCTGCATCCTACTATTAAAAGGGCTATAAAAAACCTTTCTACGGGACAAGTGTCTCCTGTACTTTCCCTTCCCTCCGGGTATCATATCTTCAAAGTTGTCTGGAAAACCCCTGTTATTACTGATAAAAACAAAAAACGGAAAGAGAAATTATTTGTACTCTTATTTGAAGCTCTGTTTAAAAAAAGGTTTAAGCTTTGGCTTGAAGAAAAAAAGAACAAAACCTTTATTCAAATCAACTCATGAAAACAATTCATATTACAACAGGGGACCCTGATGGAGTGGGATTGGAGGTAAGCCTCAAAGCCCTAAAAAAAATAGGACCCCAAAGAGGCATACAGTTTACCTTATGGAGATCAAACCAAGCTCCTAGAGAACTGTTAAGTTTAACGGATGGCCTCTTTTTCCGTATAAATCCCTTAAAACAAAAAAACTTAGAAAAGTATAAAAAAGAAAATATTTTTCTAGATATACCTGGTTCTTCTACACCCACAAAGTGGGTAGCCAGGGCTGCCCAAAGTTGTCTTAAAAATAAAAATACGGAAGCTCTGGTAACAGGTCCTCTTTCTAAAACACAAATGCAAAAAGAACTTTTTCCAGAAAAAGGTCATACACATTTATTAAAAAAATTAAGTGAAACAGAGCATGTATTTATGACTTTCCTAGGAAAGTGCTTCCATGTCACTCTTCTAACAGACCATGAACCTCTAAAAAAAATAAACTGGACTAAAAACAGTTTAAATAAATGTATTGCGCTTTGTCTTCAACTTCAGCAATCTTGTTCTCTTAAAGCCAAAAATAAGAAAATAGCTCTTCTGGGCCTCAATCCCCATGCCGGTGAAGAAGGTTTATTAGGAAAAGAGGAGTTTTCCTTAAAAAAAGAAATCCAAAAATGGAATAACCAAGTAGAAGGTCCTTTGGTGCCAGATGTCGCTTTCTTAAAAAAAAATCAAAAGAAATATTTTCTTTATATTTGCTTGTACCACGATCAAGGTTTAATTCCTTTTAAAATGATACATGAAAGAGACAGCTTCCAGTTCAGTTTAGGTTTACCTTTCATTAGAACCAGTGTCAGTCATGGCACGGCTAAAGATATTTTTGGAAAAAACAAAGCAAACTCTCAATCTATGGAAAAAGCTCTACTTTGGACTATCCGTTCTCTACGAAAAAACAAAACCCTTTGGGTTTAGTATGAGATAAGTAGAACCATAGAATTTACCGGAGTTTACCAAACAAAACCCTTTGGGTTAAAGGGCCTATAAAAGCGAGAAAAAGTATATGATAAAATGGAATGAAAAAATTTTTAGAAAAAATGATATTAGAGGAATATACAAAAAAGACTTTGATCTAGGCTTTGTAAAAGTGTTGGCTTTTTCACTTATAGAGCTTTATGTTCAGGGTCAGAAAAAAAGAAAATTCTCTCCACCTGCCCCCGTTATCGCTGTGGGCTATGACTGCCGCCTAAGCAGTCCTGAAATCACTCAACATCTAATTGATTCCCTCATTTTAGCAGGATCAGAAGTACGTTTTTTAGGGATGGCGCCCTCTCCTGTTTGCTTGTTTGCTTCTTACTATTTTAAAGACATAAAAGCGTCTATTATGGTCACAGCCAGTCACAACCCCCCTTCTTTTAATGGATTCAAAATAGTTTTAAATAAAGAAAGTGTTTGTGATAAAAAAATTTTAAAACTAAAAAAAATAATGCAGGCACTTGCCTCTTTACCAACTATACCGAACCAATATAAAAAAAGGGGGGAAGTTATTCCGTTTGATATAAAGCCAGCTTATATCTCTTTTTATCAGAAAAAAAGCTCCCTTTTTACAAAAACTCTCCTCGCCCCCCCCGCATCCCTACCTATAAAAAGCATAGCTATTGATTGCGGAAATGGAGCCAGCGGCCCTATAGCTCAAAAAGTATTTAATACTCTTAAACTCCCTATAAAAATTCATTGGCTTTACACGAAGCCCGATGGACGATTCCCTCATCATCACCCCGATCCCTCTTTAGAAGAAAACCTAAAAGACCTACAAAAAACAATAAAAGAAAAAAACTGCGAGTTCGGAGCCGCTCTGGACGGAGATGGGGATCGCTTAGTCATCATAGAAAACAAAGGAAATATTTTACATGGAGACGAACTTATGTCTATTTTTATCTCCGATATCTTATACCGAACTGATACAGATGCACAAACAAAGACAGGGATTTTAAAAAAACCTGTTTCCATTGTGGCAGATGTAAAATGCGCGGATTGGTTTTTTTATTTTCTTAGAAAAAAAAATATTCGAAGTATCATGTGGAAATCAGGACATAGTCTTATACGACAAAAAACAATAAAAGAAAAAGCTCTCTTCGGAGGAGAGCTAAGTGGTCATTTTTTCTTCCTAGATGATTTCTTTCCTATAGATGACGGCCTCTATAGTCTTCTGCGATTAATACACATTTGTTTATCCCGAAAAAAATCTCTAAACGAACTCATGATAAAAACAAACAGCACGGAAACAAAGGAGATCCGCTTACCAATAGAAAATAGGTCTTTAGCTCAAAAACACATTGAAAGCTTAAAAAAATATTACAACCAACCGGAAAAAAAATCCAAGGGAGTATTTTCTTTTATTGATGGAGTTCGAGTCAGCTTTTCAGATCAAGCTTGGGGTTTAGCCCGCCTGTCTAATACCCAAAATGAATGGACTTTACGCTTTGGAGGAAAAAACAAAGTAACTTTACAAAAAATACAAAATGATTTTTACCGCTTACTTCATATTTTCCCCTGCCAAGAAAAGGTAAAAAATTAGATTTTTCCAGCAATAATCATAGCAACAGCAAATGAGAAAATAACAAAAGACTCAATTAAAGCTAATACTATAATCATGGGAATAAACATAATTTTTTGGGATTGAGGGTTACGGGCAATCCCCTCCATGGCTGCCGCTCCAACTCGTCCTTGCCCTAAAGCCCCACCAAAAGCAGCTACAGCAATAGCCAAGCCGGCGGCTAAAGCATAAAGTCCTCTATTTTCTCCACTTGTTGTTGTTACCTGGGCCATTTCTTCTGCATAAACCCACCAAGGGGAAGTTAAAATAACTCCTATGGCTGTTAAGTAAATTCCGTGAAAAAGTTTTTTCATTCTTTCGTCCTCCTCTGCATATTATCTATTTCTATTGCCACAAATAACATATAAGCTCCCAAACCCAAAGGGTTTTGTTTGGTAAACTCCGGTAAATTCTATGGTTCTACTTACCCCATACCAAACCCAAGAAATTTAATCCTTAAGTAAATGAAAAATCAATGCTCATGTGACAAAGCAATGCTGATATACACCATACTTAAAATAGTAAAAATAAAAGCTTGCATAGTACAAACAAAAAAGCCCAAAAAGTAGAAAGCAACAGGTATAACGACAGGAGCCAAATCTAAAAAAATGGATAGCACAGTATGATCCCCGACCATATTACCATAGAGCCTAAGCCCTAAACTTAAAGGGCGTACAAGGTGAGAGATAAGTTCAATCACAAACATTAAAGGGGCCAGAAACAAAACAGGCCCCATAAGCTGCTTTAAATAAGACAAACCATGCTCTTTAAACCCATAAATATTATAGACTAAAAAGGAAAAAACGCCTAAAGCCAATGTTGTATTAACATTACTCGTAGCCGCCCCCATACCAGGAACCAGCCCCAACAAATTATTAAACCAAATAAATATAAAAAGGGTGGAAAAAAAAGGAATAAATTTTCGTCCTTGTGAACCTACCACTAAGTCAGACAAAGATGTAATAATAGAAACAAAGTTTTCAAAAAAAGCTTTTATAGAAAAATGATCTGACGGAATAAGCGCGTTTTCCGATTTTTTCAAAGCCCTTCGGGATAAAAAAGTTAATCCCAATAAAATAAAACAAATCAGAAGTTTATTAGCTATATGCAAATGTTCCGACCCTAAAAAAGGCAAAAGATTTAACCACTCAAAATGAATCATTTCATAATTCCTAAATTTATCTTGTTTCTTAACTCTTTATCTTAGATGATAAAGACCTTTACTTGCTATACCCTTTTACATCCGTCTGGTCTAATCCCCGCGAAGCTCGCGAAAACCCGTGAACGAGGACGTGATTTTCCGGTCGTCTTCCCTCCTCTCTCAAGAGAGATTCTGAAGGGTCTTGGTTTCTACACCGATCGATAGAATATCATCTAAATAACCGAATAAACTGGTAGAACCAAACTAACATAACAAATATAACTAAAACAGAGGTAATGCCCCCTTTCGTATGAAAATAATGATCTCCTTTTTGGCCGATATATATAAAAAACCACAGCAAAACGACGGCCTCAAACCCCATACCTATTAATAAAAAAGCCTTCTTTTTCACTGTAAAGTCCTGGCTGGCTGATTATTTTGTCTTATCTTTAACCTTTTTATTTTACTCATTAAAAACTCTGATGTGTTTTGATATTCTTTTAAATTAGAAATGGCTTGATGAAACTCTTTACGTGACTCATAAATAAAAGACAAATACAAAAATACTTTATTTACTTTAAAAAAACCCGGGGCGGATCGCTGAAGGACTATAAACGTATCTTCCGCCTCTTTATACCTTTCTTGCATGAGTAAGATACGTCCTTTTAGAAAAAAGACCTTTACCCATTTATTATCCTTGTTTTTATCCATTGTGGATAGCACTCTTTCCACCTGGTTTAAACTGGCTAGCCATTTTCCCATTTCAAAATAAGCTTGCGCCACACGAAAAGAATATTTCTGTTTTTCCTCTGCGGAAACATCCTGAGTTTGTAAAAAGGAATAAACTTTTACAGCCGCTTCATAATCTTTTATTTCCTCAAAATAAATCCGCGCCATCGTTTTTTTTAATTCCAGTCTATGCTCTTTGTTTCTTTCCCGCTCAGACAAATACTGATAAAACCATACGGCCTGTTTTTTAGATATAGGTAAACACACTTGCACGGCTTTTTTAGCCAATAACTGTTTTTTATTTTCCCGCCCTTCAATAGAAAGAAAATCCAATCGCGCCTGTGAGCATTCTTTTTTTTTCAAAGCTTTTTCCATCTTTCTCACAGAGGAAGTAAAATAAAAACAACCCGTTAAGAACAAACACAAATTAAAAAAAACGGCTTGTTTTATTATTTCCATAAACAGGCTCTTTTATACCGAATAAGTCAAGAAATTCTTATTTTCACTGATCCGTATTTTACGGATTCCCTATTAATAATAGCTTCACTCTGAAGAGTCCACTTCATTTAGCAAGCTAGCTGTTCTCACTTTTTCTCCTTTTTTCAGTTTCATTAAACGTACCCCTTGCGCCGAACGACCAATAGTAGAAATTTCCTTACAGGAAAAACGGATAGACTGACCTTGATTTGTCATAACGAGAATTTGATGAAAGTCTTCTACTAAGTGAGCACAGACAACTTCTCCCGTTCTCTCCGTAACTTTATGTGCCATAATCCCCATACCTCCTCTTTTCTGAGAACGACACTCCTTGAGACTGGTCCTTTTCCCGTAACCCATTTCTGTCATAGTCATATAAGAAATGGTTGTATCCCTGCTCACCTTATCCATACTGATAACGGCATCCCCTTTTCTCAAAGAAATCCCCCGTACACCACGAGCTGTTCTACCAATAGAACGAACACTTTCCTCGGGAAATCGAATACAAAAACCTTTTCTTGTTAAAAGAAAAATATCTTCACCAGGAACACTGATACAAGCTGAAACTAATTGATCCTCTTTGTCCATTCCCACGGCAATAACCCCTGTCTTTCTAGGTTTGGAAAAAACCTGTAAAGAAGATTTTTTAAAAACACCCTTCTTTGTCATTAAACATAAATGGGCTTTGTCCATAGAAAAAGAGTTTACAGGGATAATCACCTGTACATTCTCATCCGCTTGTAGCCATACTAAATTGCGAATAGATCTTCCTTTTGAGGTGCGGCTCATTTGAGGAATACGAAAAGCATCTAACCAATACAGTCGCCCCCGATCTGTTAAAACCAGCAAAACACTGTGCGTATTCACACAAAGACTTTTCCATATACTAACCTCTCCTTCAGGGTTGCTTCCTTTAAGGCCCGATCCTCCTCTTTTTTGCAGCCGATATTCTTCTAAAGAAATCCGCTTTATTCCCCCATCGGAATTAAGAGTGACTAAAACATCTTCTTTGGCAATAAGCTCTTTATCTTCGACAAGGTCGTCTTCTCCTGAAATAACGACCGTTTTCCGCGGAGTGGAAAATCTTTCTTTTATCCCTATTAACTCTTTTTCTATAATGCCATAGATAGCTTCCTCGCTGGAAAGCGTTTTCTGTATATTATCAATGGCTTTTAAAAGATCTTTTAGCTCTTGGAGGATTTTTTCTCTTTCCAAAGAAGTCAATTTTTGAAGGCGCATATCTAAAACAGATTGGGCTTGCTCCCTAGATAGCTCAAAGTTTTCCATAAGTTGACTACGTGCCTGAGAAACATCTTTAGCCAAACGAATGATTTTAATCACTTCAGAGATAGAATCTAATGCCTTTTTCAAACCTTCTAAAATATGGGCTCTTATACGAGCTTTTTTTAAATCAAAAATAAGTCTCTTTGTTACTATATTAAAACGGTACTCTATAAAGGCCCTCAACATTTGTTTTAAAGAAAAAAGCCGGGGTTGATTTTGCCGATCCAAAGCTAAAAAAATAATACCAAAACGGGAACGCAAACTGGTATGTTTAAATAGCTGATTTAAAACCACATCCGCATTTTCTTTTCTCTTTAAAACAATAACAACTCTCATTCCCTCTCTGGAAGATTCATCTCTTATATCGGAAATCCCTTCTATCCTCTTATCTTTAACTAAAGTGGCTATATTTTCTATTAAGCGCGCTTTATTCACCTGATAGGGAAGCTCTTGCACCACTATTATATCCTTGCCTTTTTCCTGCACAGTCTCCACTTTAGCTTGAATTGTAATGATACCCTTTCCCGTTTTATAGGCAGAAATTAATCCCGCTTGAGCTTTAATGGTTCCTGCTGTAGGAAAGTCAGGACCGGGCACGATTTCCATAAGTTTTTCATCTGAAACGGTCGGATCTTGAATTAAAGCTACACAAGCTGAAATCACTTCCCCTAAATTGTGAGGAGGCACCCGTGAAGCCATCCCCACAGCTATTCCTTCGCTGCCGTTGACGAGCAAGTTAGGGTATCGGGAAGGCAGTACTTGAGGAATACGAAGAGTATCATCATAATTCCAGCCGAAGGGCACAGTCTCTTTGTCTATATCCTCCAATAACTGTTCAGCTAAAGGAGTCATCCTCACTTCCGTATATCGAGAGGCTGCGGGAGCATCTCCATCAATCGAACCAAAATTTCCCTGCCCATCTATTAAAGGATGCTGCATAGAAAAATCTTGAGCCATTCTCACAATACTGTCATAAACAGCGGTATCTCCATGAGGATGATATTTACCAATGACATCCCCTACGACCCGGGCTGATTTTTTATAGGGTTTATCATGTGTATTTCTCAAGTTCTTCATTGCAAAAAGAATACGGCGATGAACAGGCTTTAATCCATCACGTACATCAGGTAAAGCACGCCCCACAATAACACTCATGGAATACTGAAGATAAGACTCTCTCATTTCCTGATTAATATCCACATTAAAAATAGAATTGTTCATTTTCTCTCTCATATAGTGGTTTTCTCCTTATACCCCTCGGATATTATCCCCGTTTCCGCAGGTAAGTCTTTTGACTTCTATTCTCTTATGAAAAGCACCTAACTCTGTGGGTATTATCCCCATTTCCACGGGAGCAAGCTTTTCCATGGCTTTTTGTCTTCTTAAGTTTCATCTCTAAAAACCAGAAACTTTTAAACAGGATCGGTATTAAAAACCGCCCATTAAATATCTAGATTCCCTACAGATAAAGCATTATCATAAATAAATTGTCTTCGAGGTTCTACCATTTCCCCCATAAGCACACTAAAAGTCTCATCCGCCTGCATAGAGTCCTCTAAAGTAACTCGTAAAAGCCTTCTATTTTCCTTATTTAAAGTGGTTTCCCAAAGCTGATCTGGGTTCATCTCTCCTAAACCTTTATATCTTTGTATGGAAACACCTTTTTTTGCTTCCTGCATTAAGCGATCGTAAAACTCTTCATAGCTATAAAACATATCCTTTGGGGTTTCTTTGTCCGCTTCCTTTGGAGCTTTAGAACTCCCCCAAGCTATTTCCAAGGGAAGGGGGCAAAAATCCTTCAACTTCAAAGAGAGCTCTCTTAACTGCTTCCCTTCCGCAGACATTCCTCTTTCTTGATTTAAAATAGTGGTTTTTTCTCTTCCATGTTGGCCGATCTTTATAAGAAAACCCCTCTTTTCAGAAAAAACCCTTTCTTCTAAAGAAAAAGTAATATCCTTTAAAGAGGCCATTTGTTTCTTAAAATTCAAAAACACTTCTTTAAATTGATCTGGATTTTTCAGAAGAAAAGGCATTTCTTCTGAAGTGGAAGAAAAAAACTTTAGAAGCTCTTGTTCTCCTTTTGTATAATCATTTAAAAGCACTTTTCTCTTTTGAATATAAGATATAAAAGAAAAAAAACTTTCCAAAGAAGGCGACCAGGAATCACAGGAATTACCTGTTTTAAAAAAAGTCATATTCGAGAATTGCCTGCTGATAAGATAACGATGAAGCTCTCTATCATCTTTTAGGTATTTTTCCTCCCCTCCTTTTTTTATTTTATAAAGAGGGGGTTGAGCTATATACACATAGCCCTTTTCTAAAATTTGCGGCATTTGCCTATAAAAGAAAGTCAAAAGAAGCGTTCTAATATGAGAACCATCCACATCCGCATCTGTCATAATAATAATTTTATGATAACGAATTTTGGAAAGATCCATTTCAGTTTTGCCCACTCCCGCTCCCAGAGCCATAATAATGGTTCTTATTTCCTCATTGGACAAAACTTTTTCAAATCGGGCTTTCTCCACATTAATAATTTTCCCTCTCAAAGGGAGTACCGCCTGGTTTCTTCGGTCCCTTCCCTGCTTCGCGCTTCCTCCCGCTGAGTCTCCTTCCACTAAAAAAAGCTCCGCCTGAGCAGGGTCTGTCTCTTGACAATCTGCCATCTTACCAGGCAATCCACCCCCATCTAAGGCTGTTTTTCGCCGGGTGAGCTCTCTTGCTTTCCTTGCCGCTAGTCGCGCCACCGCGGATTTAACACATTTATCTAGGATTTTCTTTCCCGAAGTAGGATGTTTATCAAACCAATCTGATAAATTTTCTAATACAAAAGACTCCACTAAGCCTTGAATTTCACTGTTACCCAGCTTGGTCTTTGTTTGTCCCTCAAACTGAGGTTCTTTTACCTTAACGGAAATAATCGCCGCTAAGCCTTCTCTTATGTCCTCTCCTTCTAAAGAACCTTTGAAATCTTTTATCCCACCTTTACTTTGAATATAGCCGTTGGTTGCTCGAGTAAGAGCTTTTCTAAACCCAACAAGATGCACCCCCCCCTCCATAGTATTAATATTGTTACAATAGGTAAAAATAGATTCAGAATAAGAATCATTCCATTGTAGAGCTACCTCCATCTCTACTTCTTTTTTCCTCCCCTCAAAAAACACAATTTCTGGATGAAGAGGAACTCTTGTTTTATTTATGTGTGAAATAAAGTCCGGCAGTCCTTTTTCAAAGATAAAAGTTTGTACTTTTTCCGAATGGGTTCTTTTGTCCCTTAGTTCTATCTTCAACCCCCGGTTTAAAAAAGCTAGTTCCCTAAACCGAGTTGACAAAGTATCAAAGTCAAAAGTTACCTCTTCAAAAATTTTAGGATCCGGTTGAAATTTGGTACAAGTGCCTGTTTGATCTGTTTCTCCTTCGTCTTTTAAAGGCCCCGTAGGAATCCCTCTTTCATATTTTTGACGCCATTTCTTCCCCCCTCTTTTAACAAGAACATGACAAGAAGAAGATAAAGCATTTACGACAGAAGCTCCTACTCCATGAAGCCCCCCGGATACCTTATAAGAATCATGATCAAACTTTCCTCCAGCATGAAGAACCGTCATAACCACTTCTAAAGCACTTTTCTCACTTCCGTGCTTTCCAACAGGAATCCCTCGACCATTATCTTCTACAGAAACAAACTCATCTGGGTGAAGTATGATATAAATTTCAGAGCAAAATCCAGCTAAAGCTTCATCTACCGAATTATCCACTATTTCATACACCAAATGATGGTAGCCTCTATGTCCAATATCCCCTATATACATACCCGGGCGTTTACGAACGGCTTGTCTTCCTTCCAAAACCTGGATGGAAGAGGCATCATACACTTTATTATTAGGCTCAGATGGAGGCTTCACCAAGGGTGGGAGATTTTCTTTCACTCAATATGTCCTTTCTTAAAAGTCCTTCTTTTAAATTAAAGACTTGAAAACTCATTTTTCTTAAAAGAGCTGTGTTTTTTGTTGAAGTCAGTATAGTTTGTGAAGGGATTTTATCCAGAAAGTGTAACAAACTAAAGACAACATGTTTATCTATTTCTGAAAAAACATCATCTAACAACATCAGACATCCTTTTTTTCTTACTCTATGAAGCCACAAGCTTTGAGCTATTTTTAAGGCCAAAACCAAAGCCCTTTGTTGTCCCTGTGAGCAAAAATATCGGCTATCTCTTCCTTTGAAAAAGAAGGTTAAATCATCCCTATGAGCACCATAAAGGCTTGTTCCCACCGCTTGTTCCTGAAAAAAGCTTTCCTCTAGTTTTTTTCTAAGAAAAACACTTTGTTCTGTCTTCCCATCCCATCCTTTAAGAGAATAACTTCCTTTGACTTCTTCTAACTCTTTTTTTGATCCTTTAAATAAAATAGCTCCACTTTCTTCTAAAAACAAACTCAAGTCTTGCACAGCTTGCATTCTGGCTTGAGCTAAGGCCAAACTTTTTTCCATAAAGACTTCATTTACGCTTTCCAACCATGTTCGCGCTCTTTGTAAGGAAAAATCCCCCTTTTGAGCTTGCTTCAACAGTTTATTCTTCTGTATCAAGGCTTTCTTGAAAGCTTCAACTATAGGAGCTTGTCCACAAAGACTCAACCAAGCATCTATCCAGTATCGTCTATGCTCTGCAGCCCCCTTTAACAGTTTTAAGCTTTCTGGACTAAAAACAATTAGGGGAAGCTCCGCTCCCATAGAACTCGAAGCCCTTCTTTTGTTATTCACCCAGAATTTTCTCTGCTCTTTCTTATTTAAACAAAGACGCAAATTGCTCTTTTTTCCTTCATCGGAAACCCAGGCTAAAATAGAAGCCGCGTCCTTCCCTTCTTGCACAAGACTTCCTAAATAAGAGGCCCGAAAAGATCGGCCATAAGCTAATAGAACCAAAGCTTCTAATAGGTTGGTTTTTCCTTGGCCATTATCACCTACTATTAAACTTTTTAAAGCAGGAAAAAAGCAAAGATATGAGTAATTTCTAAAGCAATGAACTTCCAATTTTTCTACAAACATCACATCTTCATAGGCATAACGACGCAAAAGCTATGTTTTTCTTTTTCCCCTTTTAATACAGGATATATAACACAAGCTCGCTCTTTGCCTCCAAAAGTTATAAAAGCCTTCTTCGTTCCCAAAGAAGAAAGAGCTTCCAAAATATATCTGGCATTAAAACGAACCTTCAAATCATCCCCCTTTTTTCTCACACAGGCTACCTCATCTTGAGCCTTACCTAAGTCCGGGTTTTCGGACTCCATTTGGATTTTTTTTTCTTTTATCTCAAAGTTAACTCCTTTAAAACGCGTGCTAGACAACAAAGACACCCTTCTTAGAACCTGACTAAACTGACTTGTATCCACTTCTACAGAAACAGAGCTGCTTTTTGGTATAAAAGGCCGATAGGTAGGATACCCCCCCTCCACCAATTTGACACTTAAAATAGCGGATTTATAACAAAATAAAATGCGCGGAGGCTGCACATCTATTTCCACTCTCTCCTCATCTGAAGCTTGAGAAATAAGCTTTTTTATTTCCTGCACTCCTTTTTTAGATATAATCACCCCTTCCTCTAAAGATTCTTTACAAGGATATTCTGCTAAAGCCAAACGGTGTCCATCCGTGGCTACAAATCGAAAATAAAGGGGATTTTTTTTTACCTCCTCCTCCTTTGTTTCTCCCTTCTTTGTTTTTTCCTCCGAGCTTTTCTTCTCTGAGCGAATAGATTCGGTAGTTTCAAAAAAGATTCCTGTTAGATGGTAACGAGTTTCATCTACAGACGCACAATACACTGTGTTCTCTATTAAATATTTTAATGTCTCTACAGTCACAGAAAAAGAGTTATGCATCTTAAAAGGGGGGAAAGCTGGAAAATCACGTGGTCGTAAACTCAATAAATGAAATACAGAAGCTCCTTGTTTTAATTTTATCTTCTTATCCTCTTGTTCTTTTAACTCAACTATTCCCTCTGGAAGTTCTTTTAGAATCTCATAGAGAGTTTGCGCATCTATAACTGTTTTTCCGGCCTTTTCTACTTTTACAGGAATTTCACTTTGTAAACTGTTATCTTGATCTGTTGCCTGCACACAAAGATATTTATTTTCTCGTGTGCTAATAAGAATTTTAGATAAAATAGGGACAATAACTCGTTTCTCAATGAGGCTGTTGGCTTGAGAAACAAGCTCAAAAAAAAGAGACCGTTTAACTTGAATTTTTAATCGAGACATATTGAATCAGACTCTTAGAGGAAAAAAATTATAAAAAAAGCAACGACTATTAAATATAAATATTATAATAGCAGTAGTAGGCTTTGTTGATAACAAATAATTAATAAATAAGCACTTAAAATCATAAAAAAAACGATATAACAAAATGAGTAAAATAAGGATGTGGAAAAAATGTTGATAAGTAAAAAAAGAAAAAGAAAGACCTGTTTTTTTAGAGGTTTTTAACAGGAAAGATTTTTTTGTGGATAAGTTTTCTTAACTCTTTGAGATCACTTGTTATTTTTGGCTTTTTCTTTTCGATTACTTTTAAACTGTGTAATATAGTGCTGTGGTTTCTATTTCCAAAAAGATACCCTAGTTCTTTTAAGGATAAGTTTAAGTCTTTTCTAGCCAGGTAAATAGCGATATTTCGAGCATAGACAATATGTTGCGCTCGAGAAGAAGATTTTAGCTCAGATGCTTTGATGTGGAAATAGGCACAAACTTCTTTTAGAACAAGACTGAAGTTAGAATTTTTGGAAAAAGAGGGGGAATTTGCTGTGAGAGGAGAAGGAAGGGAGGGGATTTCCTTACAAAAAAGGTGTTGAACAACCTCTAAGCACAGGGCTTTATTTTGTAAATCACAAAACATTTTCACTTTATTTAAATGTCCTTCTATTTCTCTAATGGAGTTTGTGGGAATATGAGATATGTAGGAAAGAACCTCTTCAGGAAGGCCGGTTTGCCAATTTAGGGCCTTACTTTTTATAATGGCTTTTTTAGTATCTTTATCCGGAGTTTGGATATCTGCTATGACTCCTCCTTCAAAGCGAGTTTTGATTCTATTTTTTAAGCCTTTAATATCTTTTGGTTTTTGATCGCTAGCTAAAACCAGCTGACACTTTGCTGATTTTAAACTTTCAAAGGTATGGAAAAATTCGTCTTGGATACTTTCCCCTTTCCCTAGGATTTGAATATCATCTAATAAGAGCACTTGAATATTTTTTCTGTATTTCTGACGAAACATCTCCATTTCATTTTTGCGAATATGATTGATACAATCATTGAAAAATCGTTCTGCAGGGAGATAGAGCACTTTTAAATGTGGTTTTTCTTTTTCAAGACGATTTCCAATAGCGTGCAGTAAATGTGTCTTTCCGTGTCCAGAAGGGCCATAGATAAATAAAGGATTAGAGTTATTATTAAAAGGTCTTTCAGCAATGCTTTTAGCTAAAGAATAGGCAAAAGAATTGCTAGAACCTTGTATAAAAGAGGAAAAGGTCCATTGTGGATAAAAAGTGCTGTTTTTTGTTATCTTTTTATAATTTTTATGAGGAGGCTTAAAAAAAAAAGGGGGGGGGTCTTTCAAGATCTTATTTGATAAGATGGGGGTCTGTTTTTGTATATCAACAGCTGGGAAGGCGCCCTCTTTGTTTTTTATTTGTGTTTGAATGAAAAACAGGTGTTTTTGTAAAATTTCCTGGTGAAAAGAAGAAGGGACTTTAAGAGTAAAGTGTTTTTTTCCCTCGAGAGCCTGGCTCTCCAGGGTTACCGTATCTAAAACAGATTTAAGTAGTTTTTCTTGAAGTGTTTTCTGTAATGTGTCTTTTATCTGATTCCAAAGATGCTGTTCTGACAAAAGGGCCTCCATCAAGTTTTATTTAGGGCATAAAAAGTCATAAAGCTATCATAAACCTCTGCTTGACGAGAAGAGCCAAAACATGCTTTTATTATGCGTCAATAGACTTTTTATTATCTGGAGAAGGAAAAAGTGAAAAGGACATATCAGCCTAGTCGTAAAAAAAGAAGCCGTTCTCATGGATTTCGTGCTCGAATGGAAGAAAAAAGTGGGCAACAAGTATTAAATCGCAGAAGAAATAAGGGGCGCAAACACCTATCTGTTTCTGTTTCCAGTAAATAGAAATCTTTTTATACCGAGCTGGCATGAGAAAAGATGTCCTTTTGAGTTTTTTCATTAAAAACTCAGGTTTCTTTGGGAGAAAAAAGAAACGACCGGAAGTCTCTATCCTCGATTTCTTGCGCCCGCTTTCGCGAGGCCAGGCTTTCGCGAGGATCAAACCTGGATTGGTATCATACAAAAAAGGTAGAAACTATTTTAATTCTTTGCTTTATATTGTAAAAATGTGGGTTTCCTTAAAGAAAAAGAAAGATTTTATTTTACTTAAGAAAAAAGGAAAGTATTTAAAGAAACAAAGTTTTTTTATTGTATATCGAAAAAACGGTCTTTCTTATAGTCGTATAGCTTTATTTTTTCCAAAATGGGTAGGCAAGGCTGTTCAAAGAAATAAATTTAAAAGATGGGCGCGTCATTTTGTGGCAAAACAAAAGGGGGAGGAAGGTTTGGATATACTATTGGGATTAAAAAAAAGAGAGCGGTCTTTTTATAAGAATATGAAATATAAAGATTTTTACTCTGGGTTTGAGCGAGTTTTTAAAGATATTGAGTTTGAGTAACATGAGGTATTTATCTTTAGTATGTCTTTTTCTTATAAAAGTGTATAAAGTGTTTCTCTCCGTTCATTTTGGGGGAGCTTGTCGGTTCCATCCCTCTTGTTCCTGCTATGCCGAAAGGGCTTTTTTAAAACATCCTTTTTTTCCAGCTTTTTTTTTAGTTTTAAAAAGATTAGCTAAATGTCATTTTTGGGGGCCTTTTGGTTTAGACCCTCTGCCTGTGTCCTCCTTTTCAAAGGAGAAAAAGGACCCTGTTTCTTATTGATTCCATTTAAAGAAAAGAGAAGAGCTTTCTATGAAAGAAAAAGAGAACTTTTTGGATAAAAACACTTTAATTGCCGTTAGTTTAGTTTTTATGACCTGGCTTTTATGGGATTCCTATATGAGAAAGAAGTATCCCGTAGGAAAAAGCCCGATTACTCAGGAAAACACCGCCCAGGCCGGGAGAAAAGAGAGACAAAGAGATAATATTTTAAAAAAAACAAGTGATAATGAAAAAAATAATATAGATGCCTCCTCTTTTTCCGAAACAGAGTCTTCAAAAAAGTTTTTAAAAGAGCAAACCCTCTCTTTTAAAAGTGATAATTTATCTTTTGATATTTCTTCTAAAGGAATGGGCTTAAAAAACTTGGTCTTAAATAAAATTTTTGACCGAAAAGGACAGGCTATCTGGTTATTTTTAGATGGAGAAAAATTAGCTTTTGAGACCCGCTTAGATGAAAGAGAGTTTAATCCCCTCTATTTTGATATAAAGCCTGTTTCTCCTTATTCCTGGGAAGGTGTAGCTGTTTGGAGAGAGATAAAGATAAAAAAAAAGCTATCAGTTAAACCAAGTCTTTTTCTAATGGAGACGCAAATAGAAGTAATAGGAAACATCCCGCCTCAATTTGGAATCAGCACTGTTTTAAGCCAAAAGCCAAAAAAACAAGGCCCCAGTCAAAGTTTTTTTTCTTTTTTAACTTTGCCGGACTTTGTATCTTTTTTTGTGTCTTCTTCCAAGGGATGGGAATATGTTCCTCTGGATTCAAACTCCAGCTCTTCTCCCTCTGAAAATGTAAAAACTTTTTCTGCTGTAAAGGTGGCAGCTTTAGGAGATAAATATTTTGGCCAGGCCTGGATGGAAAAAGAATCTGATGTGTTACCTCAGTTTAAGATAGAGAAAGAAATAGGTTGGATTCGGCATCTTGTTTTAAATCCTAAAAAGGACTTTAAAGTATCCTATAAAATATTTATAGGTCCAAAAGACCTGGCTCTTTTAAAAAAAGACCATCCTTCTTTAATTCATTGGGTGGATTTTGGTTGGTTTAGTGCTTTATCTCGGGGAATTCTTCAGATTTTGTATTTTTTTTACTCTTTAGTGGGGAATTGGGGGGGGGCTATTATTTTGTTAACTCTTCTAGTGCGGATTATTCTTTTTCCCTTTGTTCTTTCTTCTCATCGCTCCATGGAGCTTATGAAAAAAGTTCATCCTGAGATACAAAAAATAAGAGAAAAATTTAAAGATAATCCTCAAAGGATGAATCAAGAAGTTATGGCTGTAATGAAAGCTTATCGTGCTAATCCTTTAGGAGGCTGTTTGCCTTTATTACTACAGTTGCCTGTTTTTTGGTCGCTTTGGAAGGCTCTTTCTAATAGTTATTCTCTTTATCAAGCGCCTTTTATTTTTTGGATTAGGGACTTGAGTTGGAAGGACCCTTATTATATCCTACCGGTTTTAATGGGGCTGGTTATGTTTGTTCAACAAAAACTATCCCCTGTTACTCTTAATAAGGAGATGCTTAGAGTTATGCAGGTTATGCCTATTTTTATGTCTCTTTTTATGATAAACCTGCCCAGTGGTCTAGTTTTGTATATGTTAGTAAGCACGGTATTTGGTTTGGTTCAGCAGGTTTATTTAAATAAAAAGGGAGATTTAGAAACTTCCGCTCTTTTGCAAAATTCAAAAAAACTTAAGTCCACAAAGGGAGGACGAGATGTTTAAAAAACTATTTAAAGGAAAAGAAAAACCCCCAGGCGAGTTGGTAGAGCAAATATTGCAGGATTTATTGGAAAAAGGAGGCTTTCTCCTTTCTGCAGAGGTAGAGCAAACCGAGGAAAATGAAATCTTTGTGGATATTTTTGGAGAAGATGAAGGTTTGTTAAAAACAAAGGAAGGTCGTCTTCTTTTAGCTTTGCAGACTTATTTTAATCGAGTGGTTCAGCAACATTTTTCCGGGCAAAATGTTTTTGTCCGCTTGGATTCAGGGAGCTTTTTTAAAGAACGAGAAAGGCATTTGTTGGAATTAGCGGATAAACTTAGGAAAAAAGCTCTTTCTACGGGCCGGCCCGTGTATTTAAAAAAGGCTCTTTCTCCTTTTCAAAGAAGACAGGTCCACCAGTTTCTGACACAAGGCGGAGAAGTGAAAACCTCTTCTGTAGGAGAGGGCTTTTATAAAAATATTTGTATTAGTCCTGCTGCTGATTTTTCTGATGCTTAATTTCCGATCTCAAGATAAAGATACAATATGCGCTTTAGCAACCCCTCCTGGGCAAGGAGCTTTAGCTCTTATTAGACTCAGTGGGGATAAAGCCTTTGCCATTAGCAAAAAATGCTGCCCTTTCTTACCAAAAAGCTCCATCTCCCATCGTATTTACTTCGGAACTTTTTTACACCCTAGAAAGAAAGAGACATTGGATGAGGTTTTAGTTTTTTGTTTTGAAAAAGGCCGTTCCTTTACCGGTGAAGAAAGTGTGGAAATAAGCTGTCATGGAAGCCTCTATCTTTCTTCTCTTATTATAGAATCCTTAGTTGAGGCAGGAGCGCGACTGGCGGACAGAGGGGAGTTTAGTTATAGGGCTTTTATGAATGGAAAGATGGATTTAGTGCAGGCGGAAAGTGTTTTAAACTTAATTCAAAGCCGATCCCCTAGAGCGCATACACAAGCTATAAGAGGTCTAAAAGGAAAATTGTCGGACAGATTAAAAAACCTGGAAAAAAAACTAGTAAAACTTTTAGCTCATTTAGAAGCCAGCATTGATTTTAGCGACCAGGAAATAGAACCTTTTTCAGAAGAGCGGCAAAACCAACTTTTAGAGGAAATAAGAAAAGAAGTAAAAGAAGCTTTAAAAGGTTTTCACCAAGGAAAGATAGACCGGGAAGGTTTTCGTATTTTGTTATTAGGAGCTCCTAATGCCGGCAAATCTTCTTTGTTTAATTATCTCATTCAGGATGATAGAGCTATAGTGACCCGGCATCCGGGAACGACCCGAGATATTTTGTCGGCCAGACTTTTGTTAAATCAGCGGGAATTTTCTTTAAAAGACACAGCGGGTCTTCGTAAAAACCCGGATCCTGTGGAAAGCCAGGGAATAAAGAAAACTTTAAAAGAAGTGGCGCACTCTGATTTGTGTTTGTTTTTAGTGGAAAGTGCTTGCCCTTTAAAAGAAGAACGTTTTTTTGGTTTGGAAAATTTGGATCCGAAAAAAACAGTTATTGTTTTTAGTAAATCCGATCAGATACCTTCTTCTCAAAGGGAGGCTTTTTTTAAACAGGTGGAGATGTTTTTTCATAAAAGACAAGCCATATCTTTCTTTCTATGCCGAACCGGCATAAATAAAAAAATATTATGGCTAAGTTCTCGTACAGGGGAAGGCCGAGAAGATTTAAAAAAGCTTTTTTATAAAAGGTCAGAGAGAGAAGCAGGAGAAATTTTTCTTTCTACTCCTCGTCAGAAGCAAGCTATGGAAAAAATCACTTATTTTTTAGATAAAGCAAAAAAGCTTTTAAAGCAAAAAAGCTCCCCGGAATTTATAACTTTTGAATTACAGCAAGCTCTGTCTGTTTTATATCAACTGTTAGGTAAAGAATATAATGAAGAAGTGATAAAACAGGTCTTTAAAGAATTTTGTATTGGAAAATAAGTAGTTACTTCTGAAAAAGTCTTATAATTTTATTTATAGTTTTGTTATTTTAGATGTCATTCCCGCGAAAGCGGGAATCTAGTGTTTGTAAAATCATGGGATGAAGTGGACTATGTATCATCCACGAGGAAGCGAGAATCTAGTAGCTACGAGGAGAATAATTTATTAGTAAATGTATCCTTCCTTCAGGAAAACAGATTTGCCTCTATATGGGGCTTTGCCTCTCGGGACGGCCCTTGTCTTCCTTAGTAGGAAGCCAATAGCCTTGGACCCCAACCGGCAAACTGTTTTCCTGTAAGGACATTTATACAGGAAGGCAAATTATTGCTTTCCTGTCCCGCGAAAGCGGGGAACGGGGACGCAAGGGAAGGGTTTCAAAAGGCAAAAATAACTGAACCGTTCAACAAAAAACCACTTTTGCTTCCCGTTACTAACCGCTTTTGCCCTCTCCTAACCGGAGTTTCCCGTAAAGATTTGTCGTATTTTTTCGGCCCGAACTCTTCTTCTCATAGAATCTCTAATTTTTATATTTTTTCTTGTATTCGTCAAAATGTCGAGTATAATAAAAAATATGAAAACAGGAAGTATTACATTAGGTCCTTTAGAGACGCAGTTTTTTGCATGGACTCAATTGGAAAATAAAGAACAAGTTAAAACAGGAGACTTTGCGAGAGTAAAAGGTCTTTCTGCCAAACAGGAAGCAGATTTACTTTATAATTTGTCTTCCAGTGGAATCATTGTAAAACTCTGGCGAGGTCTCTATCTGGTGCCTCCAAGAATCCCTTTAGGTGGTAGTTGGTCTCCTTCTCCTTATCTAGTAATTAGTAAGTATATGAGAAACTTGGATGCAAAATTTCAGATAAGTGGACCAGCCATATTTAACTTGTACGGATATTCTGATCAAGTATCTGCTTGGTTTACTGTGTATAATAACAAAGTCTCTAAAAAACTGTATATACTTCAGTATCATTTGGATTTTGTGAAAGTTATTGAAAATCGATTGGGTGATATGAAAGAGCGAGCACCTTATGGAGTCAAAAAATCAGAACCGGCTTTAATTAGTTCCGCTGAACAAACCCTACTTGATGCTGTTTATGATTATAAAAAATATGGAACTTTACCTAAAGCTTATGATTGGATAGCTATTACTGTACGAAATAAAAAAATCAGTCCAGAAAAGTTAGTGAATATAACCATTAAATACGGAAATACAATGAGTCAAAAAAGAATAGGTTGGGTACTGAATGAATTGGAAATTTCACAAAGGGTTATCAACCGATTAAAAAAGAAAATACCTAAAACAAAATTTTTAGTGCCACTTGACCCTAAAAATAATGTAGGGCCTATAAATAAAAAGTGGGGAGTGATTGAAAATGTCAACCTTTTATCATGAAAATGAAATACAATTTGTGGAAGCGATCAGAGAGACTGCTAAAAATTCAGGATTTTCTGAATCTTTAATAGAAAAGGATTATTATTGCTCGCTCATTCTTAAAGAGATTTTTCGGTCAAAGGATTGTTTTTTAATTTTCAAGGGAGGCACTCTTCTCAATAAGTGCCATGTTGGATTTTATAGGTTAAGTGAGGACCTGGATTTTTCTGTTTCAGATCCAGCAAAATTCTCCAGAAAGAAAAGAAGTTACTTAGCTCAAGTTTCTAAAAAATGTGTGAATGAAACTGTTAAAAATCTATCTCTAGTTTTTTCAAGGTCGTTTGAAGGACACAACGAGAGTCGTTTATATAGTGCTGAAATAGGATATCACTCTTTAATTGATGAAGACAAGAAAACAATTAAAGTAGAATTTGGAATTCATGAAAAAGTTTGGGAAAGAGAGACTTTAAAGGCAAAAACTCTCCTTACAAATCCCATTTCACAAAAGCCTGTTCTGCCAGATTTTCATTTAGTAGGTTTAAGTCTTAAGGAAGCTTATAGTGAAAAGATTAGAGCGGCACTTTCCAGAGAAAAGCCAGCTATCAGAGATATTTTTGATATTCATTATGCTCTGAAAAGGCGTCTCATAGAAGAACCTCACGGTTTTATAAAAATTCATGATATTGCTCCAATGGTTAAATATAAAATGAAGATTTTAAACCGTGAAGCAGATTTATCTGCTGAACGAAAAAAAGAACTTTTAGATCAATTACAAACAGATTTGAAACCAGTGCTACGCCAAAAAGATTTTGAAGAGTTTGATTTTGAACAAGCATGGAACTGGTTAAAAATTCTTGAAAAAGAAATTGCTAAAAGTTTGTGACAACTTAATAGGTTATTCCTAGTGACTTTCTTCAATATTTGCTACCATTAAGAATTTAGGTTAATAAAAAATTAAGGTGACCCATGTTTGTTCCGTATCTAAGTTCTTTGGAAACAAAGAACACGTATGATTTATTAACTTCTCCAGGCAACCTAGCTTTTTATGATGCTGTCGATATTTATTGTGTTTTCTACCTTCTTCCAGATGATCCAAATGCTTACAATCTGTTTTCATTATTAAATTTTTACGAAAGTCGAAGTGACCATAATTCATCTATTGTTAATCCTTATCCAATGAGGTGTCCACTTACCTTTAAGTTTTCTGGTAGGATAATAAAAATTGGTTTAAAAAAAATAACTGTAGGCTTACATACTTTTCAGACTCGGTTCTATGAATATTTAAAGACAAATTCCAATTGGAATCTCAATGGTTCCATATTAAACACAAATTCTCTTAAATTCATACCAAAGTTTTTTGTTCCTCCTGCTGATGGAACCTATGAATCACCTTTAAACAATATCCTAAAGAATAATTTTTTCAATGGATCGTACGTACTTGAACAATTTGACGAGGAAAAAACATCTTTGGAACCATTCTTTCAAGACTCCAAAGAATTACTAAAGATTTCAGCAGAGATTCAAAAACACTGGCCATTAAAACTGGCAAAAATGACTGATCGATTGGGAAATATTTTATATCAGTTTCCTATTACAGTATTCAGAAGTGATTTTCTTAATTCTTCAGATGAAAAATCTTATAAATGCACTTTTTCTTGGGACTCAAGAGCAACTCCTTCAAACAGGGACTGTATTATTACTACTGTAAATAAAAATAGAGAAGAAAATCTAGTGAGTGCAAAAAGCTCTGTTCGTTTAAATGCTTCTCCACAAGAGATCGTAGTAGATAGCTTAAGGGGAAGACCTGTTCATTTTGTCTATGACATCACTAATGGATTAATTTTAGGAATGTCCTCAGATCAAACAATAAAAGCAGCCGATTTAAAATTAAATATTGAACGTCCTGAGCCTAGAATATTTGAAATAAATGGTAAGATCCATAAAGTCAATGTGTTTACACCTCATAATATTTCCGTTGGTACACCTTATTCAGACAATTATGTTGAATGGAGCAAAAGAAGGGTTTTTGAAGAAGAGACACACACTCTTGAGAAAACCCTACAATTTAAACAATACGGTTTAGGAGATGAAGAGTCACGATCTACTGCTATAAAGGATATACGTCAGATTATAAACGAACATGCTAAGAAATCTAAGTCTGTTTATCTTTGGGACCCATATCTTGATGCAAAAGGTTTAAAAAATACTCTTTTTTTTATTGAAACTACTAATGTTGAATGTCGAGCAATCAGCTCCTCTAAAACATTTCAGAGACAAGGAAGATTTACAATGCCCAACTTAGATACTTTATCAATTACTTTTCGTAAATGGTGGGATTTGAATATGAAGATATTCAAATCCAAAATTGGAAAAGCACACTCTAAAGAAAAGGGTGAATTAAGATTTAATCAGTGGAAACAAGATATGTGTGATGAGTTATCAGGAGGAAGTAGTAGCACTAATAATTATCTGCTCAATTTGAAATTTAAATGTCAGTATGGTCGGTTTGGACGGCCATTTCATGATAGATTTATAATTTTTCCTATGGCTGACGGACATACAAAGTGTTGGTCAATAGGCACTTCCATAAATAGCCTTGGTAAAGCACACCACCATATAATTCAAGAAGTATCAAATGCAAAACAAATAGAAATGGCATTCGATCAGCTTTGGCAAGAGTTACCAGATGATCCATGCTTGGTATGGAGTAGCACATGAATGAAAGTTATTTACAGCTATTGTCCTATTGTATGGATATGCCCTATACAGGTGAAAATAATCAGGTTATTTTAGAAATGATTACTGCTATAGATAATCATATTATATCTGATACTAATTTTCTTGAAAACAAAAATTATGAAAGACTTTTTCAAATAGCAACACCATTTGCGATTTTAAGGTCAAAATACAGCTTACATAAAACAAAATCACCGATTGATTCAGATTTAAAGTTATTGATTTCTACTTTATCTTGGATCAAAAAAAGATCGTCATCTAACTTAAAGTCATTTATTATCTCATCTGTAATTCTGTCATGCTTAAGTGATCACTCATTAGAGTTTAATGAAATTGTTAGTGACGTTTTTGTAAACAAAGACAAATCTATCTTAGACCGCATATTAAATATCATTGAAAAGTTCAAACTTACTATGGGAGTACCAGATAATGCTCCGCTATACGAAAAAGACAATGTCCAAAGATATTTGGACGCAAAGAAAAAGGGTGTTTATTCTAGTATGGCCAATTATTTGCAAAAGGCCGAAAAAGGTTCTGGTTTACCTCGTCCTTCTATACTTAAATATGCAATTCTCTATGTGATTAAGAATGATTTCAAACGTTTCCTCATTGTTTTAGATAAAAGAAACAGTCTTCTGGAAATCAATATACTGCTTAATTCGTTGTCGCTTGCACAGTTAGTTCAGATAGCAAAAATGACGAAAAGTAAACTGGTATACTTTGAATTAACAAGATTGATATTTTCCAATGATCGTTCTACGAAACTTTCCGATAAAGAAAAATCTGATTTGGCAGAGTCTATTTGCATTTTTCTAAAAGAAAATGAGGAATGTAAATCTGAGTTTTTAAATTTTTTCTTTAAATACCCTCCTCGCTATTCATCCTTAATGGAGGTAACAGGCCAAGCAGTGACTAAGTATGGAAAAGGCTTATTATGTGATATTGTAAAAATTTTTCCGATGAATCTTTTATGCAAAGATCAGCTTGACCTTCTATTGAAGGGTATGCTTGATGGATTAGATTCATCTGCTCGACATGATTTTTTAAGGGTAATATTTAAAGAATGGTTATCTTTTTATAACTCAAAATCTTTGAATCCAAATGGACTTTCTTTAAGTATTACATCAATGGCTGACGGAGTATGTCGTTACTTTTCACATATAAGTTCTGAAGCATATTTTAAATTTCTATGTGAGAGAATTGATTGTTTAAGTTCAATTGAAGAAACATGGTATTCCATAAAAATTGACTTCTTAATCATTATTGAAAAAGAACTTTCACAGTTTGCTGTTGCGGCATTCGCATACGATAATAAGAAATTTATTCCGCCTGCAAAAAAGATTCAAAATAAAATTAAATATCTCTTTACTGATTTCTCCTACAAATATCAGTTTGATCTTACTAAAAATCAAAAACAGATGTTAAATCAAATAAGACCTTTTTTCCATTGGGTAAATAGTCATCCATGAATCTATTATAAGTAAAATATTCTAAAGATTTAAAGTTAAAAACCGATTTTATATTAATCAAGATGATCTGAACTTTTGGAAGCTTTTGAGAAAAGTGGTAAAATATGAAGTGGTTAGTATATTTTTTGTTTATGTTCCCAAATATTCTTATTGGTTGTGCAACTAATTATCTAGGCCATGAAGCAAAATATATTAAAAATAAACGACAAAAAAAAGTATCGAGACAATATGCTGACAACAGTAGAGATTTTATTTTACCTACATCAGAAGAATGGGAATGGCTTAAAAAAAATTATCAAACATACGATTCTCACTTTAAAAAGAAAGTATATAATTATAACCAACTACCAGATAAAATTAAGTGGAAAATTTTTCATCTTCCTAAATATCTAAATCCAGATACTAGACCTAGAAACTGTGTTTTTGGAACAGCTGTTCAGGACTATGTTTCTGGTAAATATGGTCAAAAACTTTCTAAAGAAGCTCAAATTAAATGCCTCAGAGGGATAAGAGATAGTCTTTTTCCTCCAGATAGAATAGGCTGTTTTAATAATACATTAACGTTTAATTGTAGAAGATAATTTTTACAGAAAAAAGAATTACTAGTGAATTTGAAATGTATATTTCCTTTCTTTTTATTTTTTTTCTTCTTAATAAGCTGTTCCGATGAGGAACATGACATATGGGACCCTGATGATCCTAGAAATGTTCCAAAAAACTGTCCTCTACAACCGGAGAGGAAGTGCCCAGAGTATTTTAAAAGGGTGGGGAAGGCTAGTCTTCTCTTAGTAGAAGCTAAAGACTCCTATGTAAAGAAAAGGGAACGCTTTAGAATAGATAATACCTATAATCATGATCTACTCAATGAAATGTTAAAAGAAGAAGAGACACTTAATAAGTGTTTAGAAATAACTCCAATAGGGAATAAAGGGGAAAGACGAGAGTTTTTTGCTAAGATGAACAATAGCAACTTACGAGCGGTGAATGAAACAGATAGGTCTTTTCAAGATAAATTAGCAGATCATTATTTACATCATGCAAATTGTTTTAAAGAAGCTGAAATAAAACTACAAAGGCTAATAGATAAACAATAAGGAGAATTATTATGACGAATTTTTTCTTAGCTTTTTTATTTTCTATTGCATTTTTAATCTGCTTTCACATTCCTGAATATAAAGATAACTTAATATTATACACCTTCATGATATGGCTATTACTTATATTGTATTTCGCTCCGACTGTTACAGTATGTTCAAATCGAGACGATAAAACTCTTTGTGGAGTTAACTTTTCAAATATAATATTTATGTTTTTTGCAAATTTACTTTTCGGGTGGACTGTTTTAGGTTGAATTATATGTATTGTTTTAGCTGTTACTACGGGAGAAAAGAAAAAAGAATTTAAAAAGATAAAAGACTTGACTCTTAAAGAACTGGAAGAGCTTAAAGCCTCTTTAAAAGAAAATAATGTGAACCAGTAATAATAAAGACCGATACTCTTATTATTATGGATATAAAATATGATATGAAAGCTAGTATATCTCTGTTAAAATTTTATATAAATAAAGAATTAAAAATTAAGTCTTTTATAAAAACTAACCGATAGATTTTTTATGAAGTACTTTTTAGTCTTTTTTTATCTTTTGTTTTTTTATTATTTAGCAAATGCAGGAGAAATTCATAAAGCTGCTGAAAAAGGAGATATTAAGAAAGTATCTTCTTTCTTGAAGGTAGGAATTGATCCTGATTTGGTAAATGAAAATGGCGCAACACCTTTAAACTTTGCGATTCACGGTGGAAATCTGAAGATTGCTTCACTATTAATAAAGCATGGAGCGAAAGTAAATAATAACGAGAAACTCCCCCCTTTAATTCAAGCTAGTGCGTTGGGTCACTTAGAGTTTGTTTCACTTCTGTTAAAATATGGAGCAAATGTTAACACTAAAATTAAAGGTTCCAATGGTACTGCTCTACATTCAAGTGTGCTTAGTGAATCGAAACTTGAATATCAAATCAAAGAACTTCGTAGTAAGGGCATGAAAGTAAGATCAAAAGAAGTTACTTTACTCTTGCTTAAAAATGGAGCAAATGTCAATGCTAAAAATAAGAATGGTGTAACTCCTCTGTATTTCGTACTCTCTGCAGAGATTGCTACACTTCTACTTAAGTATGGAGCTAGAGCGAGTGTTAATGTTAAAACTAAAGAAGGAGACAGGAACCGAACTCATTTTTCCCTCTTGTTGACAATGATTTTGAGAAAGAAAGTTTTTTCAAGGACGATTAAATATTCTTATAAAACCTAATTTTATAGTAGAGGAACTCTATGGAAATATTTGATGTTATTGTAGTGGGAAGCGGGCATGCAGGGGTGGAAGCGGCTTATGCCGCTGCTCGTAGGGATTGTTCTGTCTTAATAGTAACGGTAGATAAAGAGCGTACAGCGCACATGAGCTGTAACCCATCCATAGGAGGCTTAGGCAAAGGGCATATTGTAAAGGAACTAGATATTTTAGGAGGGCTTATGGGTCGGGCCGCCGATGCGAGCTGTATCCAGTTTAAACTTTTAAATAGAAGCAAAGGGCCTGCCGTAAGAGGCTCTCGTGCCCAGTGTGATAAGCACTTTTATAGCGCTTTTGTAAAAAAATATCTCTTTTCTCTTAAAGAAGTTTCTGTTTTGTCCGCAGAGGTGAAAACTTTGGTTTTGGACAAAAATAAATGTAAGGGGGTGATTACAGATAAGGGCGAGAAAATTTTATCAAAAACGGTGATTTTAACGACCGGCACTTTTATGAAAGGGATGATGTATATAGGTTCGGAGCAAAAGTCCGGAGGAAGAGTAGGGGAAAAAGCCACAACAGGTTTATCCGATCAGTTAAAAACTTTAGGCTTTCCTGTTCATCGCTTGAAAACCGGCACCCCTCCTCGTCTCAAAAAAGAAAGCATTGATTTTTCCTCTCTGATTGTTCAAAAAGGGGATCCTCAGTTTAGACCCTTTAGTTTTTTCAGCTCTCCTATTTTAAGTTTGCCTCAGATCTCTTGTCATTTGACATACACCAATGAAAAAACACATGAGATCATTAGAAAAAATTTGCATCTTTCCGCTCTTCACTCAGGAGCTATTCAAGGGGTGGGACCTAGGTATTGTCCTAGTGTGGAAGATAAAATTATCCGGTTTGCGGATAAGGATCGGCACCAGAGCTTTTTAGAGCCGGAAACTCTTAAGGGAACTTCTATTTATTTACAGGGCCTTTCCACCAGTTTACCGGAGAAAATACAGCTTGCCTTTTTAAGAACCATCAAGGGTTTAGAAAAAGTAGAGATTTTAAAACCGGGTTATGCTGTGGAATATGACTTTTTAGACCCTCAGATGCTTTTTTCCACCTTGGAGACAAAACTTTTTGAAAATCTTTTTTTTGCCGGCCAGATTAACGGAACAAGTGGATATGAAGAGGCCGCAGGTCAAGGCCTGGTAGCCGGTGTTAATGCCGCGAGTAAGGTTCAAAAAGCTCCTCCTCTTATCTTAAAGAGGCAGGAGGCTTATATTGGTGTTTTAATTGATGACCTGGTTACAAAGGGGACAAAAGAGCCTTATCGTATGCTCACCTCTCGTGCAGAACATCGTCTTATTTTAAGAGAGGATAATGCCATAGAAAGATTATTTCATTTAAGCCGTGAACATCATCTGCTTTCTTCAAAAAAACTTTTTCTTTTAGAAAGAGAACTAGAGCGAAGAGAAAAACTACTAAATTTTTTGAAAAAAACACAAATATCGCCGAAGGAAAAAATAAAAGAAGAGCTTAAAGCTGTAAAAGCGCCAAGCTTAAACAGAGTACAAACTTTAAAAGTTTTTTTTTCCAGGCCAGAGATGGATTGGCGGAAAATGAAAACTTTTATTCAGCAAAACCCAGATTTGAAACATAAACTATTAAAAAAGAAGGAAAGTGATAAAGAAAACCTTTTAGGTGAAAACACGGAAAAAAGCTGGGAGTCTGTGGAAATTCAGATAAAATATGAGGGATACATTAAAAGGCAGGAGGAATTTATAGCTCAAAATCAAAAGCTGGAAAATATAAAACTTCCCAAGCTAGATTATGATCGAGTAAAAGGGCTTTCTTTAGAGGCATTAGAGAAATTAAAAAAAGTAAAACCGCGCACTTTGGCACAAGCCAGCCGTATTAGCGGGATGCCTCCTGCGGCTATTCAAGCCTTGTTAATTCATTTAAAAATAAACACAAAAACAAATTATACTGATTCGGTATAGAAGATTTTTTCACCGGTATTTTTGCATTAAAAAATGGATTGAAATACCTTTTTAGTTATGAACCAGTTTTGACTCAATTAACTTGTCCAGCTTTTTTTCTATTCTATCCATACGCTTTTCTAAACGAACTTGTCCCATTTTGACCGGACTTAAAAGCAGATTAAAAACAAGCCCCAATCCAGTCAAAACAGCCACAAAAGCTATGATGGCTTTAAAAAGAGGGATAAATTGTTTCATGTTTTTATGATAATAAAAAATCTTCTCCCACTCAATAGACCGGCCTTAAAAATTAAAAAACCTGTCATTCCCGCGAAGCTTGTCCTCGCGGAAGCGGGGAGCGGGCATCCAGTCGGCTATGAGGTGAATGATTTATTAGTAAATATGTCATAGTTTTTTACTGAAGTTCGCCCTAAGAACCACTTCTCTTTTGAGTCTCATCTACACTTAGTTTAAATATGTCATAGTTTTTTACTGAAGTTCGCCCATTAAAATCCTTTGAGTGAAAACCTGGTACGGATTTTGCATAGTTTTAAAAAACTATGATATTATAAAAAAAGGAGAACGATATGAATAAACCTACAATATCACCAGCAAATGAGATTTGGAGTATTTTAAAAGAAGTGGCTGCTAGCCACAAAGAGGCAAATCGGGAGATGGAAGAAATCCGTGCCAGCCACAAAGAGGCAAATCGGGAGATGGAAGAAATCCGTGCCAGCCACAAAGAGGCAAATCGGGAGATGGAAGAAATCCGTAAAGAGCTTCGTGCCAGCCAAAAAGAGACAGATCGGCAAATGAAAGAGACAGATCGGCAAATGAAAGAGACAGATCGGCAAATACAAAAAATAGGGGGCCGGTTTAACCAACGATGGGGAGCTTTAGTGGAATCTTTAGTGGAGGGGAAGCTGGTAAAGATTTTTCAAGATCAGGGGATAGATATAACACAAACTCATACCCGCTCTCAGTCGGAGTGGAGAAAGCCCGATGGCCGCATTGAAAGAAGAGAGTTTGATATTATTGTGGCTAATGGGATAGAGGTGGTGGTGGTAGAAGTAAAAACCACTTTAGTTCCTAAAGATGTGAGTGTGTTTTTAAAAACCCTCAGAGATTTTAGAAGTTATTTTCCCAGATACAGGTCTGAAACCATTTATGGGGCGATGGCTTATTTAGCGAGTGAGAATAAGGCCCATTTGCTTGCGGAAGAGGAGGGTTTATTTCTTATTCGAGCTACAGGGGACAGTGCCAGCCTTGTTAATAGAAGAGATTTTAAGCCAAAATCTTTTAGCTAAAGTTATTAAATTGGTTTTAAATAGAAAACTTTTTCAGAACCGACTATTTAAGTGAGCTAAATTTTTCTTCTAAAGTTTTTAATTGTTCTTTTATGTTTTTCATCTCTTTTTTTGTAGAGGCTAAGTCGGCTTTTACCTGGCTCAATTCTTCTTTTTTCTTGTGTAACTTCTCTGTAAGGGAGGCCATCTTCTTTTTCTCCTGAGCTATTATTAAATCTTCCCGTTTTAAGCTTATTTGTTCTTTTTTCTTTATCTCCAGGGAAAGTTCCTCTCTCGTAGTTTCTAAATTTTTACTTAAATCTTTTAGCTGATGAAAAAGCTCTTCCTTTAAACCTTTCACATTTGCCTTTATCTCTTTTAAAATCTCTGTTTTTAAATTTTTAATTTGAAAACTAAATTCTTCTTTTAAAGTTTTAATTTTATTATAAAGAGCTTTAATTCCCGCCAGGATGGTTCCCCTAATAGAGGTCATATCAGGGCGGGAGAGCTTATCTTTTATCTGTAGGTGGGGGGGAAGCTCTTCTGAAATAAAACCGATTCGTTTTTTTTGCGGCTTATCTTTTTTAAACTCAAAAGTAAAAAGAGGCATGTTTAAAATATCCTCCAGGGCTTTATCAAAACTTTTAAAACTTTTGATATTTTTTTTAAGAGTACGGGAAGAAGATATGTGAGTATGGCCCGTATTTGTTATAGGATCCCAATAAGCAACCTGCTGACCATTAATTTTAAAACTGGGGGGATTAGGATCGGTACTGACCTTAATCTCCCCTGTGATCCATTCGTTATTTAATTCATTTCCAACAACAAAATGATTGTCATAGTTAGAACCAGAGCCAGCTTTATAACCTATAAAAACATTGCTGTTTCCGGTGGTGTTATTTTGTCCGGCTTGGTGCCCTATAAAAGTATTTTTTTCTCCAGTGCTGTTTTGCGCTCCCGCCTGGTGGCCTAGAAAAAAGTTACTATCTCCCGTATTTTGTTGTCCGGCCCTGTATCCGATAAAGGTATTTTCTTTTCCATTGGTATTTTGCCTGCCTGCCCCGCTCCCAATAAAGGTGTTTTTTTCTCCATCGGCATTTTGCCGGCCCGCTTGATATCCAATAAAGATATTTTCTTTTCCATTGGTATTTTGCCTGCCCGCCTCGCTTCCAATAAAAAAGTTACTATTTCCTTTATTGTTTTTTCCTGCCTCACTTCCGATAAAAAAGTTATTATTCCCTTCACTATTTTGTCCGGCTTGGTACCCTATAAAGGTGTTATAAGAACTGCTATCACTGTTTTGCCCGGCTTCGCTCCCGATAAAAGTGTTTTCTTCTCCTTTGTTATTTTGCCCGGCCCTATATCCTATAAAAGTGCTAAGTTCTCCTATAGCATTCTTTTCCCCCGCCTGATACCCTATAAAAGTGTTAAAGGGTTTTATGTTTTTTTTCCCGGCCTGGTATCCTATAAAGGTGTTAAATTTCCCCTGCCCTGAGTTAGTGATTCCTGTACTAAAACCAAGGCTCGTTGTTTTTTCTTGCTGTGGGGGGGCACCACAGCCTAAAGAAGTAATGCCTTGTCCTGTAAGGTCGTCTGCCATGGTATAGCAGCTAATATTTTTATTTAAGAAATTTATATTACTACAGCTCAGCAGCTCACAGCTTCCTATATCCGTGCCTGCTACTCCGGAGGGAAGGGGGCTTCCTGAAAGCCTTAAAATGCAGTCTTGTTTGTAGCAATCTGTTTGATCCGAGCTGGTGCAAACTCCGCCTCTTTTTTTAGTTTCAAAAAAACTTCCCGGTCTTGAAAAAGCGATCTCCATTTCGGCATAGCCGGGGATGGATGTGGCACGGGTGCCGCCACAGGTTCCCGGGAAAGTGGCTGGATCTATGCAGCCAGGAGGACAAGTGGCATTGGTGCCCCCACAAGGGGCACTGCCGCCGGGGGGGATAGTTGGATCTGTACAGCCAGGAGGGCAATCCCCGGGCTCAGAAGCTTGGATGCTGTTACAGGAGGAGACAATGATGCTGTTACAAGGATCTATTTTTGAACGAGTGGAGATGTTTATCACTTTTAAATTTCTATCAAAAAAATTGTTGGAGCTGGAAAGCTCAATAAGTGTTTGGTCAAACTCGTCTTTTATTTCATTTATACTTTCGCCCACTTTTTTATTAGAGAAAGTATTTGTGCAAGCCCCTTCATCTACCTTTGCGAGTTGTTCTCTTAGTTTTTCTTCTGAGTCTTGTGAGTAGGTCAGGTTTTGAACTTTCATGGTATGGATAAAGAACTCAGACGAACCAGTGATAAGAAGAGCCATGATGGCCATGATGATAAGAATCTCCACCAAGGTCACTCCCTTTTTATTATACCGATCCTCTTTTAAAATTCCAGATTTAAAGGCTTGACTTGTCCAGGAGCAAAGGACCGAAAAATTATAAAAAAGCTTGTCCCCGTGGAAACGAAGATAAAACCATTTGGTTTTTTTTATTATTTTATTTAAGCGCATGGAGCTTTTCTCCCAAAATTTTTAATTCTTTTTTTATGTTTTCCATCTCTTTTTTTGTAGAAGCTAAGTCGGCCTGAGCTTTACTCAGTTCTTCTTCTGTCTTAAGTAATTCTTCTGTAAGGGAGGTCCTTTTTTTTCCTTGTTCTATTACTAAGTCTTCCCGTTTTCTATCGCTCACTTGCTCTTTTTTCTTTATTTCAAGGGAAATCTCCTCTTTCGTAGTTTCT